>VGRE01000405.1 GCA_016875435.1 Deltaproteobacteria bacterium | reverse complement strand
CGATCCGCGCCCGGTGGAGCACCTCGCGCGCCGGGGCGCGGGAGATGGCGGCGTCGAGTCGCGCGAGCTCGCCGCTGAGCCGCGCGTGGACCACGGCGGCCTCGTCACCGGGAAGCTCGTCCACGTCGATCTTCTCCCCCGCGAGCGCGCGCAGAAGGCTGGCCTCGGGCGAGTCGTCGAGCCCCGCGGTCAGCGGAAGCTCGCTCGCGAGCAGCGCCATCCAGCCGCGGTGAATGGCCACCGGGGGGACAGGGTCCTCGAAGTAGGCGCTCGTCGCATCGGCGCGGCCGAGCGACTGGTAGAGAATGGCGGCGGCGTGCAGCGAGAAACCGGCGCGCTCGTAGGCGGCGGCGGCTGCCCCGAAGTCCCCGGCCTCGTCGAGTGCCTGCGCGTGAAGTCGTGACAGCGTGGCGCCCGAACGTCCCTCGGAGCGGGCAATCGCCTCGGCGAGGTTGCCGGCGTCGATCGCGGCGCGGGTGAGCACCGCGCGGGCGAGGTCGTCGCCGGGATCGGCCTCGAGCGCGGCCTCGGCCGCAGCGCGCGTGGCGTTGGCGTTGCCGTCTTGGAGGGCGACTCGCAGCCTGGCCGCCGGCGACAAGGAGGCCGGGTCGACGTGGAGCCCGTGCGCGGCGTCCCATTCCCCGGCCGCGTCGGCCCAGCCGGGGCGACCCCGTCCCCACGCGGCAAGGGCGTTGCCGTCGGCCTCGTCGAGGCAGTTCGGGTCGCGGGCCGCCACGGTCAACAAGCGCGCCCACTCGGCTTCGGAGGTCGCGACACGGGCGGCCTGCTTCGCGCCGGCGCAGGCGACGAAGAGGTCGCCCGCGGCGAGCGCCCGGTCGGGATCGAGGCGCACCGCCCGGCCCTCCGGGAGCTTCGCCCGGAGCGCCGGGCGCGGGTCGGCGGGGCCCCGCTCGCAGGCGAGGACGGCGAGTAGCGCCACCCCGGTCACCGGGCGCGCCTAGTCCTCGTCGGGCGCGACGTAGACGCTGTTGATGCCGAGGGGGCGGCTCGCAGCCCAGATGTCGCTGCTGCCGGCGCGGCCATCGGCCCAGACCGTGATGATGCGCTCCTCGAACACGGCCACGCCGTGGTCGATGGCGTAGGCGGTGCCCGTCTCGTTGCTGTTGATTCGGAGGTCGCCCGCCTGCCAGGTGGAGCCCGCGTCGACCGTGTAGTTGTAGAACAGGTCGTTGAAGCCCACGTCGCCGCTGTCGTTGCGGCGGTCTTGCCAGGCCACGAGCCAGGTGTCGCCGCTCACGGTCACGTGGGGCTCGAAGGACTGCGCCTGACCGTTGCCGTCGCTGTCCATCCGGTACTCTTCTTCCAGCCAGGCGACCCCAGCGTCGGCCGAGTACTGGAGGAAGATGTCGTAGCCGCTGGCCCGGTTGTCCTGGAAGGCCACCCAGACGCCGCCGTCGCGCGCGACGATCGACGGGTTCTGCGAGTCAGCGATGCCCTCCGCGTCGGTTTCCATGCGGATCACGCTGTCTTTCCACCCGTCGCCGTAGGAGCGGCTGAGGTTGAGGAAGACGTCCTTGTTCTCGCCGAAGCGCTCGTCGTGCCACGCGACGTAGACGTTCTCCCCGTCCATCGCGATTTGGGGCTCGAAGCTGTTGGTGGCGCCCGCCTCGTCGCCCTCGTCGAGGCGCCGGTCGCTGCTCGAGAAGCTCTCGCCGTTGTCGATCGAGAAGTTCACGTAAATGTCGGAGTTGCCGTCGCGGCGATCTTCCCAGGCCACCACCACGTGGTCCTCCTCGTCGCCCACGATCACCGGCGAGGAGGAATAGGCCGCGCCCGCCTCGTCGGTGTCGACCCGCACCGGGGCGTCGAGCCAGCGCTCGCCGTTGTCCTGGCTGCGCTGCACGAAGATGTCGTAGGCGCCGTTGACCTGGTCGGACCAGGCCACCCACACGTTGTCGCCCGCCGCGGCGATGGCGGGGGCCTTGGACATGAAGTCGCCGTCGGGATCGCCATCGAGCTGGATGTCATCGTCCTGCCAGCTCCGGCCGCCGTCGTCGGACCACTGGAGGTAGATGTTCTCGTACTCGAGTTCCCCGTCGCGGGTGTCTTCCCAGGCGACGTAGACGTAGTCGCCGCTGCAGGCGATGACCGGGTTGCGGGCGTCGCCCTTGCCGTTGCTCAGCAGCTCGTCGCCAGCGAGGAAGGTGACGCCGGCGTCGGCCGACTTGTTGAACCACACATGGTCGTTCCCGTCGCGGTCGTCTTGCCAGGTGGTGTAGACGACGCCGTTCTCGTTGACGCAGGTGCGCGGAGACGTGGACTCCGCGTCGCCCCTCGCGTGGTCGACGCGCACGTCTTCAGTGCCGCCGGATCCGTCCAGCGGCGGGCAGGCGAGAAAGAGCGTCGTGACAAGCAACATGACCGGCTCCCCGAGCGGCCGCGCACCTTATCGCGCCTTCCGCCCACTCGCCCGGTCGGTTGACACCTGGCGCCTCCGCTTGCGCCGCCGAGGGGGCTCGGTATAGATGGCGGCCCCTTCGAGAGACCCGATGCAGGACAAGACGAAGCTCGGCAGGCGCTACGGCTGCTACCAGTGCGGCACGAAGTTCTACGACCTCAACCGCCCGGAGCCGCTGTGCCCGAAGTGCGGGGCCGACCAGCGTGAAGATACGAACCCCGACCCGCGCGAGGCGATCCTCGCGAAGTACCGGGGCAAGTCGAGCCTCAAGGCCAGTCGGGTGGAGGACGAACTCGAGGAAGAGGGCGACGTCGACGAGGACGCCGAGGTCGAGGACGACGACATGGGCGACGACGAGGAAGAGGCCGAGGAGCCCGCCGAGGACGAATAGCCCTCGACTTGACTCGTCAAGCTCGGCTATGCTGGCCCGGCCATGCTCGGGCTGGCCATGCTCTCGATGCTTAGCGCCTGCGCCCCGGGACTGCGCATGCCGGGGCCCCTGGCGCGGCTCGGCGAGCCGGTGGAGCGCGCCCCCCTTGCTCCCCCAGCCGAGGCGCGGCCCGGCGGC
>VGRE01000404.1 GCA_016875435.1 Deltaproteobacteria bacterium | reverse complement strand
ATGCGGGCCGACTCCGACTCGCTGGCGTCGAACTTGTTGCGGGTGTCAGATTCGTCGGCGCCCTCCACGTGGAAGAGCCAGAGCATGTACTCGCCGTCTTGTCGTGGCACCTCCAGCGGCACCGCCACCGCCTCGGGCAACAGCACTCCCTGGCCGATGCGGGTCACGCCGTAGCCAGCCTGGATAACCGCCACGTAACGGTCTTTTCGCTGCTCGATCTCCACCTGCAGGCCCTGGACGATGCCGTGGCCGTGCATGTACAGCACGTGTCGCTGCAGGTTGCGGCGGTGGTAAGTCTGTTCGTCTTGCAGGTCTTTCGCGGTGAGGCAGAGTCCCTCGAAGGCGCGAAGGCGGCTGAGCTGGAAGAGTTGCTTGGGGTTCACTGGTGCCTGCCCTCGTTGTCGAATCGGATGGAAAAGGAGATGTGGCCGGGCTTCTCGCTCGAGACGATCTGGACGATGCGGCGCAGCACGCCCGGGGCGCGCTCGCCGAAGCGCTTCCTGAAGGCGGGCCGCGGCTCGAGCACCAGCGCGAAGAAGCTCGTGGGTGCGCGGCCGGGCTCCGACACGAAGTGCCCTGCCGGCTCGTTGTTCAGGTAGCGCTTCTCGATGCTGGTGCCGCCCGCGAGGGTGGAGCGACCGAGCACGAATGCGTTGGGCTTGTTGGTTTCCGCGATGCGCACCGGGGCGGCGGTGAGCACGCGAATCATCTCCTCCACGCCCGCAACGGTGCCGCGGGTGCGGTAGAGCCGGATGGCGCGGCGAACCAGCTCGCGCTGCTGGTGCAACGGGAGGGAGCTGTCGAGGGGGAAGGACACCCAGCTCGCGATCCAGGGCAGGAACCGCGGGTCGGTCGTGCAGGGGTCGATGAGGCCGGGAAGCGCGTCGATCCGGTCGGTGATGGTGGTCATCACGTGCTGGAACAGGAACAAGAAGCGGCGGAGTGCGTCGGCGTTGAAGCTCTGGACCTCGACGCTGTGGACCTGCTGCTGCCCGGTGCCCCAGCGGCGGGCGCTCACCTCGTCGGCACGCACGATGTCGCGACGCTGCGCGGGGACGGCCCCCTGGAACAGGCCGGGCAAGAAACGCAGGTAGCCGCGCACCGGCACGTGCAACACCAGGCTGTCGCGGGAGCCGAGGGCGCTGGGCGGGCGCCCGTCGGGAGTGACCACCTCGGCCTCGATGATCACGAGGTCGTCGGGCGTGTAGTAGCTGGCGGAGCTCCCGTCGGGGAGCAGCCGCAGCGCGCGCACGTAGGTGGGCTCGCCACCGGCCGAGGGCTGCACTTCCACGCTGCGTACGCAGCCGGCCCGCTCGCCGCGCAGGGCCTCGACGAGGCGGTAGCTCACCGGGTTGCCCACGTGGCGGTTGAGGTAGGTGACCGCCTCGCGAATCGGGTAGCCGATGCGCACCACGTCTTTCAGGTAGCGAAAGTCCGAGGCCGAGCCCTGGGGGGCATGGCCGTAGAGCGTGAGCGCGCGTGTCACTCGACTTCCTCGGTCTTGATGCGCACCCGGCGCACGGAGAAGAGGTCTTCGTCGGGCAAGCCCAGCTCGCGCACGCCTTCGCCGCCCTCCCAGCCTGGGGTGCCGCGGGTCTTGTGGTCGCCCACCACCGGGTAGAGCTGCACGTCGATGACGTGGCGCACGTCGGGGATATCGGCGACCATCCTGGCGAAGTCCTGCGCGTAGAGCGTGCCCTTGAAGGGCCAGCCGAGACCGTCGAGGCCGCCGATGTAGGGGTCGAGGAAGGCCTCGGTCCACCGCGTCGACGCCTCTCGCACTGCGAGCAGGTTTGCGTTGGGACGCAGGCGAAGGGTGACGCTCACGTCGACCTGGACCGCGCGCGCGAGGCGCACCACCGGGTACACGTTGATGAGACAACGCTTCTTCAGGTAGGTCTGGACGTGGTCGCGCAGGCCCGTCCCGAGGAGCGGGTCGGGGAAGGACTCGCCCTCGCGGCGCCGCGGCAACACCACGATCTCCACGGTGCCGTCGGCCCCCATCTTCCCGTCGCAGGCGGCGCGTGCCACCTCGCCGCTGGCTTCCTGGGCGATGATCGCGAAGTCGTTCTGCGTCACCGCGCGGTCGCGGCTGGTGAGCAGGCTCGGCGCCCGCCGGATGATCTCGTCGATCGTCTCGGCGTCGCGACCGCCGCTGGCGGGCAGGAGGTTCTCGGCCTTCACCGCGTCGGCGAAGCCCTCCACCACGTTGATGTCGCCGGCGCCGACGTTGCCCTTGGCGCCGGGCACGACGCGGTAGGTATCGATGATCACGTTGGCACTGCCGACGGGCAACATGCGCCCGCGGATGCCGTTGCCGAAGGTGAGCGTGCCCTCGGTGGGATCGACCACGAAGATGCGATCGTCCTTGCTGGCGGTGAGCAGCGCGCCGTCGGGCACGCGCACCCACTCGTCACGCGAGCCGTCGGGAGCCTCGACGAGCACCACGATGTCGGGGAACAGCTCCGGCCGCGCGAAGAGCGATCGCTCGTGCTCGAGGTCGTGCAGGAAGATGGGTGCGTAACGGAGCTGGATCACCTGGTTCGGCACGCCGAGGCCACTGAAGCGCTCGGTGCGGACGGTGACGAGGTTGGCCACCTCCACGGTGTTGAGCAGCACGTGGGTGATGGGCGGCATCTGCGGCAGGGCGTCGAGGCCGGTACGCGCCGGGAGCGCGAATCGTGCCCGGAGCCAGAACCCGTCGGGGCCCACCGGCGGCGTTTCGGGCAGGGGGAACTCGAGCGTGCCGGTGCGCGTGAGCTGGTAGGGCCGTGCCGTGCCCTCGCCGGGCGCGTGCAGGCGCCGCCAGGCGAAGCGACCGAAGGCCTGGGCCTCGAGGAGCTCCCACTGCACCTCGGCGCCCTCGGGCAGGTAGGCCTCGCCTCGGGTGCGCACGTGCATCACGTGGCGCTTCCCGGGGGGCAGCGGCTGGTCGAACTGAAAGTACAGCGCCTGGTTCTCTTCCTTGATCTCCACGAAGGGGAAGAAGGGGTAGGTTTCTGACA
>VGRE01000403.1 GCA_016875435.1 Deltaproteobacteria bacterium | reverse complement strand
TACAGGTAGGGCCAGAGCAAGTAGCGGCCCACCCGCTCCTTCATCAACAGGCCCGGGCGGCGCAGCCCGTAGGCCAGCGCCGCCACGCCCGTGGAGAGGCCGCACCAGGCCAGGAACCAGCTCGCCCACCAGGGCACGATCGTCGCGAGCGCCAACTCGCCCACCGCAATCGTCCCGATGACCAGTGCCTCGATCACGGCCCCATTGTAGCTGCGCTTCGTCGCTCGAGCGCGGCGAGCAGTGCCAGGAGGTCGTCGTGTTGCCGGGCCATGCGCTCGCGGCCAAGCTCGGGCTCCAGCTCCGCCGCGAGGGCGCCGAGCACGCCGAGGCCGTGTGCCATCGCCTCGCGCCCGCGCAGGGTGATGCGGAGCCGCTGCGCCCGGCCGTCGGAGGGGTCGGGCGCGCGCTCGATGACGCCGGCGGTCACGAGCTCCTCGACCAGCGGTGCGATCGCCTGCTTGCTGGTGCCCACGCGACGGGCCAACTCGGTGAGCCGGATGCCCTCGTGGGACAGGTGCGGCAAGAGCTGCGTGTGCGCCAGCTTGAAAGCTGGGAACACCTTTCGGACGCGCGCCACCGCCAGCTCGTTGTAGAGGCGAGCGGCCCGGAACAGCACCTGGCCCAGCGAGGCCCGCTTCAGGATTTCCAACTCGTCGACGGAGGGCGCCATGCGACGATAGTAAATTATTTTGACGATAGTCGTAAGCGAATATAGGGCCCACGCTAGGTGCACGATGGCCGGCCTGCGCAGGCTCGACGACGGACTCTGGGTGGTGGATCACCGCGACTTCTCGGTCGGCGGGCTCCGCCTCGGCACGCGCAGCACGCTGGTGCGGCGGCCGGTCGGGAGTCTCGTGCTCGTGTCGCCGGGGCCGCTCGCCGAGACCGATCTCGCCGAGATCCGTGGGCTCGGCGAGGTGAGCGACGTGGTGGTGCCGAATCAGCTCCACAATCTCTTCTGCGTGGCTGCCGCCGCGGCCTTTCCCGAAGCCAAGGTCTACGCGGTCCCGACGATTCGCGCGAAGCAGCCCCGCCTGCGGATCGACGAGGAACTGGGAGCGACCGTCCCGGGCGGCCTCGCCGACACCTTCGAAATGCTGCCGCTCGAAGGTGCACGCCGGGTAGACGAGCGCCTGCTCTTCCACGCGTCCACGCGCACCCTGGTGGGGGTCGACGTGGCCTTCAACATCCGCAACGCCACGGGCTTGCTCCGCTTTGCCATGTGGCTCAACGACGGCAACGACAAGCTCTGCATGACGCGGCTGGGCAAGTCGCAGTACCTCGACGATCATCGCGCCGCCGCCCGATCCGTCGACCGAGCCTGCGACGCCTTCGACTTCGACCGGCTGGTCGTGTCGCACGGCGAGGTGTACGAGGGCGGCGCGCGAGAGGCGCTGCGGGAGGCGTACGCCTTCGGACGCGGCTGACGCTGGGATAGGCTCTTCGCCGGAGCCGCCCGGTGAACCCGAAGTTGTGCACGTTCCTCGTCCGGGTGCAGTCGCAGCAAGGCGTCGGCAAACTCAACGACTTCCGCCGCGACAAGT
The DNA here is from genome assembly GCA_016875435.1 of Deltaproteobacteria bacterium. Classification (GTDB taxonomy): domain Bacteria; phylum Myxococcota_A; class UBA796; order UBA796; family SXON01; genus SXON01. Next base: position 1,469 of record VGRE01000403.1, on the reverse strand, counting down.
CATGCCTGCTGATGCCGGACGCGGAGAGGACGCGGTCCACCGATGTCGGCGTCGCCGCCGAGGCCAAGCAGGTGCTCGGCGACGTGGTGCGCTGGCTGAAGGACCCGGGGCGCTGGGAGGAGGACGGCGTGCGCCCGCCCCGGGGCATCTTGCTCGAGGGCGCGCCCGGCAACGGCAAGCCCCTCCTGGCCCGCGCCGTCGCGGGCGAGGCGGGTGTTCGCTTCTTCGTGACCAGCGCCACCGATTTCGTGGAACTCTTCGTCGGCGCGGGGGCGGCCCGCGTCCGCGACCTCCTCGAGACGGCGGCGAGGAACTCCGCCCGCGTGATCTTCGTCGACGAGTTCGACGCCGTGGGACGCCGGCGCATCGAGGGCATCGATCTCGCCTCGGTGCTCATCGACTCCATGAGCCAGGTGGCGGAGCCGGCCGGTCCGGCGAGGGCCGAGTTCGACGTGCTCGACGGCAGCACGATCGTCGGCGGCATCATCTGGGCAAACCCCGAGCTGATCGAGCTCCAGGTCGACGGCGAGCCGCTGGCGCGAGTGGTCCCCCGTGCACAGATCCGCTCCGCGCGGGTGGTGCACCACGCGCTCCCTGTCGCCGCCCCGGCCGAACCTGCCCCGCCCTATCCCTCGGAAAGCCCCGCGTGACCGATCTCCTCGACCCCATTCGCCTCGCCTCGATTCTCGTCATGTGGCTGTCGCTCTCGGTCCACGAGTGGGCCCACGCCCGCAGCGCCTACGCGCTCGGAGACAACACCGCCAAGGCGCTCGGCCGCATGACGCTCGACCCCATGGCTCACGTCGACTTCGTGGGCACCCTGCTGTTGCCGCTCATCGGCGTGCCCTTCGGTTGGGCCAAGCCCGTCCCGGTGAACCCCACGCGATTTCGTCGCGACGTGAAGATGAGCTTCGGCATGATGCTGACGGCGGCGGCCGGGCCCGCGTCGAACGTGGTGCTCTCCGTGCTCTGCCTCGGCTTCTTTGCCGCGCTCTGGCACGTCGCCCCCACGCTGGCCGAGGGCCCCGCGGGCCAGATCGTGGCGATCGCCATGGTGATGAACCTGCTGCTCGCCGTGTTCAACATGGTGCCCATCCCGCCGCTCGACGGCAGCCGGGTGGCAGCGCACTTCATGCCGCGGTCGCTGCTTCCGTTCTGGCACGGCGTGGAGCGTGCCGGCATCTTCCTGCCTTTCCTCGTGATCTGGGGCCTGCGCGCGGTGGGGATCGACATCTTCGCGCCTTTCGTGGCGTTGTCCTACGACCTGCTTCGCGCCGTGATTCCCTAGGGGGAAAGGGGGATCGCCAGCGTCCCATCGTCGAGCAGCGTCGGCACTTCCACCCCTGCGCCCCGGAGCGCAGCCTCGAGTTGCGTCCACTGGCCGGTGGCCAGCACCCGGGTGTCGATCACCAGCGCCGAGAAACCATCGGCGCGCGCGCGGGCGAGGGCGCCGGCGAGATCCGGCGGGG
>VGRE01000402.1 GCA_016875435.1 Deltaproteobacteria bacterium | reverse complement strand
CTGGGCGATGGCCTCCTGGGCCCGCGCCCGCACCGCGTCGACCGCCGCCGCGTCGGCGTCTCGCGGCAGCGCGAGGACGACGCCCTGCACCGTGGCCACCTCGCTCCCGCTGGCCCCGCCGGAGCGCAACCAGGCGTCTTGCAACTCGTCGTCGGCGATGGTGATGCGGGGGCGCAGCACCGACTGCTGGAACTTCAGGTCGCGCAGCTGCGCGCGCAGCTCGTCGCGGTAGCCGTCCCAGGTCATGCCCTGGCGCTCCAGCTCGCGGCGGAGGCCGTCGCGGTCGAGGCCGTTGCGCCGCGCCAGATCGTCGATGGCGCGGTCGATGTCTTGCTCGGTGACGTCGAGCTTGAGCTCGGTGATCTGCTGGTCGATCAGCACCCGCTCGATCAGGCGCTCCAGCACGGCGTGCTCCGCCACGTTGCGGGCGGGCTCCCCGCCGCCGGTGACGGCATCTTCGATGTAGTCGCCGCCCAGCGTGTACACCTCGGACAGGACGATCACCTCGTCGTTGACCACGGCCGCCACCCGATCGACCACCTTGCCGACGGTCTGCGCCTGCGCCGTCGCGCCAAGTACCAGCAGGATCACGACGAGGGCGCTCCTCGCGACGCGGGGAAGCGCGCCCATCGCGAGCTACTCGCCGCCGGCCTTGCCGGCCTTGCCGGCCTTGCCCTCGCCGCCGCGGCTGCCGCCGCCGGCGCGCATGGCACCGGCCTTCCCGATCTTGCCCTCGCCCAGCTGCACGCCCTCGCCGGGCCCGGGGAGCGTCGGCATCGTGGGGGGAGCAGCAACGCCATCGCCACCCTCGGCGCCGTCCACGCCCTCGCGGCCACCCTCGCCTTCCTCGCCTTCCTCGCCGCCGAGCAGCGGCATGCCGGGGAGCGCGCCGGTGCGGCGGCTGCTCTTCACCTCGAGGGCGGCAACCTTCGCCTCCTCGATCTTGATGTCGGCGCCGGTCTTGATCTTGGTGATGTAGGCGTCGTAGAGCTCCTTCATCTTGTCGTTCTTCACCTTGCGCAGCACGGAGCCCTTCATCTGCTGGAAGGTGCGCTCCACCTGCTCCCGGCGCGTGGCGACCATGATGATGTTGTAGCCGTCGGTGGTCTTGAACACGTCGGAGACGGCGCCCGTCTCGAGCGCGAAGGCCTTGTCGACGATCTGCTGGTCGAGGCCCGGCTTGCCTTCCTTCGACACGAAGCCCACGTCGCCCCCGCGACGCTTGTACATGTCTTCCGAGAACTTCGCCGCGACGTCCTTGAAGGAGTCGGTCTTGGCTGCCACTTCCTTGCGGAGCTTCTCGGCCTCGGCCTTGGTGGCATCGTCGTTGCGGGCCTCGCTCGGCTTGAGCAGGATGCGACGGATCTGCACCTTCTCGGGGACGATGAACTCGCTCTTGTGCTGGTCGTAGTAGGTCTGGAGCATCTCGTCGGTGAAGTCGCTGTTCTTCACCGTGGCGTAGACCTCCTCGCGGAGTAGGGTGTTGACCATGACCTTCTGGACCTTGGGGTCCTTGTCGAGGCCCTTCTTCAGCGCCTCGGCGTAGAGCAGCTTCTCCTCCACGAGGCCGTCGAGAACTTCCTTCTTCTCCTCCGCGGAGAGCGTGTCGCCGTTGGCCGGCGCCTTGCGCTCGGCTGCGGTCATGAACTCCTTGCTGCCGATCTTGATGCCGTTGACGGTGGCGAGCAGCTCGCCGACGTCTTCGGCAGGGGCGGCCGTGGTGGCCTCTCCGGCCGCCTTGCCGCCATCGCAAGCGACGAAGGCTGGAATGGTGCCGACAAAGCTGGCGAGAGCGGCAACAACGAGAAGGGAACGCAGCGCGGACATCAAAGCTCCAATCAAGCGAGCCTGCCGCGTAACCCGGTGCTTCGTGGTGGCAACGCGCGGGCTAGCTTCGTGACATGCGGTTGCTCCGATGGTCGCGCACCCTGCGGGGTCGAGTGCTGGGCGCGGTGCTCATCGGGGTGGCGTTCCACCTCGCGGCGCTCGCGTACGACGTACAGCAGCTCGACCGGATCGGGCGCAGCGTGGCCACCGTCAACGACACCTGGCTCCCGCTGGCCCGCCTCGGGGCGCGCATGGAGGGCGTCGCAGATCGCGGCGATCCGTCTCGCATCGGCGGCCTCGTCGACCAGGCGAGGGCCGCCGTCGCCACCGGCGAGGGGCGCGCCGTCGACGACGAGGAGGCGGCGCACCTGCGCTCCGCGCGCGCGCAACTCGACGAGATCGTGGAGTCCACGGCCGATCCGGCGCGACTGCGCGACGAGGTTCGCCAGGTGTCCGCCCTGGCCGAGGCCCGCGTCGCCGCGCTCTCCGCGCAGACCGCCCTCGCGCAGAAGGATGCGCTCACGGTGTCGCTCGGCCTCGTCGCCGCCACGCTGCCACTCGGTCTCGCTCTGTTCTGGCTGGCCGGCACCGCGCTGCGACCCGTGGTCGCGCTGACCGAGCAGGCCCGCCGCCTCCAGGCCGGCGAGCGTCCCGCGCCCGTGGACGCCGGAAACGACGACGAGATCGGCGTGCTCGCCTCGGCCTTCAACGAGATGGCCGAGGCGGTCGACGAGCGAAATCGCATACGCGACAGGCTCGCGCAGTCCGAGCGGCTGGCGCTGGTGGGTCAACTCCTCGCCCAGGTCACGCACGAGGTGCGCAACCCGCTCAACGCGATGAGCCTCCACGCGGAGTTGCTCGCCGACGAGGTGAGCCCCGAGGGGCGACCGATGCTCGGCACCCTGGTCAACGAGATCCGGAGGCTCGAGGCTGTCACCGAGCGCTACCTCGACCTCGCCCGGCGGCGCACCCCGGTGCTCGCGCCGGAGAATCCGGTGGAGATCGCCCGTTCCGTGGTGGCGCTCGAAGACGAGCGCTTGCGACGCCTCGGCGTGGAGACCACCGTGGAGAGCGGCGTGTCGCGCGTGGTGGACATCGACGGCAACCTGCTCAGGCGCGCGCTCCTGAACCTCGTGCGCAACGCCGCCGAGGCGGGTGCCAAGCGCGTGACGGTGCGCGTCGATGTCG
>VGRE01000401.1 GCA_016875435.1 Deltaproteobacteria bacterium | reverse complement strand
CCGCGACGGGTTCGAAGGCGCTCCCGGCGGCGCGGACGCCGTCGTGAGCGCCCTCGCCGGGGTCGTTTGTCGGACTCGCCTCGAAATCGCTCTCGCGGTCGCCCATCGGCCCGAAGGGCATCGCGGCCGGGTTGAAGGCGACCGGCGCAGCCGCGAGGCCAGGAGGCGCGAAGGGGGAGGGGACGGGCGCCAGCGTGGGTGACGAGGCGCGCGGGGGCTCGGATTCCGACTCGGCGGAGGGCTCGGAAGGGACCAGCGTGGGCTGGCGCGGAGGCGCCGCGGGCTCGGGCAAGTCGCCGCCCGACGCGCCCCGGGCGATGTAGGCAGCCGTGCTGTCGGGGGTGGGGCCGGATGTGACCGCTTCGAGCGGAGGTAGCGGCGTGAGCGAGCCCTCGTGGGTTTGTGTCCACTCGGTCTTCTCGCCGCTCGCCGCGCTCGACTCCCCGGCCGCAGGCGCCGGTACGTCGGCGCGCTCCCTCGCCACGCGCTCGGCAAGCGCCTGCGCGGCGACGGCCGCGGTGGTCATCGGGTCGTGATCGATGTGAGTGGCCGGCGAGTCGTCGAAGTCGTCGCCCCCATGCGGCGCGTCAGGGGCACTCTCGATGCCCGCCACGTAGCCGCCGCCCGAGGCCGGGGCGCCCGCGCCTTGCGCGGCGTGCCCCTCCAGCAGCGGCCCGAGGAAGGCGCGCGTGTCTTCGTTGATGCTGGCGAAGCTGTAGCCCGCCATCAAGCCGCGAAGGTCTTCGCGCAGGACGAAGGCGCGCTGGTAGCGGTGCCGCGGGTTGAGCGAGAGGGCGCGGAAAAGTACCTTGTCGAGCCCTGGCATTCGCTCCTTCACGCGGAGGAGGTGCGAGGTGACCTCGGCGCGGCGCACCTTGTGGATCGTCTGCAAGTTTGAGTCGGCCCGGAACAAGCTCTCGAGGGTGAGCACCTCGTAGAGGCAGGCGCCGAGCGAGAAGATGTCGGACGCCGGCGTTAGCTTCTGGTCGGGGTGGGTCTGCTCCGGCGACAGGTACTCCATCCGCGCGGGCACCGGCGCCGAGACGCCACCGTGGGGGAAACTCGTGGGACTGCGGGCAAGGCCGTAGCTGCCCACCAGCACCTTGCCATCGCGGGTGAGGAAGATGGCCGAGGGCTTGAGAGCGTAGTGCAGCACGTGCTCCGATGCGGAGCCCTTCCCACCGCGGCCGTGCAACGCCTCGAGGCCGTTGCAGACCTGCGTGGCGATGTTGAGGAAGACGTTGTGCGGGATGTGGTGACCCGACTGGCGACACCAGTTGAGCACTTGCTCCAGCGTCACGCCGTCGACGTATTCCTCGACCAGGAAGTGCTCGTCGCCCATGACCAGGTGCTCCAGCACGTGGACCAGGTACGGGTGCCGCACGCCGATGAGGTCGCGAACGCGGCCGTCGATGGTCGACAGGCGACCCGCGTCCCGAAGGATAAAGGGGAGGATGCGCCGCACGACGACGGTCTTGCCGCTGCCCCCCGCGCCGCTCCCGTCCAGGCCGCTGGTGCCGAGGTAACTCTCGGCGACGCCGCCGGTGCCGAGTTTGCGGTGGAGCGTGTAGTCGCCCACGTTGTGAGGGAGGAGGAACATAACCTCGGCCGCCAGGGTACTGTGGCAGGCTTAGCGCGTCAAGGCTGAGGATGGTGGGTCAATGTTGCTATTGGGCTTGTTTGCATGCGCCTTACACACGGTTCACACGGGCCTGGTCGCGGTGGAGGGTAGCCGCGCGGTGAGCACCGGATACAACGGGCAGAGAATGCCGCTCATCCTCGAGGGCGAGCACGCGCAGATCCTTGGGCTCGACGGCTGCGTGGTCGAGGCAGAAGGGGTGCGCACGCCGGTGGGCCTCGTGGTTCGCGACTGGTCGGTGAAGGACGCCGGCGACGGCACGGGCGGATTCGTCGGCGAGCTCCGCGCCTACGGCAATCGCGTGCTGATCGAGGACCGCAACACCGGCACGCTCCTCGCGCTCGACGAGATCGGCGCGATCCAGTTGCGCTCCTACGCCGGTCGCCCGGTGCTGGTGGTGGGCACGGTGGTAGGCGCGGGCGTGATCTCGGTGGTGGCTTGGCGCCCGCTCGACGGCGCGCGAGGGGAGCCCCCGCCGTCCCCGGGCGAGTGATAGGCGCCGGCCCCCCCACTCTCCGCCGGGAGCCCCGATGTCACGCCGATACGCCCTCCTCTCCGTCTCCGACAAGACCGGCCTCGTCGACTTCGCCCGAGGCCTCGTCGACCAGGGCTTCACCCTGCTCTCCACGGGCGGTACGGCGCGCGCGCTCGCCGAGGCAGGCCTTGCCTACGTGAAGGTGGCGGACCACACCGGCGCCCCCGAGATCATGGACGGGCGCGTCAAGACCCTCCATCCGCGGATCCATGGTGGCATCCTGGCCCGCCGAGGCATCGACGACGCCGTGGCCGAGGCGCAGGGCATCGCCTTCATCGACGTGGTGGCGGTGAACCTCTACCCCTTCGAGGCCACGGTGCTCTCGGGCGCGGAGGCGGCCACCGTCGTGGAGAACATCGACGTCGGGGGGCCTGCGATGGTGCGCGCGGCCGCCAAGAACCACGCGCGTGTCCACGTCGTCGTCGACCCGCTCGACTACCAGTCAGTGCTCGAATCTGTCGCGACCGAGAACTTGGCGCTGCGGCGGAGGCTAGCCGCCAAGGCCTACCGGCACACCTCGACGTACGACGCGATCATCGCCCGCTGGTTCGGGAGCGACGAGCCCTTCCCCGCCGAACTGGCCGTCCCGCTGCGGAAGGTCCAGGGGCTCCGCTACGGCGAGAACCCCCACCAGCGCGCCGCCTTCTACGCCTCCCCGCTCGAGGCCGGGCGCTCACTCGCGCGCGCGCAGCAGCTACAGGGGAAGGAACTTTCCTTCAACAACCTGGGCGACCTCGACGCGGCCCTGCGGGTGGCCTTCGACCTCGCGGGACCGGGCTGCGCGATCATCAAGCACGCCAACCCCTGCGGGGCGGCGGTGCATGACGACGGCCTCGTGGAAGCCTACCGCCTC
>VGRE01000400.1 GCA_016875435.1 Deltaproteobacteria bacterium | reverse complement strand
GCCCGTCACCGTGGCGCCGTCCTGCAACGTCACCAGCGAGTTCACCGACGGCATCTGGGCCCGCAGCGTGGCCGCGCGTCCCGACCCGTCGAGGGTGGCACCCGGGGGTACCACCACGGTGTTGTCCACGTCGAAGGTGCCGGCCCCGAGGGTGGCCCGGCCGAGGGCGAGGCAGGCCGCGATCGCCGCGTGGTTGTCGGCCGCAGTGGCGAGCGGCGGCATCGCCGCGCAAGGATCGGCAGTGCCGGTATCGGCGTCGGCGTCGGCGTCGGCGTCGGCGTCGGCGTCAGCGTCGGTGTCGTGGCCGGGCAGGCCCGAGTCGGCCTGCCCGCTGTCGAGGGGGCGGTCCGCGCCGCCCTCGGAGGAGAGCGTGTCGCCCCCGGCGCACGCGATGGCCAGCAGGAGCAGGGGAAGCGGGCGCGGATCGGTCACCGGCACACTGCTATCCGTTCCGCGCGAGGTCTCGCCGCGCCGCCCAGCGCCACCGCACCTCCACGACCGATCTAGCCGCCACCGCGGCCGGTTCCCGGCCGTGCAGGTCGGCGGGGTGACGGTCGGTCGTGCTCATCGGGCGGCCTGCTAATGGCATGCCCGCAGCAATGGAGTAGCCCCGAACTTGCTACACTCCCCCATGCTCCCCCTGCTCGCCTGCACCACGTCGCCGCCGGGCGACACCGCACCCGCTGCCGACACCGACACTGGCGGCGCTAGCGATACCGACACCGCGGGCGATACCGCCTCCGACACGGCCCCCGAGGGCCTCGCCGTCGCCTTGCTCCTCGCCGACCGGCCCGGCCTCGTCGACGCGGTGGAGGCCGCCGACGGGAGTCTAATAGTCGCCGACGCCGGCGGCACCTGGGCTGTCGACGGCACCGAGATCACCAAACTCTACGACGCTCCTGGCCAACTCTCGCCCGGCACCGCGACCGGCGCCTTCCTCAGCCCCGGCGGCGACATCGTCTCCCTTCCCGCGGGCACCCCCATCGAGGGCACCGGCGCCTACGCCCCGGCGGGCCTCGACGTCCTGGCCACCGAACAGGGCGACCGCCTCACCTTTCCCGGGGCCGACCCCGGCTCGGGCGCCTTCGGCACCTACACCGCGCGCGCCGACGGCGGCCCGGTGCCGCTGGTGGGCGAGGGCTACACCGGCGCCCAGCGCTGGATCTTCCGCCCGGAGGGCGAGACCGTGTGGAGCACCAGCACCAGCGGCGAGCTGTGGCTGGTCGCCGAGGGCGAGGACGTGGCGACCCTGGTGGCGAGCGGCGTGCCCACCGGCGGCCTCACCGGCAGCCTCGACGGCGCCACCCTCTACCTCGGCGGCGGCAACGCGCTCTGGACCTATGACGTCGTGAACGCCACGCTCACCGAGCACCCCCTGCAACTCGACGCCGACGTGCTCAGCGTGCATCGCACCACCGACGGCCTTGGCGGCATCCTCACCACCGCCACCGCCGTGTACCGGGTGTCGTGGCCCTGAAGAAAAAGAAAAAGGTGCCGGAGGTTAAGGGTTAAGACTTGCCACCACTCGCGAACATCGTCTACCCCTGGCTCCGCGACCACCCCGCCCGCGTGGTGGGTCTCAACGCGCCGCAGGGCGCAGGAAAGACCACCCTCTGCGCCGAGCTGGTCCGCCGTGCCGCCCTCGACGGCGAGCGCTGGGTCGCCCTCTCCATCGACGACTTCTACCTGCCACGCGCCGCGCAAGTCGCGCTCGCCGCACGTTTCCCGGGCGACCCGCTCATGGCCGTTCGCGGCGCACCCGGCACCCACGACATCGCGATCGGAGTCGCGACACTAGACTCACTGATACACGACACATGTGTCAGTCTCGTCCCCCGCTACGACAAGTCGGCGCACGGTGGCCTCGGCGATCGCAACCCCGAGCCCGACCGCGTGGAACCTCCCGTTCACCGCGTGCTGTTCGAGGGCTGGATCCTCGGCTTTGTCCCCCAGGGCCGCACCGGCCTCCTCGCGCACGTCGACGCCGCCCTCGCGGCCTATGCGCCGTGGATCGAGCGCCTGGGCGCGCTCGTCCAGCTCCGCATGACCGATCCCGCCTCCGTGCTCCGCTGGCGCGTGGAGGCCGAGCGGAACATGCGCGCCGCCGGTCGCCCGGGAATGAGCGACGAGCAAGCCACGGCCTACATTGCGCGCTTCCTCCCTCTCTACGGCGTATACCCCGCCGCGATGGCCGCGCGCCCGCCCGTGCAGCCCTACCTGCACCTCTGGATTGGCCCCGACCGGCTACCCGCTGAGACACCCCCTTGCTAGGCGCTCACCGGGCGCGCCATCGGTCGTAGTCGGCGAGCAGGGCGTCGGCCAGCAAATCACCAAGGATCTGCAATCCATATCCGGTCACATGCACGAGGTCGCCGGTGCCGATGCCGCGCGCGCGGGCCCAGGTGAGCGCCGAGCCTGCCCCGCCCATCGCGTCGTAGGTGCTCCAGAACGCGCAGCCGCGCTCCGCCGCCACCCGCGCTTGCACGGCCACGAGGTTCTTCATGCCCGGCCGCGACTTCTCGACGCCGTCTGTCTCGTCGACGAAACCCTGGTCGAGCGGCGTCACCACGAGGCACGAGGCCTCTCCCTTGCCCGCGAGGATGGTGTCGAGCGCGCCGGCGAAGATCGGAACGTAGGCCTCCCCGCCCTTGCCGAGCAGCGCCGGGTAGCCGGCCTCGTTGCCACCGAGCATCACCACCACCAGGTCGGGCCGGCGCTGCTCCACCTGGGGCCTGAGATTCTCACCCGCGAAGGTGGTGAACGACTTGCTGCCCACGCCGATCACGCCCAGCGACTCCCAGGTGGCCCCCGGCTTCCCCGTTTCGAGCACCAGCCCGTAGAACGGCACGGTGCCCCCGTGCGCCCCGAACGCGAGCTTGGTGAAACCACCGGGCACGTCGAGACTGAAGCGGCGATCGTCGGTAGCCGCCGCCGCCGCCGCCCCGCGCCCGATCTCGCGATCGTCGGCGCTCACCCAGTAGCTGCCGTAGCCCTGGCCGCCCTGGTACCACAGCTCGACGTGCTGCTGGGGCACCGGCTGGCTCGA
>VGRE01000399.1 GCA_016875435.1 Deltaproteobacteria bacterium | reverse complement strand
CCAGAGCGCGGTCCGCCGTCGCGAGGCCGCAGACCAGCTGCGCGGTGTCGTTGATGCGTTCACGGTCGTGGCTCTGCTGGGCCTCGAACCACGCGCGGGTGGCGTCGTCGAGGACGGTGCGACCCTCGTCGACCTGCGCGAGGAGCCGCTGCAGGTCGAACTCCGCCGGCACCAGCGGGTGGCTTGGGCTGAGGCGCGCGAAGTCACCGTCGGTGCCGACGAAGTAATCGTACCAGCCCGCCTGGCGCAGCCGGTCCAGGCCGGTGCCCGGCACAACAGCCGTGTCGTCTTCGATCAGGTAGCAGCGGCGTCGCAGGCGTTGCTCGCTCACCCAGCCGTTACGACGGCAGGGGCGGAGGCTGTCGACGTCGCGGGCGGCGACGGCCTTTCGCGCGCGCCGTGCGGGGCGGCTGCGCTCGTGACACTGCCAGGCCTCCATGGCGCCGGGCTCGGCCAGCAGCCGGCCGTAGTGCTCCGCCTCGGCGTGCCCCGGGCAGGTGGACAGCGCGAGGGCCGCGGTCTCGCGCGCCGCGCCCAGCCGCCCCTGGTCGAGGTGAAGGGCGGTGGCGTCGAGCCAGGCGTCGGCAGCCGTGCCCGTGCCGGTGGCGCGCTCGGCGCGGCGCGCGCAGCGCTCGATGCCGCCAGCGAGGACGAAGCAGGCCAGCGCTTCCACCTCGTCGCCGCCGAGTTGCTGCGCCTCCTCGAAGCAGGCGAGGGCCTCGGCGGGGTGCCCGAGGCGAGTCCATGCCCGGGCCGCGATGGCGAGTCCGTCGCCGCGGCGGTTGCGGGGCAGCCACTCGTCCAGGCGGGTCAGGGCAGTGTCGGCGCACCCGTCGGCGTCGGAGAACAGCGCCGACCAGTAGATGTCGAGCCAGAGGTGAGCCCCGAAGGGCGTGAAGAGACGATCGTCGCGAGATTCAGCCATGGGATAGCTCCTGCCGATGTGGCGCCTCGGCCCCCTCGCAACCCCCGTGCCAACGGTTGAAGCTCCAGTCTGGACGATTCCGGTGACGGACGACCGTCACCTCGCGACGGACGTCCGTCGATGACCCTGGCCCTGCTGGTCGGCGTCCAACTCGCGAGCGCCGCCTGCCGGATGGTGCAGACGCCGGCCGAGTCGGGGACGCGGCTGCACATCGAGGCGGTCAGCGAGCCGCTGTCCTGCCGGGCCGTATTCCTGCGCGCGGACGGCGGCGCGCGCATCCGGGCCCGGCTCGACGGCCGCCGCGTGAGCGGGCGCGACGTGTTCGAACTCGACGGCGACCAGGTGGTGGCCCTTCCTGCGATGCGGCCCGGCAGCGTGGCCGACATCGAGATCGACGTGCCGGGCAGCGCGCTGCTCGTGAGCCTTGGCGAGCCGACGCCGCGCGTGCCGGCCGCAGAGACCCACGTGGCGTGGACGGTATCACTGGACGAGCGCCACCCGGCCTGGAGCTTCGCCGATCCGAGGCTCGGGCAGACCGTGGAGACCGTGGCCACCCTCCGCCCCGAGGGGCGAGCCTCGCGGCGCTGGGGTGGAGCGCCGGCGCAGGGCAGCCGCTTGCTGGCACCGGGCAGCTTCACGCTCGAGATCCCCGGTGCCAACCTGGTGGGCACGGCAAGCGCGGGGGTCAACGTCACGCGTACCCTCACCGCACTGCGCTTCGACGCCCCCGAGGGGGGCACGGCGCGCTGGCGCGTGTCCGCGGCCGGGGGGCAAGCGGTCATCCCCGACGTGGCCACCTACGTCGCCGGTCTCGACTGGCGCTTCCGCGTGGCCTCGTTCCCGGAGCCGGCGCTTCCCGCCGACTTCCGGCGCGACGGCAACCTCGACACGCGCATCGAGGACATCTGGGCGCTCGTCCGCGCGCGGATGGTTGCCGCCAACTACCCTGGCGCCGATCCCCTCCGACCCCGCCCACTCCACCGGGCGTGGCGGAGCGAGTGGGGCTCCGGCGTCGAGCGCGCGCTCGTGTTGCTCCGACTGCTGCAACAACAGCACGTCGTCGCCGGGTGGTTGTTGACCGGGCACGACCCCGATCCGATGACCCTCACCGGGTACGATCACCTCGTGTTGGCGCTGGCAGCCGAGGGGGGCGACATGCTCGTCGACCCGGCCTGCGCGCCCTGTGCCCTCGGCGAGGTGAGCACGCGCGTGGCGGGCAAGCCGGCCGTGGGCGGCGCCGAGCGCGTGCCCGTGCAACCGGGAACGCTGTCGCGTCGCATCGCGCTGCATGGAACGGAGTTCAGGGTGAGCGTGGAGGCTACCGGCGCGGCGGCGTTGTGGTTGCGCGAGGAGAGTTCCGCGCTCGGCGGCCTGGTGCGCGCGGATCGTATCGCCGCTGCGCTGGGGGTGGTGGCAGGTCGCGTCGTGACCGAGACAGGTCTCGACACGCCCGGGCAGCCTGTCCGGATCGAGCTTGTCACCGAGCGCTCGGTGCGACCCCCCTTCGAAGGAGCGCCGCCCTGGGACGGGGGCTGGTCGGACGAGTGACTGCCGCGCGGCGCCATCGGTGACTACCGCGGGCCGAGATCGATCTCCTCCGTCTCCTCGGCCCCCTCCAGCGCCTCGTTCCACTGTCTCGACAGCCTGGCGAACTCGGCGTGACCGACTCGCTCGAGATCGGCGAGCGCGGCACCCAGCCGCGCGACGTCCTGCTCGACAAAGGCAGCGAGGGCGCCGGCGAGCAGCTGGCCGGAGCGCCACCGGTCGCGCTCGCAGGCCGCGACCGCCTTGCGCGCCAGCGCGAGCACCTGGTCGCGCGGCGCCACCAGCGCGGAGAGAAGCGCGTGCCGAGCCAGCGCCCGGCCGGACAGATCGGACGCCGCGCCGAGGTGCCGACGCGCGTGGTCGGGCTCGCTGCGTCGCCAGCGCACCTCGGCGAGTTCCACCTCGATCCGGGCCAGTCGCGACTCGAGGCCCGCGTCGCGCAGGAGCGCGCGGGCTGCGACAAGGTGACCGAGCGCCCGGCCGCCCTCGCCACGGCGCGACTCGGCGCGGCCGAGGCGCCGGAGCGTGGCGGCGATGCCATCCGGCTGGCCGAGCGCCTCGCGGATGACCAGCGCGGACC
>VGRE01000398.1 GCA_016875435.1 Deltaproteobacteria bacterium | reverse complement strand
GCGCCGGCGCGCAAGGACCTCTGGGTTCGCTGCCCTGGCTGCGAGCAAGTGCTCTTCCGCCCGGCGCTAATGGAGCAGCTGGCGGTCTGTCCCCACTGCCGCCACCACCACCGGTGGGACAGTCGCGCCCGCCTCGAGATGCTGTGCGACGAGGGCAGCTTCGAGCGCCACGATCGCTTCGTGGCTCCGCTCGATCCCCTCGAATTCGCCGATAGCAAGTCCTACAGTTCGCGGCTGGCCGCAACCCAGCGCGCCCAGGGCGAGCTCGATGCCTACATCGCCGGCTCCGCCACCATCCACGGTGTTCCGGTTGAGATCGGCACCTTCGACTTCCGCTTCATGGGTGGATCGATGGGCTCGGTCGTGGGCGAGTTGGTCACCCGCCAGTTCGAGCGCGCCGCCGACAAGAAGCGCCCGGCGATCGTCATCAGCGCCTCGGGCGGGGCCCGCATGCAGGAGGGGATCCTGTCGCTTATGCAGATGGCCAAGACCTGCGCCGCCCTCGCGCGCCTGCGCGACGAGGCCCGCATGCCCTACATCAGCGTGCTCGCCGACCCCACCACGGGCGGCGTGGCCGCGAGCTTCGCGATGCTGGGCGACGTGATCGTGGCCGAGCCCCACGCGCTCATCGGCTTCGCCGGCGCCCGGGTGATCCGCGAGACGATCCGCCAGGAGCTGCCCGAGGGCTTCCAGACCAGCGAGTACCTGCTCGGGCACGGCATGGTCGACCTCATCGTGCCGCGCGACGAGCTCAAAGACACGCTCGCCCGGCTCTGTCGCCACCTCCTCCCCCGGCGCTGAGCGGCGCGGCCCATGTCCACGCAGTCCGTCCTCGACCAGCTCGCCGGTGCCGGGGTGCGGCTCGGTCTCTCGCGGATGCGCGCCTTCCTCGATCACCTCGGCGGTCCCGACAATCGCTACCCGATCCTGCACGTTGGCGGCACCAACGGCAAGGGCAGCGCCTGCCGGATGCTGGCGGCCATCCTCGGGGCGCAGGGCCAGCGCGTGGGCTTGCACACCTCGCCTCACCTCCAGGTGGTCAACGAGCGGTTGATCGTCGATGGGCGGCCGGTGAGCGACGCCGACCTCGACGCGCTCGTGGCGCGCCTCGATGCCGCGCGCTCTCTCTGGGCCCAGGCGGCCTTGCCGCCCGACGAGCCCTTCCCGCTCACCTACTTCGAGTTCACCGTGGCCTGCGCCTTCCAGCACTTCGCCGATCGCGCGGTCGACGTCGGCGTGTTCGAGGTGGGCATGGGTGGCCGTCTCGACGCCACCAACGTGTGCACGCCGGTAGCCACCGCCATCGCCAGCATCGGGCTCGATCACTGCGACGAGTTGGGTCGCGACCACGCCGCGATCGCGGGCGAGAAGGGCGGCATCGTCAAGCCCGGGGTGCCCATCGTGGTGGGGCCGGTCCCCGCCGAGGCGCTCCATGTGATTCGCACCATCGCCGCCGAGCGGGGCGC
Organism: Deltaproteobacteria bacterium; assembly: GCA_016875435.1. GTDB lineage: Bacteria > Myxococcota_A > UBA796 > UBA796 > SXON01 > SXON01. Next base: position 1,597 of record VGRE01000398.1, on the reverse strand, counting down.
GCCGATCTCGGTGTTCGGCGAGGACTACGAGGCCTTCGGCGCGTCGGGCAGCTTCCGCTACCGGGGGCGTCGAGAGATCGGGGGGCTCGTGCTTGGGCTGGTGGGCGACCACCAGGTGCTCAATGCCGCCGTGGCGCTGCGCACGCTCGAGGTGTCCGGGGTGGAGGTGTCGGAAGACGCGCTCCGGGAGGGACTGGCCCGCGCCCGCAACCCGGGACGGCTCGAGTGGCTCGCGCCCGACGTGCTCGTCGATGGTGCCCACAACCCCGACGGCGCCAACACCCTCGCCGCGTACCTGTCGCGACTCCCTCGCGACCGCAAGCGCACCTTGTTGCTGGGGAGTGGCACCGACAAGGACGTGCGCGGGGTCGCCACCGCCCTCGCCCCGCAGGTGGACCGCGTGTACACCACCGCGTGCGAGCACCCGAAGGCGCGCACCCCGTGGTCGGTGGCCGCCGAGCTGGAGGGACTCCCCGTACCGGTGAGCCCCGTCGGCCCCCTCGCCAGCGCGCTCCTGGCCTGTCGCAACGGTCGCGACCTCGTGATCGTGGCGGGGTCGCTCTACCTCGTGGGCGCGGTGAGAAGCCTGCTCGGCGCCGAGGTCGGGTGACCGGGGCGGAGGCGGCGGAGGTGGCGGCCGCGAGCGCGACAGTGTTGGAGCTTCGCGCCGACCTCCTGGAGTGGAACGCGGGTCGATTCAGCGCCGAGGGAAGCGTGCGCATCCAGCTCGGTGGCGACACGATCGTGGCCGAACGCGCGGCGGGGACGGCGGAGCAGGTCGAGATCGAGGGGGCAACTTGGTTTCACGCCGGCGCGACGATCCGCTTCGAACGCGGGACGATCCGCGTGGCCACGCGCGAGGGCGAGGTGGAGGGCGTGCGCCTCGAGCCCTGCGCCTGTGCCGACGACGAGCCGCCGATGCTGAGCTTTCGCGCCGCGCGGGTGGCGCCGATCGACGCCGAGGTGGCGGTGATCCGAGGCGGCGCCATCGAGGTGTTCCGCGTGCCGCTGGTGCCGGTGCCTTACTGGCCGGTGTTGCTCGACCCCCGGCGTTTCCGGCTCTTGCTCCCGGAGCTCGGCTACGGCGAGCCCGGCGTGTCGGCGCGCTGGCACGGGCGCGCGGGCCTCGGGGACTACTGGTTCGAGGGTGGCCCGGCCTTCCGGCAAGACCGCGGCCTGCGCGGAGAACTGGGCGTGGAGGGCCCGCTGAAGGCCCAGGGCGAGCTGGGTTACGATGGGATCGACGGTCGCGTGCGGGGCGCGATCGCGACCGAGGGTGGGTTCGCGGGGGACTGGACCGGCCGGGCTGATCGCGCGAGCGGTACCGGCCTCGGCGAGCGCGCGGCCTGGGAGGCAACGGTCCTTGGCGACGCGGCCTACGCCGAGGACTACGCCCTGGCCTACGTCGACCGGGGGGTGGCCTACCGGGAGAGCCGGGCGGTGGCGCAGGCCCGCGCCCTGCGCGTGGAGGGCTGGGTGCCCGACGATGGGAGCCGAGGGACGCTCGCGGCGGCGCGATTCCGTCCCGAGTGGGCGCGAGGCGGCGAGGCGGTGGCGCCCTGGGTGGAGGGCGGGCTCACGGGCGCCGTCGACGACG
>VGRE01000397.1 GCA_016875435.1 Deltaproteobacteria bacterium | reverse complement strand
GTCGTACCAGGTCTCCGCGGCGGCAGGGTTGATGGTGGCGTCGGTGTCGTTGCAGTCGGTGGTGTTGTCGTAGCCGTCGGCGTCTTGATCGTAGTCGTCGGCGCCGTCGCAATTGCTGTCGATGCCATCGTACCAGGTCTCGGTGGCGCCGGGGTTCACCGCGGCGTCGGTGTCGTCGCAGTCGCTCGTGTTGTCGTAGCCGTCGGCGTCTTGATCGTAGTCGTTGGCGCCGTCGCAATCGCTGTCGATGCCGTCGTACCAGGCGTCTTCGGCCGACGGGTTGATCGACGGGTCGGCGTCATCGCAGTCCTCGCCGCCGGTGTCCAGCGACCCGTGGCCGTCGCCGTCGGCATCGACCTGCACGCTCGCGGCCACCGGGATCTCCACGTGGCCGCCGGAGTTGGCTTCGTCGACGAGCACGCTCACCGCGTGGTCGCCCCACGTCGTGGGGGTGAGCGTCAGCGTGTGGGTGGACGAGGCCCCCGGCGCGGGCGCGGCGGTGTAGGCGTCGAGCGTGTAGGAAGTCGCCCAGCCGCCCACCACCTGCAAGCTGACCGACACGTCGCCGGCGCCCACGTTGGTGACCGTCACCTGGGCGCTCGCGGAGTCGCCCACGAAGATGACGCCGAGGTCGAGGGTGACGGGCGACACCGAGATCGCGCCGTCGGCCACGGCACCGGTGTCGCCGGTGTCGCCGGGGTCGCCGGGGTCGTTCCCGGTGGCGCCGGTGTCCTTCTCGTCGACGACGATGGTCTTGTTCTCGCACGCGAACAGCATGAGCAGGGCGAGGTGCAGGGCAGGCTCCTGGGTGCGGCCTCATAATGCCCCGGTGACGCCGGAGGGAGCGCACCAGCTCGCGCTCGTACGAATCGCGTCGGCGGTGTGCTACCTTGCGGGCTTCCCATGCCCAGCGTGCTCGTGCTCCTGCTTGCTTGCACCGGCGAAGAGACCGCTGGGGAAGAGGTCGATCTCGCCGCCGACCCGGGTTTCCTCGACTTCGGCAGCCTCGACGTGGGCGCCAGCGTGGAGGCCCAGTTCGACGTGGTGAACGAGGGTCTCGAGGAGATCGAGATCACCGCGGCCAAGCTTGAATTCATGGGCGATGGAGAGCCCTTTGCGCTCCTCGCCGACGCGGTGGGCACCCGCCTCGGGCGCACCGCGCGCGCGCCGATCGCGCTCGGCTACTCGCCGCCCTCCGCCGAGTGCCACGAGGCTTTTCTCACCGTGGAAGCGACGGGCAAGGCGGCCACCGACGCGCTGGTGGTCAACGTGCGCGGCTGCGGCGGGGAGGCCTCGCTGGTGGCCACCCCGGGGAGCATCGACTTCGGCGGGGTGCCGGTGGGCGATACTTCGACCACGCTCCTGGTGGTCGAGGCGGCCAACCCGGTGGCCGGCCACGTCCTGGGCGCCAGCATCGCCGGGAGTCTCGCGTTCTTCGTCGACACCTCTGTGTTGCCGGGGGTGGCCAGCCCGGGCGAGCCGCTGTCGCTGACGGTGGGCTTCGGCCCGCTCGACGCCGACCCCGCTGAGGCCACCCTCACGCTCGAGACCGATGGCGACGAGCGCTACATCGACATTCCCCTCGCCGGGAACCGCTGCGCGGGCGAGGGCGCGCTCGATGCCGACGGCGATGGCCAGCCCGCCTGCGGCGGCGACTGCAACGACGGCGACGCCGCCGTGTACGAGGGGGCCACCGAGGCCGCCGACGGCCTCGACAACGACTGCGATGGCCGGGTGGACGAGGACACGTCGAGCTTCGACGACGACGGCGACGGCTTCAGCGAGGACGAGGGCGACTGTTCCGACCAGAGCGCCGAGATCGTCCCCGGGGCGCGCGAGGAAGGCGACGGCATCGACAACGACTGCGACGGCGAGGTCGACGAGGGCACCAACTACTTCGACGACGACGAAGACGGCTACTCGGAGATCGGCGGCGACTGCGACGACGACGACGACGACATCAACCCCGGCGAGGTCGACACCGCCGACGGCATCGACAACGACTGCGACGGCGACACCGACGAGGGCACCGGCGACGCCGATGTCGACGGCGACGGCGTGAGCGCTGGCGGCGGCGACTGCGCCGACGGCGACAGCAGCGTGTACCCCGGCGCCCCGGAGGCCGCCGACGGGGTGGACGACGACTGCGATGGCACCGTGGACGAGGGCACCACCGCCTACGACGACGACGGCGATGGCTACACCGAGGACGCCGGCGACTGCGACGACACCGACGCCGACGTGGGGCCGCATCGCCTCGAGACCGCCGGCAACGGCGTGGATGACGACTGCGACGGGAGCGGCTCGTGATTTTCCTGCTCGCGACGCCCGCGTTCGCGCTCGACATCCTGCTCTACGAGGAGAGCAGCTCCCGCGGCTACGCGGGCGACGCGCTCGACCTGCTCGGCCTGAGCTACACCACGGCGAGCAGCTCCTCGTTCACCACCGACGTCACCGGCGGCACCTACGAGCTCATCGTCGTGGACATGCCGAGCACCGAGCCCACGGGCTCCTGGCAGAACGCGGTGAGCGCGCACGTCTCGGGTGGCGGCAAGGCGATCATGAGCCACGGGCAGCTCAGCACCGAGCCCACCATCCAGAGCGTCTTCAAGGCGGTGAGCAGCTCCGCGCTCACGACGCCGGGTGCCATCTACCGCTGGGACAGCGCCCACGAAATCTTCAACAGCCCCTACGCCATCGGCAACCTCACCACCCGCACCGACACCTGGACCTACGACGGCGACGAGGTGCGGGCCACCGGCAGCGGCGACCTCCTCGGCGGCTATTCCTCGACGACTTCGACCACTCGCGGCGCCATCGTCGAGGCAAACTCCGGGCGTACCATCTACAACGCCTTCGTCTACGACAGCTACACCGGCGACGACGACGGCGATGGCCGTCGCGACGTGGTGGAACTGCTCGCCAACGAGATCTACTACCTGCTCGGCGGTGGTTGCGACGGCGACCTCGACGGCTACGAGGGCTCAGCCTCGGGCTGCTCGGCCGACGACTGCGACGACGGTGACGCCACGGTGAACCCCGGCGCCACCGAGGTGGCCTACGACGGCGTCGACCAGGACTGCGACGGCGACGACCTGGCCGACGTCGACGGCG
>VGRE01000396.1 GCA_016875435.1 Deltaproteobacteria bacterium | reverse complement strand
CCCGCTGGAGGCCAGCTCGTGAGCACTCCCCGCCGCTCGTCGGGCCTGCTCGCGGGGGCTACGATGACCGGGTCTACCTCCCGGAGAGCGGTTCATGTTGCCTATCCTCCGAAGACCACGTCGAGATAGCCCGCCACCAGGCCCGACGGCCGCGCGGGGACCTCGCGCTGCATCACCGGGCCGGGAAGCTCGGGAAGTGTGCGTCCTTTGCTCGACATCGCCAGGCCCAGCATCGCGCTGATGCCCGGCCCCTGCTCCCGGAGCTGGGCCCAGGGGCTCATGGGTTGGCGCAACAACGGAAGCCGGTGCGCGCGTTGGCGTAGCCCGCGCCGAAGGTGTCATTGCGGCGGTAACAGCGGGCGTGGTCTTCCTTGGTGTCCCAGGCGCCACCCAACAATGCGGCCGTCTCGGGGCTGTCACCCACCCACTCCTCGAGGTTGCCGGTGAGGTCGTAGACGCCGCTCGGAGTGTTGCAGCCGGGCATCTCGCCGGTGTACACGGGCCGGAATTGTGCGCCTTCTTTGCCGTCCCAGCAGCGGGACTTGTCGTGGAAGTCGGCGTAGGGGTAGGCCGTGCCCTCGATCATGTCGTCGGCGTACTGCCCGTTCTGGTTGTCGTCCGCGGCTTTGGCGTTTTGGCACACGCTCACCCACTCCTGCTCGGTACAAAGCCGCTTCCCGGCCGCTTCACACGCGGCTTTGGCGGTCATCCAGGAGCTGCGGATCGCGGGAATGTTGTGTTTTCCGCTTACCGCCTTGCCGTCCACGATCGCCGCCTCGAAGGTATCAATCTTCACCTTCAGGTCGCCGAGGGTCACCGTCTGCATCTCCGCCACGTCGGCGGGGATAGGCGCCACCGCGTCCGACTGCTCCTTCAGGCTACTGGCTTTGCTCGCCGCCTCTTCGGCCGTGGCGCCGAGCGCGATCTCGATCTCCTTGGCCATCGACTCGGCGGAGGAGCCGGACCGATAGAGCTTCCCGTTGATGAAGATGCGGGGCGTGCCGCGGATGTCGAGGGACTTGCCCGCCTCTCCGTCGCGCCGCACGACGTCCATCTTGGATTTGTCGGCATAGCAGGTGTTGAAGGTGTCGATGTTGGCGCCCGCCTCCTTGGCGTAGGTGCGCAGGTAGTCGGCGCCCAGCTGGTGCTGGTTCTTGAAGGCGAGGTCGTGGAAGGCCCAGAACGCACCCTGCTCCTGCGCGCAGACCGCGGCAAGCGCGGCGTTACACGCATCACGGTGCTTCGGGTTCTTGACGCCGGGGTTGCACGAGGGGTTCATCGGGAAGTGCTTGAACACGAACAGCACGCGATCGCCATAAGCGGCGTAGAGCCTGGCGATCTCCGAGGAGGTCCGCTTACAGAAGCCGCACTCCAGGTCAGCGAACTCCACCACCGCCACCTTCGACTTGGGATTGCCTTTCCAGGCGTCGTCCGGGTCGAGCGTGAAGGTGACCGTGTTCTTCTCTTCGGTCGTCACCGTAAAACTCATGGTGGGAGCTGGACCTTTGGGGTCACCCTTGAGCTTCTCCACCTTGGCGTCGAGGTTGGCCTCGGGCCCGCCCTCGCCGAGCAGGCTCGCCTTGAAGAGCTGCTGCCCCCCAATCGCCAACACCGCGATGCCAAACCACGCGCCCAGCGTAGTACCAATCAGCTTAGAGGCTGGTTTCTCGCCGCCACTGCTCACGAGGCCCAGAACCAGCGTCGCCGCGTTGACCATGTACAGCCGCATGCACCAAGCGCACACGTTGCCGAGCTCGGTGACCGAAATGAAGTAGAGGAACGCGGAAAAGGCGACGGAGCCGAGACCGGCGACGCTGATGAGCGTGCCCGCGCCCGCCTGGCCCGAGAGCCCGAGTCCCGCGACCACGGCGATCATGCCGTAGAAGGGGATCGCCCAGGTTCCGAGCGGTACCCCGAGCACCTCCGACCAGGCGCTGGTGTTGACGATGTCACAGTTGACGCCCTCGGCCTCGGCGCAGCCGATCAACGCGCCCTTCTGCGCGTCGGTGGCGTAGAGCTGGGTGTCGTGGTGCCAGCTCATGAGTCCGCCAACTCCCATGCCGAAAAGAGCAAGGAGGACCAGAAGTACGAGCGCGCCGCGTTGGTAGGATTTCATGGCTTCTTCGCTCCGGCAGCAGGGGTGGCCGCGCCCGCCGGCGGCGCGGGAGGATCAAAGGTCGGAATGGGTTTTCCGTCGGCGGCGGCGAGGATCTCGACGAAGCCGCGCTCCTCGGAGTAGCCGGACTTGCGATACTTGGTGACGCCGTCTTTGCCAATCACGAAGATAGTCGGCATGGAGGTCACCGAATAGCCGCCCAGCGCCATCGCGTCGTTATCGAATCCGATCGGCAGGGTGGGAGCGACGGGGCTGGACAGGGCCGCGAGGAACTTCTCGGCGTCGGCGCGTTCCCGATCGACGTTGACCGCTATGAACCGGAGGTCCTTACGCTCTTCTGAGAGCTTGGAGAGCGCGGGTAGCTCCTTCTTGCACGGCGTACACCAGCTCGCCCAGAAGGAGATGATGACTATCTTCCCTTTCTGTTCAGACAGAGTGAATCGACCGCCTTCGCGGAGGTCCACGGTGAAGTCCGAGGCGGTGTGGCCAACCTCGTCCATCGCCGTTTCGGGGATCATCTCGGGCGCGGCCCAAGCCGATTGTGCTGCTATCAACGCCAGGAACATGGAACCTCCGCTCAATTTGGCGCATTATATAACCGGCTTCGGCCGATTGGGCTTGGCACCCCTGTGGCCTTGTGGCATTGTGCGACAAACCCGGGCAACCCGCCCCGGTGCGCGAGCTACGAAGGGTACAACCTGCACGCGAACGTGGCGTTCAGGGCGGCCGACAGGCGAGGTCTGGAGCGGCTCTGCCGATACGTCCTTCGCCCACCCCTCGCGGTGGGCCGCATCGAGCGGCGCGCGGACGGGACGGTCCGCATCGGGTTCAAGAAGGCCTGGTCCGACGGCACCTCCGGCATCGAGCTGTCTCCGCTCGAGCTGGCGGAGAAGCTGGCCTCAACCTGAACCTGCACTTTCACATTGTCCACCTGGACGGCGTGTTCGACCGCGGTGGGGACGACGCGCTGCACTTCTTCCCGCGCGCGCCGTCGACCGGGGACATCGAGGGCCTGGT
>VGRE01000395.1 GCA_016875435.1 Deltaproteobacteria bacterium | reverse complement strand
GACGAGGGCCGACCAGTCGGCGAGCAAGGCGGCGAGGCCCTCGTCGGGAGCCTCGGGGAGGAGGACGAGGGTCCAGAGGAGGCGGGGGGTGTCGTCGCTGCGGAGCGCGTCGGACAGGGGTGCGAGCGGCGCCAGGTCGTCGTCGAGGGCGGCGGTGGCCACCGCCCCGAGGGTGTCGCTCAGGGGGACGAGCAGGCCCGCCTCGAGCGCGCTGCTGCTGTTGATCGACACGCTGCTGCCAAGCTCCCCGGCCGGCGCCGCGTAGGCCAGTTCGAGGAGCAGCGCGGCTCCGGCGCGCAGGTCGTCGGGATCGGCGCCAAGGCCCGCGACGCCATCGAGCAGGCCAGCGAGCGAGAGGTCGTCGCTCCCCGCCGCCAGCGCATCGGCGGCGTCGAGCACCCGGAGACCGGCCAGTCCTCCGCGCACCGGAGCGTCGATCGCCGCGTCGAGCCGGGAGAGCGCGCGGAGGGTGCCCTGCCGGTCGAGGCAGTCGTAGATGGCATGCATCTCGGCGGTGTCGTCGCGGTCGATGCCGTCGGCGAGATCGAAGGCGTAGCAGGGCCCGCTCGGTGCCACCTGACTGCTCCAGTCCTGCCGCGACTCGAAGAAGGCGCAGCCGAGGAGCAGCAGCAAGTGAGCGACCTAGTCGAAGAGGTAGCGCACGCCCGCGGTTCCACTTGCCATCGGGAAGACGCGCTTGCGGTAGCGGATGCCGCCGGTGATCTCGGCGTGGAACTGCAGGTGGCGGTCGATGGTGTAGGTGCCGCCGATGCCCGTCTGGGCCTGCGCGAACTCGGTCTGGTCGCTGGTGAGGAAGCCCGCGCCGATGAGGCCGACGACCACGCCCTGGAGGCTCTCCGGCTCGCCGATCACGCCGAACTGCAGGCCGACATCGAGCACGCCCACGTGGCGTCCCTCGGCGGTGCGGAGGTTGTAGGTGAAATCGCCGGTTGGCGCCACCACCGGCCAGTCGAGCTCGTAGTAGAGCCGGAACATGCCGTTGATCTTGTAGTCCTTGTCGCCCACGATGAGCTCGAAGCCGCCGCCCGCGTTGGGATTGAGCTGGTCGATCGGCGCCATCTGGGTGTACTCCCCGATCGCGTTCTCCTGGTAGTAGTAGAGGCGGTCGGAGTGTATGCCGCCGGTGCCGAGCAGACCGAAGCCGCCGGCCTTGGCGAGGGGGGTGGCGGCGAGGAGGACGAGGGCGAGCATCTGGGGGGTGCTCCGAGGGAGGGAGGGACCGCGACTTGTAGCCGGGCGTCGCCCTCTTCGCAAGGCTCGGTACTGGGGCCCTGTATTGTAATGTTAATTACTATAAAGTGCCTTCTCTTGACGAGCCAACGGCGTGAGGTGGTGTCGTGACCACCCCACGCGGAGGTCGTAACTAGCGCGATCTTGGAAATTTTAGTTTATAAGTTATTGATTTTACACATATCTTTGAATTTTGCGATCCTCCGTCAACGACTCGATGAGTCGGTCACCAAGGCGCTAGGCCCATCATCGTGGGGTGGCGACCCTTGCACATGTAGATCGTTTTTGCTACTTCTGCGATGCCGGGTCGCGGTCGCCTGCTGCGAAACCGGTCAACCAATCCGTCCCCAGACCCCACAGAGGAGTTGCAAATGAACAAGAAGGAGATGATCGCGAAGCTCGCCAAGAACACCGGCCTGTCCCAGACCAAGGCGGGCGAGGTCCTGAATGCCCTCTTCGGCGCCGACAAGGGCAAGGGCATCATCGCCAACGAGTTGGACGCGGGCAAGAAGGTCACCATCCCGGGCTTCGGCACCTTCGGCTGCAAGAGCCGCGCCGCCCGCACCGGGACCAACCCGGCCAACGGCAAGAAGATCAACATCTCCGCCAAGAAGTATGCATACTTCAAGGCGGGCAAGACGCTGCGCGAGCGCGTCTCGAAGTAGACCTGCGGTCGACGGGAACGGGCTTGTCCCCGTCCCGGTGCGCGGCGCCGTCGGGCTTGGCCCGGCGGCGCCTTCGTTTTTAGGTGCGTTCTAGCCCTCCGCTTGACATTAAAAGAGCGCGGCGCGGCCTCGTTCAGTCGCCGGAGTCGTCGGAACCGCTATCCTCGCCGCCGTCGCCCGTGTCGTCGCCCGCGTTGCGCGCGACGAGCAGCGTGCCGACCGGCGACTGGCCATGCACGTTGGTGATGGTCACGCCGTAGCTCCCGTCGGCCAGCATGGGCACGGCGAACACCGCGCTCTCCACGCACTCGGCGCAGTCTGCGGCGCAGGCGTCGCAATCGTCGCAACGGGTACACTCGCTCTTGGTGCGGCACTGGTCGCAGTCGTCGCAGCCCGGCCGCTGTACCTCGCTGACGGTGGCCTCGGTCGCGCCGACGCGGACGACGGTGTCTTGCACGGTGGTGAGGGCGCGCGCCGCGGCGGCGACCGATTGTCCCGGGGCAGCGGTGGCCGGGTTGAGCACCGGCGTGCCGAGGTCGCAGTGCAGCGTGTACGTTTCGGCGTCGTCCTCACAGCCCATGCCGAGCACGAGGGGGCCGAGGAAAAAAGCAAGGAACATCGAGGCTACCACTCCGAGGTAAGCAAGTCTTCGGTCGTCTTCTGGCCGGCCTCGGCCACCTCGCCGCCCGGCACCGTCCCGGGCAGGAAGGGCATCGAGCGGCCGCCGGTCATCCGCCGGCCCGTGGTCTCGTCGATCCCCGCCCACACCACGTTGCCGTGCGCGGAGAAGCGACCGGCCTGGTCCTTGGGCACCGCCTTGCGGGTGTAGTCCATCCAGATGGGCAGCGCGGTGTGGCCGCCAGTGGCGGTGGCACCGAGCGTCTTCGGCTGGTCGTAGCCCACCCACACGGCGGTGAGCACGCTCGGCGAGTAGCCGACGAACCAGGCGTCACGATTCTCGTTGGTGGTGCCCGTCTTTCCGGCCACGGGGAGCCCGAGCTGGGTTGACTTCGCCGCGGTGCCTGCGGTGGCCACCTCGACGAGCAGCCAGTGCGTGATGTCGGCCACTGCCGGGTCGAGCACCTGGGGCCACTCGGCCGGCGGCGTGTACTGCTCAAGTACCTGGCCGTCGCGGTCGAGCACCCGGTCGATGTAGTGCGGGTCGACCTTGCGCCCGCCGGTCGCGAAGGCGCTGTAGGCCCGCGCCACCTCGGGCATGGT
>VGRE01000394.1 GCA_016875435.1 Deltaproteobacteria bacterium | reverse complement strand
CTCGCCCTCAAGGTGCGGCGCACCAACGAGCGGGTGCGCGACGCGATCGCGTGGGGGCTCGACGCCACCGGCGAGGCGATCCGCTGGCGCGCCCGGCTAGCGCCCGGCTAGCGCCAGGGACAGGTTCTGCACCTGGTCGGTGGCGACGATCTTGTACTCGATGTCGACGCGGATCGCGCCGCTGGTCTCGGGCTGGGACTCGACCTTCAGCACCTTGATGCGGCGTTCCCACATGGCGAGCGCTTCCTCCACGTGGTGCGCGACCATCGCCGCCGTGGCGCGGGTGTTGGGCGCGAACATCAGCTCGTGGATGCGACAGCCGAAGGCAGGCACCATCTGCCGCTCACCCGGGCGCGTGCCAAGGATGATCGTGATGTTCTGCCGGATATTCTCCTCGTACTCCGAGTAGGCCACGCCGCCCTGCACCGAGTCGAAGCCAAAGGGAAAGTTCCACCCGCGGCCGAGGAGCTCCTTGGGGTTGATGCGCATCGGGCAATCCTAGCTCAGGTGCCGAGCGTGTTCCCGCAGAAGGTGACCTCGGTGGTGTAGCCGGTCTCCGCGGTGATCACGTGGCGGGTGCTGATGATGTAGTACTTGCCGTTGTGAGGCATCTGGAGGCCCTCGAACTCCACGAGGGCGCCCGCGTAGAGCTGGTCGTTCCCGTCGATCACGCAAGAACCGCGCGCGAACTGCCGCGCGAGGCGGTTCATCTCGGCCTTGGCCACCTCGTTGGCCATGGCCTGCGAGCCCACCGGCACGTCGGTGATGTAGGCGATCTGCTCCCCGAACTTGGAGTTCGAGACGCTCGCGCCCACGGTGCCGCCACCGATGGTCTCGACGTCGGAGTGCGTTGCGGTGCCGACGATCTCCTTCTTGGTGCGGATGTCCCAGCCACGCACAACCACCTTCGTGGCCTGGTCCTGGCTGTTGAAGTTCATGCGCAGCGAGCGGAGGTTGCTGCCCATGGTGATCTTCGTGGGGCTCGTGGAGAAGCTTGCCTTCTTGAAGTACAGCGTGCCCTCGTCCACGGTCACCTGGAAGTTGTTGCGCGCGGCGAGCCTCTTGAGAAAAGCCAGGTTGGACTCGTTGCGTTGCAGGATGTAATCGTGGGTCTCGGTGGTGGGGTCGGCCGTCACCGACAGCTCGCACTCGCTGCCCACGGTCGAGGCCACGTCGCTGTCTTTCTTCTGGTTGAAGAAGCGAGTCTTGCGCCCACGCGCCAGGCGGTGCGCATGGTCGAGGGCGCGGATGGTCATGGTCACCATGCCATCGACCGACCACGAGGGTTCCATGGCGATCACTTCGCCCTTGAAGAGCTGGCGACCGCCCTCGCCCATCTTCACCTCGACGGCCTGGCCGATCTCGGCTTCGAACTTGGGCGTGCCCTCGCTACCGGCGAGGCGGAGCGTGAGCGCCTCGACCATGTCGACGTGGTCTTCCACGACGATGGACTCGACGCCGTCGTTCTCGGGCTGGGTGAAGGTCTGCCCGCCCAGGACGACCTGGTAGCTGGTGCTGCTGCGGTGGGTCGAGGCGGACATGCTGCCCTCCGATCAGAAAAGCTTCTTGAGCGCGTCGGACGCGGCCTTGCTGGCCGCGCCGGTGACTGCCGACGTGGCGCTGGACTGGGCGGCGCTGGCGGCCGCCTTCCCAGCGCTGGACGCGTTGCCACTGGTGACGGCCTTGGCGGCGGCACTGATGGCGGAGGAGGCCGCGCTCGCCGGGATGCTGAGCACCTGCCCCGTGAGGTCGGCGAGGGGGTCGGTGATCCCGTTGGCCGAGGCGACGGTCCGCATGTCGGAGCCGTTGGCGGAGGCCACCTGCGACACGGTCTGCCCGCCCTTGACGTCGACCAGCTTGATCTTCTCGCTGTCCCACGTGCTCGAGGAGCCGGCCCCCGCGAAGGTGGCGGTCTGCCACTCCTTGAGCTTCACCGAGCAGCGGGCCCGCACCGCCTCGCCCGTCGACGCGAACATCAGGTAGGTGACGTTCACGCTCTCGATGACGCACTTCATCGAGAAGGTGCCCCAGGTGAAGAGGAGCGAGCGCGGGCGCTGCTTCTTGAGCTCCTCGGGCTCGCCCTGCGCCGGCTTGACGTCGGCGTTGGTGAGCGCCAGGAGCGCGTCGACCCACACCTGCTGCACGTTCTTCGGCGGGGTGTCGGCGGTCGTGTCGAAGACGAGATCGAACGAGGCCGTCATCGGCGCGCCTTTCTGGAACTGGATGGGGTTGGTCGACTGGCCCTGGGTCTTGGCTTCCTCCCAGGTCAGCGACTTCTCCACCCGGAATTCCTTCGGGTTGTACTGGACGGTGAACGTGACACCGTCGTCAAGAGACTTGAACATCGCCTTAGAGGCGCTACCACCAGCCTGACTCATCGGAGTCCTCCATCCGTCGCTCACGACGGAGTTCAAGTTCACGGTTCACGACTTCGAGAACTTCGCGCGCAAACCTTTCGATGTCGAGCTTCACGCCGCCCGCCGACGACTGCCCCAGGGGCGCCGAGCCCTCGGCGCGGGCCGCCGCCGTGTCTTCCGCCATGCGGACCTGGCTCTGAGCCTCGGAGAGGCGGCGCTGGTCTTCCGCGAGGTGGATGAGGTCGGTGAGGCGCTTGACCAGCTTGCTGATGCGATCGTCGCCGCCCCCTGGGCCCCTCACCACGGCGGAGGAACGCACGGGGCGGACGTTGCCGCGGCTGGTGCGGGCGCTGCCGCGTACCGGCTCCACCCGCGTTCCGCGGAGCACCGTGGCGCGGGGCGCCTCGACCTCGGGCGCGCGAGTGGCGAGAACCACCGGCTCCGCGATCTCGGCCGGGGCCGAGATCTCCTGGCGAATCTGCTCCACCACCTCGCGCATCGGCTCGGTGAGCGGCACCGACCCGGCGAAGCCGCCGGCGCGCTGGGCAATGACGGCCACCACCTGCTCGGCGGTGGTGGCGCGGGCGAGGGAGTCGAACAGGCCCTGGGCCGAGCGAACCATCGGGCGCCCCTCGGCGCGCTGAGCCCAGTTCGGCGCCGCGCCCGCGGGCGGGGCGTCGGAGGCCATGTCGATCAGCGTGGACTCCATCGCCGGGCGAGCCCGACGCGGCGCCGGCGCCGCGACCGCACCGAGCCGCCCCTCGGGGGCAACCTCGACCGGAGCGACG
>VGRE01000393.1 GCA_016875435.1 Deltaproteobacteria bacterium | reverse complement strand
GCGCCGGCCAGCGTGGGGTGGACGACCCCGGGGCCCACCTGCGCCAGGAGGGCCTGGAGCGCGTCCGCGACGACGCCCTCGCCCGCGGGCTCCGGGTCGCAGGCCGACTTGGTGACCGCCCCGACGAGCAGCACGGGGAGGACAAGTCGGCCCGCGCGCTTACCAGCCACCGGTGCCGTCCGCCGCGCCGAGGTTGGCGTCGTCGAAGCCATAGGCATCGCCGATGAGCCTGCGCGCGTCGAGCAAGTCCTGCGCGTAGGCCTCGGCCGCGGCTTCCCCGGCGTTGGGGAGGACGGGCGCGGTGCCGAGCAGGTCGTGCAGCTCGACGAATTCCTCGTCGGACAAGGGCGAGCGGGGATTGAACTGGAACGACAGCGCGAAGCCCTTCATCTCGCTCCACTCTTTCGCGTGGCTGGCGAAGTCGTAGTCGGTGGTGCCGAACAGCGCCTGGTTCTGGATCGTCGCGTTGATGTAGTGCACGACGCTGGCGGCGATGGCGGCTTCCCAGGCCGAGAGCGCCTGGTCGCGGTGGCCCTGGAGGGTGGCCAGCTCCTCCGCGGTGAGGCTCGTGCTGGTGGACGCGAGCAGGGAACGCCCCTCGTGGAAGCCCTCCCAGGCGGCCGCGGTGAAGTCGGTCGGCGCCTCGGTGCTCGCGCCCGCGTCGCGCTTGGCGGCGTTGGTGGAGTGGCCCCAGCAGACCTCGGTGAGCAGGTCGATGGCGCCGTCGGCGGGGTAGGTGTCCGTGTAGCCTGGGCTCGCGATGAGGGCGTCGTCACCCGAGCAGTAGTCGCGACTGGCACCGAAGTAGCCGAAGCCCTCGTCCCAGGCGTGCTCGAGGTTGGTGTAGCTCTTGCCCTCGGCGAGGGCCGCGTGGTCGCTCAGCAGCCCGCTCCCCTCGACGTCGTCGTCGAGGTAGTCGTCCGCGCCCTGGGAGAAGGCCACGGCGCCGCCGAGGAACTTCTGGAGGAGCTGCTGGAGGTCCTGGCCCTCGGCGGTGAGGTAGACCGCCGCGACGGGCTCGCCGTTGGGGTCGAGGGGGATGTCGCCGTTGCTACGTGCGACGGCGGCGTCGTCGACCTGTGCCATCCACAGTCGCACGAGACTCTCGGGGGTGGTGACGTCGGCGTGGGGCCACCCTTCGAACGCCGTCGTCCAGTCCTCGTGCTGCCCGGTGGCGTCGTTACCGGCGATCTTGCCGACGAGGTCCTTGCCGCTGGAGACGTCGCCGTAGATCGCCTGCAGGGGCGCGGGGTCGCTGGAGTAGAGGAAGGGCACCTCGCCGGAGGTCTCGCTGTCGAAGCTGAAGTAGAAGTCGAGCTCCTCGGCCACCTCGCCGTCGACGGGGAACCAGCCGCCATCGATGCGCCCGGTGAGCGCCGACAGGTGGCGCGTCATGTCGACGATGAGCAGCTGTCGCATCACCTGCCCGTCGTAAGCCACGGCGCTCTGGCCGCTGCCGTCGCGACTGGTGAAAGCGTAGCCATCGCCGGTGCTGCCGGTGTCGTTGTCGTTGTCGTTGTCGTTGCCGGTGTCGGTAACCTCGGCGGAGTCCGTGTTCTCCGCGGGGCACGCGAGCAGGAGGAGGGCGAAGAGGCTCATGGACTGGTCCTTTGTCGGATTCGAAGTTCGGGCTCTGGTCGCGCGGGCCCCGGCCACAGCGACGTGCAGCGGATCTTCACGCCGTCATCCGCCCGGCGGGCAAGCAAGGCGCCGCACTCGCAGGGAAGGTCGGTGGATGGGTTCGTCCTCATGTTGAGAGCGGTTATCATTTTCATTCTCAGGACGCAACGAGCACGGCGCTCGCTCGGTGCTCGCCGTCGCGCGATCGCCCTCCTCGGAGGCGACCTCCCGGCGCCACCCAGCGGGCGAGCGCGTCTCTCCCCTCCCTCCTCGCTCCTACTCCCCCGCGCTGCGGATCTCCCCCAGCAGCGAGAGAACGTCGTCGCAGCTCAGGTTGTTGAGCAAGGCGGTCTCCGCCTGGCACTCGCTGTCGGACTTGTCGGCGCTACGGAGGTCGTCGTTGCAGGAGTCGACCATGTCCTGCTTGGACGCGCCTTCCCAGTCGTCGCGACCCTCGGCGGCGTACGCGGAGAGGTCTTCCTCGCTGTACTCGCCACACTCTGGGTTGTTCGCGCACTCTTCCGCGGCGCACTCGTCGGTCTTGGCCACCACCTCCTCGCAGTACTCGTCGCAGGTGTGCGCGCCGTAGGTTTCCGGGTCGAAGAGCTTTTCGATCTCGGCGCAACCGAGGAGGGCGAAGAACGCGAGCATGGGCGGGACTCCGGTTCAGAACGCGTGGTCGAAGGAAACGTATACTTGCGGGCCGCTCGGTGGCACGGCCTGCTGCCAAAGGGGGGTCGCGCCGACGGCGCCGACGAGGGTGGGGCGAGCCCCGAACACGTCGGCTGCGGCGTACAGTCCGAGGGTGGTGCCCAGCCCGCTGGCGACGGTCTCCCCGCGGGCGCGCGTGACGCCGGCCTCGAGACCCGGCACCAGCTGCACCTGAGACAGCCACGCCAGC
This sequence comes from Deltaproteobacteria bacterium, assembly GCA_016875435.1. Taxonomy (GTDB): domain Bacteria; phylum Myxococcota_A; class UBA796; order UBA796; family SXON01; genus SXON01. The sequence goes on along the minus strand of VGRE01000393.1, from coordinate 641 downwards.
CCCAGCGGCACCGACGCGTCGCGCAGCGGCGCCCAGCGGTACTCGAGCGTGGCGAGGGCGCGCTCGTTGCCGAGCCCCTCGCCCTCGCCGAGGCTGCGCAGCGCGTCGGCGCCCCCGAGCGACAAGAGGCGATGGGCCACCTCGCTCGACGACCAGCCAACCTTCAGCCGTCCCGCCAGCACGTGGCGCGGGTGCAGGGCCAACAGCCCCAGCGCGGTGGCGCTGGCACTCAGCCACGTGTCGTCGCCGTCGAGCACCGAGCCGCCGCCGAGAGCGAAGGCGAGGCGCTGTCCCTCGGTGGCGTAGATGTCGGTCACCCGCGTGTCCCAGGCGTACACGAGGTTGCCCTCCATGGCCACCCGCCCGGTCGCGACGTCTTGGTACGCCGGGTCGAAGAGCGTGGGCCCGGCCAGCAGGTACACCCGGTGCTGCCGGGCACGCCGGTTGACCAGGGGCCCGAAGTAGTGGAGGTAGCCCACGCTCCCGGAGACCAGGTCGCGCGCGTCGTGCGACAGGCCCGTCACGAGCAGGTTTCGCGAGTCGTCCTGCCGCCGGAACACGAGGTTGCCCCAGGCCTCGAAGCTGCCCTGGGACGGGGAGATGTCGTCGATCCAGCCGGTGGCGACCACCGACCAGCGGGC
>VGRE01000392.1 GCA_016875435.1 Deltaproteobacteria bacterium | reverse complement strand
GGGAGCGCCCGCAACACGCTGGAAGCGCGCTCGCCTGGGCACGCGGCCCACGCGTCGACCGCGTCGTCCCCGAGCTTCCGGGCATGGCGGAGCGCTCGACCGAGACCGCCCCGCTGGCCGCCCACCCACGCCGCGCACTGGAGGTACGGCACGGCCATGTCTTCCTGGTGATCGAGCACGTCGCGGTCGAGACGATCGCCCACCACCGAGAGCGCCAGGAGCGAGGGCGGATCGAGCGGGAGGGTGCTGTCCTGGAGCACCTCGCCGAGGCGATTGATGGCCACGATCGACCCGCGACTGGCCGCCGACGCGAGCACGCCGATCGCCCGCTCCTCAGTCCCCACCTCCGCGTGCGCGAAGCCCGCGTCGACGAGTGCCAGTGCCGCCGCCGAGCGAACCGCCGGGTCGAGGTCACTCGCCACCACCCGCTGGAGCGACTCGGCCGCAGGCAAGGCGGGAAGGCGAGCGCGCAGTCCCGTGACCACCGCCATCCGCACCGCCTCGTGCGGCGAGGTGCGCGCCGCCAGCGCGAAGGCCGCCGCCGCCTCGATCTCCACCCGCGCGAGGATCGCGGCGAGCGCGAGCGCCTGCACGGCGGGGTCGTCGTCGATCACGCCCGCCCACAGCACGTCGGCATCCTTCCCCGGGGCGACGGGCGGCTCGCGAGCCGGCGCCTCCTCGAGTTCCGGCAGCGCGGGCAGTGGCATCGTGGCGCATCCGAGGAGGAGGGCGATCACCGCAAGAGCGCGTCCATCCGGTCTTTCGCCTTGCGCGAGAGCGAGTCGTTCTCATCGTCGACGTAGCGGATGACTTTCTGGTAGAGGGCGATGGCCTTTTCGGCCTGCTGGATGTCCTCCAGCACCCGGGCCTCCTTGTAGATCTCGCTCGCCTCGGCGCGCAGCCGCTTGCGCACCTCGACGAGCTTGACGCTGGCGCTCTCGTTGTAGGGGTCGATGCGAAGCACCTGCTCCAGCCGTTCCCGGGCGGTCACCCAGTCGCCGCCATTCATCGCGGCATTGGCCTCCGACCAGGCGGCCTTCGACTCGGCTTTCATCCGGTCCTTGGCGGCACGGACGCCCTCCTCGGCCTGGTAGTACTGGGGCGTGGATCGCGAGAGGTCGGCGGCCCGCACGGCCTCGAAGCTCTTGACGGCCTGGCTGTACTTGCCTCGCTCGAACTCCGACTGTCCCTGGGCGAGCATCGCGTCGAGGGAGCGGGCCATGGCTTCCGCCTTCTGGGTGGTCGCCGCCCTGGCCACCGCGGCCTGCCGAGTCGACAACCGCGCCCGCGCGTCGACCAGCTCCGGGTCGCCCGGCGACAGGGTAAGCGCGGTGGCGAGCAGAGCCTGAGCGTCGGCGCTGGGGATGCTGCCCGCGATCGCCTGTTCGACGGCAGCCAGCGCCAATGCCTCGGCCTCGGCCCGGGCAGCCTCGCTGGTGGTGCGCGACACCAGGGCCGCGCGCACCTCGCCGAGAGTGATGAACTCGCAGGCGACGAAGCCCATCCACCGGGCGTAGGGGTTGCGCGGGTCGACCCGGAGCACGCGGTAGAAGGCAGCCGCCGCATCGATGTACATGCCCTCGGCGAAGCGCTGCATGCCCTCGGCCATGCCGGCCTCGACCATCGCGCGACTGGTGGCGTCGAGCGCGCTCGCGGGCGGCGGCTCGCCGGGGCTGGCGGGATCCGCGGTGGCCGGGGAACGCGGCTCCCCGGTCGTTGCCGCAGACCTGATCGCGACCATCGACTGCACGGCGTAGGAAACCGCTGAGCTGCCGAGCTTGCCGCAGATGAGCACCGCCGAGACCGCGAGCACGCCGATGGAGATCTGGTTGATCGGGCGGGAGAAGAAACCGCCGGCCATGCGCGCGGTCCTTGGCGCCCGGCGGGCCTTGGCGCGGGCCGGGTCGATCTGGATCTCCTCGGCGGCGTGGGCCGGCGCATAGGCCGGAGGGGGCGCGGCGCGGTGGACCGACTCCTGGCGCACCGGTGCCGGCGGGGGCGCGGCCGCCGCGTCGAAACTCGTGGTGGCCGGGGGCGGAGGCGGGGGCGGAGGCAAGGCCACGGGCCGCGGCGGCCCACCCTCGCGGTGGGCGATGATCGCCTCGTTGTAGGCCTCGGTCCCCTCGCTTTTTTCCTCGGCCACGGCCTCGAAGCGCAGCTCGACGGTGCCGATGCGCACCCGGTCGCCGTCTTCGAGCACCTTGGACTTGACCTTGCGGCCGTTGACAAAGGTGCCGTTGCTCGACCCGTTGTCGCGGATGGACCAGCCCTCGGGGCTGTCCATCACCTCGGCATGCACCCGCGACGACGCCGGCTCTGGCAGCACGATCTCGTTCTTGTCGGAGCGGCCGATACGCAGGCAGCCCGCCGGCGGCAGCGCGAACTCGCGGTTGCCCATCTTGTGTGCGCTCGTCACGACCAGGCGGGCCGAGGGGCGCGCCGACTGGATCGGGATGGTCGCGTCGCGACCGTCGGTAAACTCCTGCGCCGCCGCGATCCCCACCGTGCTTCGGGCGAGGCGGAGAACGAAGGGGGGTATGCTCAGTTCGTCGCCCGCACCCACCACCTGCCGCGTGACGCGCTTGCCGCGGAACACGGTGCCGTTGCCGCTGCCCAGGTCTTCCACGACCACCCCCTCCGGGGTCACCTCCAGGCGCGCGTGGCGACGGGACACGCCGAGATCGGCAAGCACCACGTCGTTGTCTTCCGACCGGCCGATCTGCAAGATGCCGGGCTCGAGCGGCAAGCGGCGGTCGGGCTGGCCCGGCTGGATGATGTGGAGTTCGAGGTCAGTCACGGCGTGCGCGCGGCGGCGCCCCCCGCCTGCCCGCTGCGGGCGCGCGTGAGCGACTCCAGGGCGCGCTGGTTCATGGGGTCGGCCGGGTCGGGCACCAGGAGGATCACCGTCTCCCACGCGGCAATCGCTTGCTGCAGCTGCATGCTGTCCCAGTAGCGCATGCCCGCGTCGAGCTGCGCCTGGGCCTTCTCCGCGATCTCCGCCTGCAGCCGCTCCACGCGCACGGCGCAGATCTGGCAGCCCGGGTCGAGCAGCAGCGCCTGCTGGTAGGCCACTCGCGCCTCGTTGATGCGGCCGGTCTCGTAGAGGGCGTGACCCCGCTCGGTGAGCTCGGCCGCGGTCGATCCGGCCGGGGGCGCGGGCACCCCCGGCGGCGCCGCGGGCTGGTCGGCGCCAG
>VGRE01000391.1 GCA_016875435.1 Deltaproteobacteria bacterium | reverse complement strand
GCCGGGGGCGCCGGTATCGGGGCTCGCGCTGTCGTTCGCGTCGCCGGCGGTGTCACCTTGGCCGCTGTCGTCGCCGTTGCCCGTGTCGGGCGTGCCGGTGTCGCCAGTGTCCCCTCCCCCCTGCCAGGGGTAGGCGTAGCCCTCGGCAGCGGTCTGCTCGATGGCGGTCCAGGCGGCATCTTGGAGTCGCGACACATCTTCCGGCGAGATGGCGGCGGAAACGTTGGCGGGGGCCGAGAGCCCAGCGGGCGACTCGCCCACCAGCGTGGAGTACATCACCAGCGCGGCGAGGTAGGAGCCGGCGGGAGTGGGGTGCTGGTTGTCGGAGGTATAGAGCGCGGTGAAGAGGGTGTCGGCGGCGAGCGGGTCGGCCTCGCTGTCGTGGAAGTAGCGGAACGCCTCGCCGATCGGCGCCACGTAGGTGGGGTAGCCGTCGGCATTGAAGGTGGCCGCGTAAGTCTCGGCGCCCGTCTTGAGCGCGTCTTGCATGCCGGTGTAGTCGTCGTAGTGGGGGCCGCCGGTTCGGTCGCCCCAGGTGAGCCACACGTAGATCGCGGCGCCGTTGCCGCCCAGATAGGCGGCAAGCTGCTGCCCGGCGGCGAGGCTCTCGAGGAACTTCTCGCTGTCGACCGGCTGGTCGGCCACGTCGGCGAACTCGTGGAGGAAGGCGCCCGTCCACGCCGTGTCGCGCAGGGTGGTGGTCCAGGTCTCGTCGGTGCCGACGCGGGCCACGTGCTCGGCCCAGGTCATGCCGGCCTCGCACAGCGCAGTGACTGTGCGGTCGCGACCGCTGCCCTCGTCGAGCAAGGCTTCAAGCATGACCTCCACGTCGTTTCGGTCGACGTAGGAGGCCCCGACGATCAGCAAGTCGCCCGCCCACGCGGGGCCCACCAGGAAGAGGAGGACGCTCATCCCAGGGACGTATCGCGCGCCGCGTTAGATGACCCCCCGTGACGTCCTCGCGTATTCCTGGGTTCTTTCGCCTCCCCGTCGCCGAACGACGCGCCGCCGCCCTGGACCACGCGGGCCTGCCCGCCGAGGCGGGGCACGCCCTTACCGGCGAAGGCGGCCTGTCGCTGCCGGTCGCCGACGCGATGATCGAGAACGTGGTGGGCCTCTTCACCCTCCCCAACGGCGTGGCCGTCAACCTGCGGCTCAACGGCGAGGACCGCCTCGTGCCGATGGTGGTCGAGGAGCCGAGCGTGGTGGCGGCCGTGTCGAACATGGCCCGGCTGACTCGCGAGCCGGTCGGGATCGTCGCCGAGTGCGACGACAGCGTGATGATCGGGCAGGTGCAGCTCACGCGATGTCGCGACGGCGCCGCCGAGGCCCTCCGCGCCGATCTGCCCAGGCTGGCCGAGATCGCGGCGGGGGTGCACCCGCAGCTAGTCACCCTAGGCGGCGGGCTGCGCGGCATGGAGGTGCGCGAGATCCTCTACGACGAGCCGGGCTTCGACCCCGAGCCGATGCTGGTCCTCCACTTCTTCCTCGACTGCGTCGACGCGATGGGCGCCAACATGGTCAACACCATCGCCGAGCGGCTGGCGCCCGAGATCGCGGGCGTCACCGGCGGCGAGGCGGGCCTGCGCATCCTCTCCAACCTCGCCGACCGGCGCGTGGCCCGCGCTCGCGTCGAGGTTCCGACCGCGAAGCTCTCACAAGACGATCTCGATGGCGGCGACGTGGCCGAGGGCATCGCCGCCGCCTGGCGCTTCGCCTACGCCGACCCCTACCGCGCCACCACCCACAACAAGGGCGTGATGAACGGGATCGACGCGGTGGCGCTCGCCACCGGCAACGACTGGCGCGCCATCGAGGCCGGCGCCCACGCCTACGCCGCGCGGACCGGGCAGTACCGGCCGCTCACGACATGGCGCTACCACGCTGAGAGCGATTCGCTGCGAGGCGAGATTGCCGTCCCCATGCAGGTGGGCACGGTGTCGGGCGCGATCCGCGTCCACCCCACCGCGCAGGCGAACTTGCGACTCGCCGGCGTGCGCGGCGCGCGCGACCTGTCGATGCTCATGGCCGCCGTGGGCCTGGTCCAGAACCTCGGCGCGCTGCGCGCCCTGGCCACCGAGGGCATCCAGCACGGGCACATGCGGATGCACGCGCGCTCCGTGGCCATCGGCGCGGGCGCCACCCCCTCGGAGCTCGGCGCGGTGGTGAGCGCGCTCTGCGCGCGGCGCGACTTCACGGTCGAGCACGCGCGCCGGGTGATCGAGGCGCTGCGGGCGTGAGCGGCGCCGACCGACGACCCCCTGTGCGCTTCCCCCGCGACCCGGCCGTGTCGTGGGCGATGCCCCCCCCGCTGGCGCTGGCCTCGCACGAGGGGCGCGCCCCCGGCAAGGTCATCCTCGTGGGCGAGCACGCCGTGGTGTATGGCTACCGGGCGATTGCCGCGTCGGTCGACCTCTTCACCACGGTGAGCCTCCACGACCGGCCCGGGCGGAGCGAGGTCGAGGACACCGACATCTGGGACGCGCGGCTGGGCGATGCGCTCGCGACGATCATCCCGGCGGAGGGGGTGGGCGTGTCGATCTCCAGCGAGCTGCCGACCGGTTGCGGCATGGGCTCATCCGCCGCGCTCGCGGTGGCGGCCGTGCGCGCGGCCGCGCGTCGCGAGGGACGGACGGCGTCGTTCGAGGAGTGCTTCGAGCGCGGGATGGCCATCGAGCGGGTGTTCCACGGCAATCCCTCCGGCCTCGACCACACCGTGAGCGCCCTCGGCTGCCCGGTCATCTTTCGGCGCGGCGAGCGCGCCGTCCCATTGCGGTTGGCGGCGCCCATCCGGCTCGTGGTGGCCAACACCGGCACGCCCGGCGACACCGCCGCGATGGTCGACCTGGTCAAGGCGCGAAAGCCGGAGGCCGAGCTCCTGCGCCTCGGCGCCCTCACCGAGATGGTGGCCGCCCGGCTGGCCCTCGGCCACCCCGTGGGCCCCTTCCTTCACGAGGCGCACTGGCTGCTCCGCCGCATTGGCGTGTCGACGCGGGAACTCGACGAGCTGTGCCGGGCGATGGAAGCGGCCGGCGCCGAGGGGGCGAAGCTCGCCGGCGCGGGCGGTGGCGGCATCGCGATCGCGCAAGTGACGCCTGCCACGGAAGACGCGGTTCGGCGTGCCGCGTCGCGACAGGTTGACGACCGCGTCTACACGGTGACCATCGGCGGCTGACGAGTGGGCGCGAGGCTCAGCGCTTCAGCCGCTGGGCCAGCCCGCGAAGCTCCACCACGCCG
>VGRE01000390.1 GCA_016875435.1 Deltaproteobacteria bacterium | reverse complement strand
CCACGGCGCGCCCGAGGCCGGTCGGCGCATCCTGCTCGGGCGAGAGCGCCGCGTCGACCCGGTGCGCTCCCGCTTCGCGCTCTCGGCCTGGCAGGCGTCGTGTTTCAACCGCGTGCTCGACCATCGCGGCGCCACCGCGCTCGAGGGCGACCTCGTGGAGAACGGCGTCGTCACCGGGCCGCTCTTCGGGGCCCGCATGCGCTGGCCCCGCGCCGCCGCGCTCGCCCTGGAGGAGGGCATCCTCCGAGAGGAGGGCCTCCCGGACGGCGCGCTCGACCGCGTGGCCCACGTGATCCCCGGCAGCCGGCGTCCGCTGTGGATTACCCTCGAAGAGGCAAAAATCGAACACGCGGAAGACGGGTTCGTCCTCCGCGTGTCGCTCCCGCCGGGCAGCTACGCCACGGCGGTGTTGCAGGAATTGCTCTAGTTCGCGTTGGGGACGGGGCCCTTGCCCATCTTCACGCCGTGCGCCACGATGGTGGCGCAGCGCTCGCCGAAGATGGGTGGGCCGAACTTCCCGAGCGTCAGACCGTCTGAAGTCACGTGCGTTCGATGCGCCGCGAGGTGCGTGGCCTCGGGCATCTTGTCGAGGGCCTCGTAGAGGGCGCGGGCCTCCTCGGGGTTGCCGCCCATGAGCGCGCCGACCACGCCGAGGAGCGCGCTGATGGGGTCGGCCGCGCCGTCGCCGGAGGCGCCGGCCTTGTCGACGAAGAGGTGGCCGAAGTCGATGCCGAACACGTAGGTGCCGCAGGCCTCGGCGCTCGTCTCGCCGAGCACGGTGTAGTCGACGCTGGCGAAGCGGGAGCCGCTCGGGCCGAAGGGCGGGGCCAGGTGGTTCTTGTAGGAGCAGCCGGCGAGAACGGTGAAGGCGGCCGCGGCGACGGCGAGATCGCGCACGGGTTGGACCTCTAGCAGGAAAAAGTTGGTCGCGCCTACTAACGCAGGCGCCTCCCTCGGAAAGGCGGCCCGGCGGTCGCCGCGCTAAGCGCGGGGGACGGTGAAACGATGCTGACCCTCGCGCTCCTTGCCTCCCTCGCCCACGCCACCGAGATCGGCACCGAGCGCAAGATCGGCGCGGGGCTCGAGAGTGGCAACGGCGCGCTCGGCCTCTCGGGCAAGTACTTCCTCTCGCCGAGCATGGGCGTGAGCGCGGGCCTCGGCAACTTCGGCAAGCTCCAGCAGCTGCGCGTCGACTTCGAGATGGACATCTTCACGCTGCGCGACGAGCCCTTCGGCCGCTTCGACCTGTTCTGGCTGGCCGGCATCGACACCGGGCTCTACCTGCTGCCCGGCGTGACGACGGGTCGTTTCGGGGTAGGCGCCGGCGTGGGCCTCGACCTGAAGCTCCACGACACGCCCTGCGAGGCCTTCATCCACATCGGGATGGGCGTTTTCCCCGCGGAGTACTGCACCAGCGGCAACTCGAGCTTCTGCCTCCTGGCGCCCCGCGGGGGCCTCGGCGGGCGGTACTACTTCTAGGCGAGGATGACCCACCTCGCCTGGGTGCGCGGCTTGCCACCGTGGTGCGAGCCGCTTCGCCTGCTCGGGCCCGGCGAATGGGCCATCGAGGCGCGGAGCGCGCGCGCGACGCTGAGCACTTTCGCCGCCGCCGATCTCGACGCGCGGCTGCGGGGCATCGGCCTCGGCGGCAGCACGCTGGAGGTGAGCTTCACGCCGCCACTGCCGCGCGCCGCCGTCCGCGCCGCCCGGACCACCGATGCCCGGCGCCGTCGCGACACGAGTCCCGGCTTCACCCGTCCCGGCGCCCGCCTCGACGAGGAAGGTCGCTACTCGCTCACCCCCGAGGCGCTGGCGCTCGCGCTCGGCCAGCGGGCCGAGGGGCGCCTCGTGGTCGACGCGGGCTGCGGCGCAGGCGGCAACAGCATCGGCTTCGCCCGGGCGGGCTGCCGGGTGGTGGCGATCGAGCAAGACGCTTCGCGCCTCGCCGACGCGCGCCACAATGCCCGCCTGTACGGCGTGGCCGACCGGATCGAGTTCCACCACGGCGATGCGCGGGCGATCTTGCCGCGGGTCGAGGGCGAGATCCTGTTCATCGACCCGCCCTGGGGCGTCGACTGGTCGCGACAGCACAGCAGCACCCAGTCGCTGCCGATGCTCGCGCCGCTCCTCGCGGTGTCGGGACGCTTCCCCGAGGTGTGGGCCAAGCTGCCGCCGTCTTTCGCGGTGTCGGCGCTGCCCGGGGCGCGCCCGGAGGCCTGCTACGGCGTGGCGAGAGGCGACGAACGACGGGTGAAGTTCTTGCTCCTGCGGTGGCGCAACCGACCCGCGGGCGAGTGATCCCTCAGCGCGCCCACACGCGCGCGAGATCCTCGGCCGTCAACCGTCGCCAGGCGCCCTCGGCGAGCCCCTCGCCGTCGAGCTTGCCGATGGCCACGCGCACCAGCCGCAGCGTCGGAAACCCGACGGCCGCCGTCATCCGGCGCACCTGCCGGTTCTTGCCCTCGGTGAGGGTCAGCTCGATCCACGTGGTGGGGATCGACTTGCGGAAGCGGATCGGCGGGTCGCGCGGAGGAAGCTCCGGCTGCGGATCGGGAAGGCGAACCCGGCAAGGTCGCGTGCGGTGACCCTGGATGTCGAGCCCGCCGCGACGCAGCCGATCGAGCGCGGCGGGCGTGGGCACGCCGTCGACCTGGGCGAGGTAGGTCCGCGGGTGGGCCGTGCCCGGATCGAGCAGGCGGTTGTTGAAACCCGGCTCGTCGGCGAGCAGGAGCAGCCCCTCGGAGTCCTGGTCGAGCCGGCCCACCGGGTACACCCCCGGCGGGAAGCCGAAATCAGCGAGCGTGCGCTGGCCGGGCTCCTTGCGGGTGAACTGGCAGAGCACGCCGTAGGGCTTGTGGAAGGCGAGGATCATGGAACTCGGATGTAGTACCATCCGCCCATGCCCCGTACCCTGGTTCCCTGCTCGGCCTGCGCCTCGCTCGTCTACGAGGGAACATGCGCCTGCCCGCACTGCGGGCATCGCCACCCCTGCGCCGCGCGCAAGCCGACGATGGCGGCGGTGCTCCTCGGGATCGGGCTGGCCTCGGGCGGGTGCCCCGACGGGGGACAGAGCGACTACAGCGCGGGCATCACCGACTGGGCCGAGGAAGAGGGCGAGGAAGAACCAGCGTCCACCGAGACTCCGGAAACTAAATCCAGTCTTCCTCAATGATTTCGAATCGTCCAAAGTCGTAGGGCTCTCCCGCCGCCGCCTCCACGCGCACCAGCCGCTCGCGACGGCCCCGCTTCTTGAGGGTGGCGGCGCGGTGGTAGCAGAAGGGATTGTTGCCCCGACGCCCGAGCGTGGTG
>VGRE01000389.1 GCA_016875435.1 Deltaproteobacteria bacterium | reverse complement strand
ACCCAGGTGAGCACCGGCTGGCCGTTGACCTCGACGATGCGATCGCCCGGCCGCAACCCCGCGTTCCACGCCGCGGCCTCCCTTTCCACGCGACCAACATCGGCGATCGGCTGCGGCTCCCCGGCGAACATGAGCGCAGTGAAGACCACGACCGGCAACACGAGGTTGGTGACCGGGCCAGCCAGCACCACCAGCAATCGTTGCCAGGCCGGCTTGTGGATGAAGCTGCCCTTGGCGTCGATCCACTCGTCGTCGTCGCCTCCACCGTCGGCGAAGGGGTCGGAACCCACCCAGCGCACGTAGCCGCCGAAGGGAATCGCGCTCAGGCGGTAGTCCGTCTGGCCGCGCTTGATGCCGAACAAGCGCGGCCCAAAGCCGATCGAGAACACCTTCACGCCCACGCCGAAGATCCGGCCCACCACGTAGTGGCCCAGTTCATGCACCAGGATCAGCGCCCCGATGAGCAGGACGGCGGCAACGGCGTAGAGGATGGTCACGGGCGCATGAGGAGCCACGCCCAGAGCAGCGGCGCGGTAAAAAGCAGCGAGTCGACGCGATCGAGGATGCCGCCGTGTCCCGGCATGATCCACCCGGAGTCTTTCACGCCCCAGGCCCGCTTCAGCAGGCTCTCCGCGAGGTCGCCCACCACGCCGGCGACATCGAGCAAAGCCGACAGGAGGATGGCCTCCGCGAGGCCGAAGGGGAGCCCGGCCTGGCGGGCGATCAGCGTGCCCCCGAGCGCGCTGATTGCGAGGCCCCCGAGCCCGCCCTCCAGCGTCTTCTTGGGCGACACCCGCTCGAAGAGCTTCGTGCGGCCGAAGAAACGTCCCGCGAAGTAGGCGCCCGTGTCACCCAGCCAGGTGACGGCGAGCAGGTAGAGCACCATCGCCAAGCCGTCGTCGCGACCACGAAGCCACACGAGAGGGGCCAGCAGCATCGGCGCGTAGAGGAGGCCCACCACGTAGCGAGCCGCGTCGTTCCCAGCCTGCACCACGTCTTTCTCGGCGAACATCGCGAAACAGAGGCCGAGCAAGACCGCGAGCGCGGGAACCGTCGTGCGGAACTCGGGCGGGGCGAGCAGCATCCCGAGGAAGACCGCGAGGCCGGCGGGGAGCATGAACGCCCGGTGCCGGTTGCGACTCTCGGCTCGGGGCCCCGCCATCATGGTGGACCACTCGTCCATGGCCACCAGCACCACGAAGCCGACGAGCGCGGTGACGAGCCAGCCGCCTGTCCAAAGGATGGGCAGCACGATGGCGAGGCCCACCACCCCGGCGAGGAGCCGCGCCCCCACTAGGTGGCTTTCCGAAGCTGCGAGCCAGTCAGCCCGAAACGACGTTCACGAGCACCGAAGGCGTCGAAAGCCGCCTCCAGCTCGGCGCGGCGGAAGTCGGGCCAGAGCACGTCGGTCACGTAGATCTCGGCGTAGGCGAGCTGCCAGAGCATGAAGTTGCTGATGCGAAGCTCGCCGCTGGTGCGGATGAGCAAGTCGGGATCGGGCAGACCGGCGGTCTGCAACTCGGCCGCGAAGGCGGCCTCGTCGATCTGGTCGGGACGGAGCCGACCCGAGGCGCACCGCTTGGCGAGGGCCCGCGCCGCCTCGACAAGCTCATGTCGCGACCCGTATGACAGCGCCAGCGTGAGCACCATCCCCCTGTTCTCGCGACTGGCGTGCATCAGCTCCTTCAGTGCCGCCCGCACCGCCATCGGCAGGCGGTCGAGCTGGCCCACCGCGTTGAGCCGGATGCTGTTGTCGAGGATCTCGCGGCGTTCCTGCACGAGGTAACGCCCGAGCAAGCCCATGAGCGCGCCCACCTCGTCCTCGGGGCGCTTCCAGTTCTCGGTGGAGAAGCTGTAGAGGGTGAGCGCCTTGCAGCCGAGCTCGCGGCAGGCGGTGGTGATGGCCCGCACGCTCTCGGCGCCCTCCTCGTGGCCCCGCACGCGCGACAGGCCGCGGCCCTCGGCCCAGCGGCCGTTGCCGTCCATGATGATGGCGACGTGCGCGGGGACCTTCATCACACCTCGAGAATCTCCTTCTCCTTCGCCGCGCCCATCTCGTCGACCTTCTTGCAGAACTCGTCGGTCGACTTCTGCACCTTCTCCAGCGCCTTGGCGAGCTGGTCGTCGGTCAGGTCGCCGTCGTCGCAGGCGGCTTTCAGCATCTCGTTGTAGTCGCGACGCACCTGGCGCACGCGCACCTTCGCGTCTTCCAGGTGCTGCTTCACGATCTTCACCAGTTGCTGGCGACGCTCCCCGGTGAGCGCGGGGATGGGGATGCGGATCACCTGGCCGTCGCTCTGCGGGTTGAATCCGAGACCGCTCACCGCGATGGCGCGCTCGATGTCCTTGATGGTGCCCTTGTCCCAGGGGTTGACCATCAACAGGCGGGCGTCGGGCGCGGTGATGCCGCCGAGCTCCTTGAGGTGCATCGACGAGCCGTAGCTCTGCACCTCGACGGGCAGGTGCTCGATGAGGCTCGGTGTGGCGCGTCCCGTGCGCACTCCGAGCAGATCGCGCTTGAGCTGGTCGAGGGTCTTAGCCATGTCATCGGCCGCCCCCTTGGTGTACTCGTCAGACATGGGCGTTCCTTGGGGCGAACCCCGCTAGTTGTTGGTCACGAGCGTGCCGACCGACTCGCCGAGCACCACGCGCCGGATGTTGCCGGGGACGTTCAGATCGAACACGATCATCCTCGTCTTATTTTCCATCGCCAGGGCGATGGCGGTGGCGTCGGCCACCTTCAAACCCTTGCGCAGGGCCTCGAAGGGGTCGATGGTGTCGAAGCGCACCGCGTCGGCGTGCTTCTTGGGGTCCTTGTCGTACACGCCGTCGACCTTGGTGGCCTTGAGGATCACCTCGGCGCCGATCTCGGCCGCACGCAACGCGGCGGCGGAGTCGGTAGAGAAGTAGGGATTGCCAGTGCCGGCGGCAAAGATCACCACGCGGCCCTTCTCCAGGTGGGCCACCGCGCGCCGTCGGATGTAGGGCTCGCACACCTGCTCGATGCGCAGGGCGCTCATCACGCGCGTGTAACAGCCGCGGCGCTCGAGGGCGTCTTGCAGGGCCAGCGAGTTGATCACGGTGGCGAGCATGCCCATGTAGTCGGCGTGGGCGCGCTCCATCCCCTTCTCGGAGCCGGACAGGCCGCGCCAGATGTTGCCGCCGCCGATGACGAGGCCCATCTGAACGCCCAGGGCGCGCACGTCGATCAACTCCTCCGCGAGGCGACCGAGCACGCTGGGTTCGAGGCCGAAGTCCTTGTCGCCCGCCAGCATCTCGCCGCTGAGCTTCAGGAGGACGCGCTTGTAGACAGGTTGGCTGGGCACGGCCGCCGAT
>VGRE01000388.1 GCA_016875435.1 Deltaproteobacteria bacterium | reverse complement strand
ACCGGCGGCGGCGACACGGGCGAGGACACCGGCGGCGGCGACACGGGCGAGGACACCGGCGGCGGCGACACGGGCGAAGACACGGGCGGCGGCATGGACGAGGAGGGCCTCGGTGGCCCGCTCTTCGGCTACCGGTGGGGTTACTGGTTCGACCGGGTGGTCGATCTCTTCGCCCGCTTGTTCGGCGCCGAGTAGTCCACCTCCCACGGATTTCCTCCCCGGGAGGGCCTTCCAGCCGCTACCTTGGGCGGGATGTCGAGCGACCGCGTCGTCGTGAACCGTCCCGAGACCCGGATCGTCCAGGACCGCTTCGAGGCCTGCGTGTACCGCCCGGGGCAGATCGCCCGGTGCCCGGCGCGGGCGCCGGTCGAGTCCCTCACGCCGGAGCAGCTCGACCTGCTCCTCGACGAGGGCGACCAGCGGGTGGGCGGGACGGTGTTTCGCACGGAGTGCCCCTTCTGCGCCGCCTGCGAGCCGGTGCGAGTCGACGTCAATGACTTCCGGCCGTCGCGCTCCCAGCGGCGCGCGTGGAAGCGCAACGAGGGCGAACTCAGGGTGGAGATGGGCCCGCCGGCGCTGAGCCGTCGCCGGGTGATGCTGTGGAACCGTCACCGCCGCATGCGCGGCCTGCTCACTAGCTACTCGCGCAAGGATCCCCTCGGCTACCACGAGTGGCTGGTTGAAAGCTGCGCGCCCACCGTCGAGGTCCGCTACTTCCAGGCCGAGCAACTCGTCGGGCTCAGCCTGCTCGACATCGGGCGCGTGTCCGCCAACTCGGCCTACCACTACTTCGACCCCTCGCTCTCGCGGCGCGCCCTCGGCGTGTACAGCGTGCTCAAGGAGATCGATCTGTGCAAGAGCCTGGGGGTCCGCTACTACTACCTCGGCCTCTGGGCGGCCGACAGCGATCCTTTGGTCTACAAGGCGAGCTACTATCCGCACGAGCGCCTCATCAGCGGCACGTGGAAACGTTTCGAGAGTCACGATGACGACCCACACGTTCGCGACCCCAGTGGCTACGCCGCCCGGGCCTGCACCGGGCGCACGGCGGCCAGGCCGGAGGTGGGCATGGTCGGCGACCCGTGGATCGACGAGCGCGACGCCTTCGACAGCGAGGGTCCCGGCGACCTGGGCGATCCTCCCGGCGAGGAGTAGCCTCCCTACGGGTAGGCGAGCCCCAGCCTCGCCCGGCACTCGGCAACGCCTGCGATGGGTCGCCCGATGTCGCGCAGCATCCGCGCGGCCTTCTCCACCAGCTCCCCGTTGCTCCGCGCCATTTGCCCCGGCGACAGGTAGAAGTTGTCCTCCAGTCCCACGCGCACGTTGCCACCGATGGCCGCCGCCGCGGCGAGCAGGCGCCACTGGTCGAGTGACAGCGAGATCACCTCCCAGTCCGACCCCGTCGGCAGCTGGCCCACCTGGTGCATCAGGTTTTCCACCGTGCCCGGGATGCCGCCGACCACGCCCATGATGAGCGACACCTGCACCGGCGCGCGCAGCATCCCCATCTCGACGAGCGGGTACAGCGTGCCCACGTGCCCGGTGTCGAAACACTCGCACTCCGGGCGAATCTGCCACTCGTTCATCGCCGCCAGCAAGGCCCGGATCTCGGCGATGGGGTTCTGGAACACGAAGTCGAACACGAAGTCGCGGCGCTTCTCGCTCCACTTGGCGTAGTTCATCGAGCCCATGTTGAGCGCGGCCACCGCCGGGCGCACGGCGTCGAGGTAGGCCAGCCGCTTCTCCACGCTCACGCCCACGGCGCCGGTGGAGAAGTTGATGATGACGGGGCACTCGGCCACGATGGCGTCGCGAATGGCGCGGTAGTCCTCCACCTCGAAGCTCGGCTCACCGGTCGGCGTCCGGGCGTGGATGTGGACGGCGGCGGCCCCGGCCTCGTAGGCACGCCGGGCCTCGGCGGCGTATTCCTCGGGGGTGTAGGGGATGGCGGGACACTGCGCCCGGTTGGCCACCACGCCCGAGAGGGCGCAGGTGATCATCGCGGCGCGGGACGGGTCCTGGTTGGGCTTGGCGTACACGCTCACTCCTCGGTGGCCCAGCAGGGCTCGCGTTTCTGGAAGAAGGCCGCCATGCCCTCGGCGGCGTCGGGATGGCTGGCCACCGACTCGAGCGCGTCGGCCAGCGCGTGGAGGCGACCGCGCAGCCCGGGGTCGGCGAGGCCCGCGTTCTGGCGCCAGGCCTCGCGACCGGCCCGCGCGGCGGCCGGCGATCGCGCGCGGATCGCGGCGCAGGCCTCGTCGGCGGCGGCGGCGGGGTCGTCGGCGAGACGAGAGAACAGCCCGATGCGCAAGCCCTCCTCGGCCTCGACCTTGCGCCCGGTGAGGGCGAGGTCCATCGCGAGCCTCGGTGTCGTCACCCGGGCGAGCAGGGCGCCGACCATCATCGGCCACGCCCCCACGCGGCTCTCCGGTAGGCTCACCGTGGCGCGCGGCCCGGCGATGGCGAGGTCGGCGGCACACAAGAGGCCGACGCCGCCCCCGAGCACGGCGGCGTCGACGACGGCCACGACCGGGACGGGGCTCTCGGCGAGGTCGGCGAGCGCGTCGGCGAACTGGTGCATGGCGGCCCCGCGCCCGCCGGGGTGCGCCATCACGGCGGCGAGGTCGGCGCCCGCGCACCAGGTCGGTCCCTCGGCTTCCAGCCGGATGACCCGCGGCCCGCGGGTGGCCACCGCCGCGCGCAGGCCCGCGATGGTCTCGAGGTCGAGGGCGTTGCGCTTGGCGGCCCGGTCGAGCACCAGCCGCAGCACGTCGCCGTCCCGTTCAATGCGCATCGGCGTTCTCCAACTCGCAGGTGGCTTCCCCGGCACGCACCGCCTGTCCCGGCTGCACGTGTACCGCCCGCACCACGCCATCGCGGGGACTCTTCAGCACGATCTCGGTCTTCATCGCCGACACCACCACGCAGGCCTGCCCTGCCGCCACGCGGTCGCCGGGGTGTACCTTCACCGCCACGACCGTGGCCGGCATGGGCGAGGCGAGGGAACCGCCCGCCGTGGCCGCCGCGCGGCTCGCCACCCGCTCGATGCCCACCGAGTGACCGTCCACCCAGGCGTACCGGCCGTCGCTCCAGGCGCCGAGGGCGCGCCCGTCGACGAGCAACTCCACGCGACCGGACGCGGCGCGGCGGAAGGGCACCCGGTGTGTCTTCCCCTCCACGATGACCACGACCGCGTCCGCCTCCACTCGCGTGTCCGCCTCCACCTCGCGGTCTCCGATGCGGAGCCTCATGGCCAGCGCCCCAGGTACTGCCAGGGGCTGGGAAGTGCCGCCGGCTCCGTGGCGCGCGGCGTCGTCGCCAGCGCGGCGGCGGCCAGCGCCGCCACCACGCCGGGCTCGGCGCGG
>VGRE01000387.1 GCA_016875435.1 Deltaproteobacteria bacterium | reverse complement strand
CACCACGTGCGCATCGACCTCGAGGTCGAGGTCGACCGACCCGTCGAACTTCACCACGCCCGCTGGGTCGGTGGTGGAGACGGTGGCGGCGAGGTCGCAGTTGACCAGCACGTACATCGTCGTGACATCCACCCGCGGGATGGCCTGCACGCGCAGCGACAGCGGTCCCGGGGCCGCGAGCTCGCCGGGCCCGGCGCCGCCGATGTCCACCTCGGCGAAGGCCCCGGCGCTGATGATCGCCGCCATGTCGAGCGTGGCCGCCGCCGCGTCGCCGGCGGTGACGATGGCGGGATCGTCGTCGTCCACGCGCACGTACGTGCGAGGTTGCCCCGGGATCTCGAGGCCATGCACGTCGGTCACCGCCACGCCCGCCTTCGGATAGCCGAGGTTGGCGAAGGACAGCCAGTCCACCAGCGCGCCGGTGTGCCGCGGGTCGGCCGGGTCGAGCAGCGGCGAGCGCGGGTTGTTGAGCACCTCGAAGCTGTCGAAGTCCCAGGACCACACCTCGGTGCCCGGCAAGAGGGCCAGCCCCTCCGGGTCGTCGGTGTACGGGGGATCGGACTGCCGGTCCCAGTCGAGCACGCAGAGAATGCCACACTCGCCGTTCACTCGGCTGTGGTTGAGCTGGATCACGCTGGCGCCACGCTCGCGGATCTGCTCGTAGATGCCGGGGAAGCCGAGCTGGTACCACTCCGGCGGGCTCCCGCGAGGGTCGGCCACGGCCGGGAAAGGCCAGGCGTTGACGTGCTCGGGGATGGTGGCCGTCACCTCCTCGCCGAGCCCGTAAGCCATCCACCCGCCCAGCCCGCTGGCCTCCAACTCGGGTGCGAGGTCGATGATCGCCTCGTGGTCGGTCGACACCATGACGTCGAGTCCGCTCGCCACCGCCGTCCGGAAACGCAGGTCGTTGACGGTGTCGCTGTCGGCGCTGGGCGCCTGGTGCACGTGGGTGTCGAGGCTGGCCCAGCCGGGCGTGTCGACAAGCTGGTCGAGGGTGACGGGCAGGGCGCCCTCGCCCCCGGCCGGCACGGTGACGGTGGTCTCGACCACGTCGTACTCGTAGCCGCGCGACACCCATGCCGCGTAGTCGCCCGGGGGAAGGGGCAAGCTGTCGCCGGGGACGGTGTAGAGCACGGTGGAAAACCCGTCGTCGCGTTCCAGCTCCACCCGCGCCGGGATGGGTTGGCCGGCGTCGTCGATCACGTCGATGACCAGCGTCCCGGCCGCGCCCATCTCGAGGGCGAACGCCGTGCCCTCCTGCACCTCGCTGTCGTCGCGCCCGGGGGCGGAGGCGTGGGCGCGCCAGGCCTCGCGGAGCACCGTCCGCCCCCTGAAGGCACCGGACGCGTCGGCCACCAGGGTGTCGATCGCCACCCAGCCACCGCTGCTGTCGGGTGCTTCCAGGGTGACCCACGCGCCGGGCACGGGCCCGTCCGGCCCCGTCACCGTGCCCGACACATCGGCCCACTCGCTTGCGACCTCGCCGAGCGGCTCCGGCAGGTAGGGCTCCAGCGAGGCCGAGGCGCTGGCGCCGTCGGACGCACCCACGCCCACCAGGAAGGGGACGCGCGCCTCGGCGGCGCCGAGGATGTCCAGCGGCGAGAGCACCTGGTTCAGGTCGAGCAGCGCCCGGACGCCGGCCACCGACGTGTAGGCCATCTGCGCCTCGGGCATGGCCACGACGATGGATCCTTCCTCGCTGGCCATCGAGAGCCAGGGCACACCAAGGTCGAGGCCGAAACCGCCCACCGACAGGTCGCCATCGGCGTAGGTGCTCACCGCGGTGAGGTCGGAGGGGAAGACCACGGCTCCCAGGAGGAAACCGTCACTCGGCGGATCGCCGTCGAGGATGACCTCGACTTGCAGCGCGCTGGCACCGGGTTCCAGCGTGTAGCGCATGGTCACGTCGAGGCCGTAGGGATCGCCGATGAGCTTGCGACCGCCGCTCTCCCAGACCGACCGGACCAGGGTCATCTCCACGAGCCAGAAGTGATCGTCTGTCCCCTGTACCTCCACCACGGCCGCCTCGCCGTTGGCACCGTCGTTGACCACCTCGATCTCTTCCGCGCGCACCTGGTGGAGCGTGCTCGACACGAAGTCGGTGAGCTCGAGCTGGCCCACGATGAAGCCCATCTCCTCCAGCAGCTCCGGCCCCGACTGTTCACAATCCTGCACCGCCACCGCGTCGATGGGGCCACCGCCGTAATGGTAGTAGGTGTCGGGGTCGCCCACGCCCTGGATCACGAAGGCGGCGTGCTCGTTCAAGAGCAGCGCGTCGCCCGGGCCGGCGAGGGCCTCCTCGCCCCAGGGGCGCTCCGCCGGGTCGACGAGCATCCGCGCCGTGGCCTGCCCAGCCACGGGGCAGCCGCCGAGGAAGAGGCCGTCGCCGGTGGGGTTGGCGACGGTGTCGTCGGGACCCTCGGGGCAGGCAGCGAGGAGAAAGAGCAGCAGGCTAGGCCTCGATTCCGAACGGTCGTCCCACGTCGATCTCCACCTCGGGAAACGGCGCCGCGGCCACGCGCAACCCAGTGCGGATCCGCCACCCCCCGCGACCGCCCTCGCCGCGGCGGCGGTTGCACGGCTGGTGAACTCGGCCGACCACCTCGCTCTGCGCGCCGCCGTGGCCCTCGCCGGCGGCGGACTTGTCGACCAGGCCGCCATCCACGATCTCGCAGCGTCGTTCCTTGTCGATCGCGCGGAGCAGGTCGTCGAGGGTCGCGAGGCGCAGGACGGGGTCACCGGGCATCGCGGGGAGTATACCGCGAGGGGGCGATAAACCCCCACCGATGACCCCCCTCCTCACCGAGCAGCAGATCGCCGACCGCCTCCCCCCCCTAGCTGCCGAGATCGCCGCCGCTTGGCCCCGTCCCGAGCGGCTGGTGCTCGTCGGCCCGCTCAAGGGCTGTGTCATTTTCATGGCCGACCTGTCCCGCGCCCTGTGGCGCGTGGGCGTGTCACACGACATGGACTTCGTGCGCGTGGCCTCCTACGGGGCGGGCACCGAGTCCTCGGGGGTGCTGCGGCTGGAGAGCGACCTGTACCACCCGGTGGAGGGTCGCGACGTGCTCCTCGTCGACGACATCTGCGACAGCGGGCGCACCATGGACTTCGTGTCGCGACACCTCGCATGCAAGGGGGCGCGCGCGGTTCGGACGGCGGTGCTGATGGACAAGCCCTCGCGCCGGGCGCTGCCCTTCGCGGTGGACCACGTGGCCTTCACCATCCCCAACGCCTTCGTCGTGGGCTACGGCTGCGACCTCGCCGAGGGCTATCGCGGCGTGCCCTACGTGGGGATCTACGAGGGGTAGGGCTCGACCGTGCCGAGGGCGCTACATTCCCCGTGCCCCCGGAGCCGCCCTTGTTCCTCCTCTCGCTCCTCT
>VGRE01000386.1 GCA_016875435.1 Deltaproteobacteria bacterium | reverse complement strand
CGAGGGCTTCGGGGACTTCGATGGCTTCGTGGGCCGCTTCAACCACAAGCGTCGCAAGGAACTCCTTCGGGAGCGGCGGCAGGTGCGCGAGGCGGGCATCGGGGTACAAGTCCTGCGGGGGAACGATGTGTCGCTAGCGCGCGGGGAGCTGGAGCTCGGCCACGAGGGCGGCGAGTGCATCCACATCCGCGACGAGCCGCTCGGCCACCAGCGCGGGACCGGGCTCCCGCAAGGCGGCCTCGATGCGCGCGAGCGCTTCCTCGAGCCGCACCACGCAGGCGCCGCGTTCCGGACCCTCCCCCGGCGTGCGCGCGGCGCGCAGCTCCGCGAGGCGCGCCCGGAGCCAGGTCTGGTGCGGTGCGCTCACCACCTGAACGTTGTCCCCGTGGCCCACCCACGTGGACGCCAAGAGCTCGGTGACGCGCTCGGTCAGCATCCGCGCCGCCTCGGCCCGCGCGCGCGACGCTTCCCCGAGCACCGCCCTCCGGGCAAGCTCCCGCTGCACCACGTAGGCCAACCCGAGGATCGCGGGCACGGCGAGCACCACCGGCGAAGCCGCCATCGCGAACAGCGTGCCCATTCCCCAGATCGCGGTGCCGATGCCTGAGAGCACGACGAAGACCGCCAACATCCCGGCGTAGACCGCCGGCGGCACCTCCCCTTTGAGCCAGGCGAAGGGGTGGCTGGCGCGCACCAGCTCGCGCTCGATCTCGCCGAGCCGGTGCACCTCGATGGGCAGTCGGCCGATCGCCAATTCCTGGACGGAGGTCCCGCGGAGGGCGGTGAAGAGCCCGGCCTGGTGGAGCCGACGTTGCAGAATCTCGGCGGACTCGCGAGGGTCCAGCCGCTCGATCACCCCGCAGTCCAGGACGACGACCCGCACCTACCGCCCCGGCACGGGGACGATGGTGCGCGGGTTCACCACGAAGCGCATCGCATCCTCGAAGCTGATCCGGCCCGCCTCGTAGGCCTCCTTCAGCGCGTGGTCCATGGTGACCATGCCCTCGCGGCGAGCGGTCTCCATGGTGTTGTGGAGCTGGTGTAGCTTGTCGTCCCGGATGAGGGTGCGCACCGCCGGCGAGCCCAGCATCACCTCGAAGACCGCGGTGCGCCCGACCCCGCTCCGGTGCGGGAGGAGCCGCTGCGAGATCACCCCGAGCAGGCAGGCGGAGAGCTGGGCCCGGGCCTGGTCCTGTTGGTGGCTGGGGAAGGCGTCGACGATGCGGTCCACGGTCTGGGGGGCGTCGTTGGCGTGCAGGGTGGCGAGGACGAGGTGACCGGTCTCCGCCGCCGTGAGCGCGGCCGCGATGGTTTCCGGGTCGCGCATCTCGCCCACCAGAACCACGTCCGGATCCTGGCGGAGGATGTACTTGAGCGCGGCCGCATACCCGGCCGTGTCGGCGCCCACCTCACGCTGGTCGATGGTCGCCAGCTTGCTCTCGTGCACGAACTCGATGGGGTCCTCGACGGTGAGGATGCGGCAGGCGCGGCTCTGGTTCACCCGGTCCACGAGACAGGCGAGCGTGGTGCTCTTGCCCGCCCCGGTGGGCCCCACGACCAGGAGCAGCCCCTGGGGACGATCCCCGAGGCGGACCAGCGACTCGGGCAGGCCCAGCTCGTCGGCCGTCGGCACCCGCTGGGCGATCGCCCGCAGCGCCGCCGCCATCTGCCCCTTCTGGTAGTAAGCGTTCACCCGGAAGCGCCGGCCGCCCTCGACCTGCAGGGCGAAGTCAACCTCCCGGTCGAGCTCGTACATCGCCCGCTGCCGTGCGCTCATCACCGAGTACAGGAGCGTGCGGACGTCGGCCTCGCTCAACGTCTGCTCGTCGAGCGGGGAGAGCACGCCGTTCACCCGCACGATCGGCGGACGTCCGGCGGTGAGGTGGAGGTCGCTCGCCCCGCGGGCCTCGGCGGCGACGAGCAGCGCCTGCAGATCGAGGCCATGGTCGGTCTGGTCGGCTCCCGCGCGGAAGCTGCTCGTGCCCGAGGCCATGCCGCGGGCGAGCAGCGCGAACTCGTCGGGGTTGCTCGCTGCGGCCAACCCCGCCTCGTAGCTGATAGCCCCGGCGCGATGGAGACGGAGCAAGGACTGGTTGAAGGGCAGGAGCTTTGGATCCGTGCTTCCGCGCATGAGGTCCTGCAGCTCGGCGACCCGCTGTTCCCGCAACAGACGACTCACCGCGGGGGTGTTGGCGAGCACCTCGCAGGCCAGGGCCCGCCCCCGGCCGTCGGGCCTGGGCAGGAGCCGCTGGGAGACGATGCCGACGAGGCAGAGGGACAGGTCGACCGCGGCCTGGGCACGCATCTGGTCGGGGAAGTAGGCGAGGATGCGCTGCAGGGTTTGCGTGGTGTCGATGGCGTGGATGCTCGCCAGCACGAGGTGGCCAGTGAGGGCGGCGCTGATGGCCACGCCCATCGACTGCACATCGCGCATCTCGCCGACGAGGATGACGTCCGGGCTCTGCCGCACCACCTGACGCAGCGCCGACTCGAAGCTCGGGCTGTCGGTGCCCACCTCCCGCTGGGTGATGCGCGCCCGGAGGTCGCGGTGCACGAACTCGATGGGGTCCTCGATGGTGACGATGTGCGCGGCCCGCCCCTGGTTGATGTGGTGGACGAGGGCGGCGAGCGTGGTGCTCTTGCCGCTCCCGGTGGCGCCGGTGACCAGCACGAGGCCACGCGCCTCGTCGACGAATTCCGCGACGGAGGCAGGGAGCCCGAGCCCACCGAAGGCGATGGCCCCCGGGGGCACCGCGCGCGCGACGAAGCCGAGCGATCCCTGCTGACGCAGGAGCGAGACCCGGACCCGGCGCCCCGAGGGCAGGTTGACCCCCACGTCGAGCTCCCCGAGCTCCGCGAACCGCGCGCGCGCTGCCGGCAGGAGAAGCTCGCCAAGGGCCTGATCCATGTGCTCCGCGGTGGTCGGCGGCTCGTCGAGGGTGCGCAGGTGCCCGTGTACGCGCGCTGCGGGCGGCTTGCCGACCGTCACGAAGAGGTCCGAGGCCCCTGCGGCCTCGAGGCGGCCGAGGAGCGAGACGAGATCGGTGGCCATGCGCCGAGACTATCAAGAACCGGAGGGGAGACACCTCCCCGCGCGGCCCCGGGTGCTTACGCTCCTGCGCCATGATCTTCCTGTTCCTCGGCGTGCCCTCCTGACCGTTGCGTTCGTCCTCCGCGGTGTCGACCCTCGCTTCGCCTCCCTCTCCCGCACCCTGGGCGGGACCGCCCTGGTCCGCAGCGCGGTCGTAACCGTCGACTCCGGCGAGCTGGGCGTCCTGAGGATAGGCAACATGAACCGCTCTCCGGGAGGTAGACCCGGTCATCGTGGCCCCCGCGAGCAGGCCCGACGAGCGGCGGGGAGTGCTCACGAGCTGGCCTCCAG
>VGRE01000385.1 GCA_016875435.1 Deltaproteobacteria bacterium | reverse complement strand
CGTGTCGAGCAGCGCGAAGTCCCCGAAGGTGCCGAGCTCCGCGATTTGCACGTCCACGGCGTAGTCGTAGGCCTTCCACGCGAGTTCTGAGCAGTAGAGCGTCGCGTCGTCCCAGCCGAAGCGCCGATCGTAGTCGCGGCCGACCCACGCGCGCGCCTTCTTCACCACCGCGCTGCGCTGGGCGTCGGTCAGTCCCGGCACGCGCTTCGCGGCCAGCCGGGAGTCGTGGTAGCGGTCGCGGAACGCCTGCAGCGTCGTGACCTTCACGGGTTGGACCGCCTCGACGACGTAGACGCCGGACTCGCGCACGTCGATGAGCCCCACGTGCGTGAGCCGCGAGCCGGTGGCGAGCATCACGTAGCGGGACTGCTCGCCCTGGCTGGCCTGGAAGACGAGATCGCCGTCGGTCCAGTCGGGGTCGTCGGCGAGGTCGTCGTCGGCCACGTCGAGCTCCGGGGCGGGCGCGGGGACGGCGGTGTCGTCGGACGCGGCGCTGGCGCAGCCGAGCAGCGTCGTGAGCGAGAGGACGAGGGGGAACAGTCGCATTCGGGCCTCCTCCCGCAACGTAGGAGGCGCCCGTGCAGATTTCGTGCAGGCGGCGAGGAGCTTTGCAGTCGCGGGGGAGGGCGTTGCGGGAGGGCACAATAGCCCCCTCCTGCCCGAAGGTCCGGAAGGCCGCGTTCGCGCTGCGCTATTCGACCGTCACCGTGGTGGTCACGCCGCCCTGCCGGCGGTGGATCACACCGACCAGACTGGGAAACGAACAAGGCGAATACGATCAACAGGGCGAAGTACAGCAGTTCGAGATCGGTGGGTCCCAGACCAGGCCAGCTGACGGAGCTGCGCGGTTCAGACAGGTGGACTCCGTTCGAGCCACCAGCGCACGTGCTCCTTCCCGTGCAAGCCCGGCCAGCCTCGCCACCGCGCTCCGGCGACGCGCCAGGAACAAAGAGCGGCGTTCAGCCGGCCGGCTCTCGTCGCCGTCGGCCCCTCAACGCCCCCGACACGGCCGCCCGTCCCGAGGGGGAGTCGATCATCGACCGACGTCCACCGGGAGCAGACCGACCATCGCGCGGCAGGACTCGTCGGAAAGCGTCATGTCGCCGCTGGCCTGACCCGCGTACTCGCAGTCGACGCGGAGCTGATCCCCGCCGCTCACCGTGGTCGCCGCGGCGGGGTCGAATCCCAACGGGAGCTGCCAGCTGGCGGACCAGCGGGGCACGGCGCCGACACAGGCGGTGGTCGCGTCAGTCGCGCGCCCCACCGAGACGCCCACCGTCCGGCCCGCCTCCCCCATCTCGGGCTGTACGGCCCACACCACCCAGACCTGGGAGGCCTCCCCAGGAACCACCGTCACCATCGACTCGACGTGGCTCGTGCTCCCCTCGGGAATCAGGAAGGGCGGTTCGAGGTTTCCCGTGCCGTCCACGGTCTCCTCGTCGTAGTCGCCGAAGGTCACCAGTCGCGCCAGGCGCTCGACCTTCGCCTCCTCTTCCCAACGGAGCGACAGCGAGGTGTGGTCGGGCCACTCCAGGGTCTCGGGCAACTCTCCCGTGTCGGTGGGGTTCACGTGTTCGTAGTGGCCATGGTAGTGGATCTTGTACACGACCAAGGCGTCGCCCGGGATCTCCACCGCCGAGCCCGGCGGCATCTCGAAGGGCTCCGCCTCCGGGAGGAAGGCTCCGAGCAGCCTCCCCTCAAAACCGAAGCCCTCGTCGCAGTCGTACCAGAACTCGCCGTGGTCACGCGACGACCCATCACGCACAAAGGCGAGGCTCTCGCGATGCTCGTCGAGCTGGAGCACCGCGCCGCGGAACACCTGCTGGGCGTCCGGGTTGATCTGGATCCCGCTCAGGAAGCGGCTCTGGTCGCTCTCGCCGGGATCAAGTATGACGCAGACCCAGTCGTCCCGATGGCCGTCGTCGTCATCGTCGCCGATCGACATCACGTACCCCTCCTCGAAGGGGTACTCGGTGGAGGTGTCGAGCTCGGAAGGCGCCTCCGCGATGAGCGGTTCGTCTACGGACCCGGAACCCTGGGGGGCCCCCGCGTCGATCCAGGAGAGGACGGTGAGGATCTCCTCGTCGGTCAGGCGGAGGTCGTTGGTGTAGGGAAACTCAGGCTCGCACCGCCCCGAGATCTCACCGCCCGGGAAGGGGGGCATTTGCTGGCCCCAACCCGGCGGGTCCTGGATCTTCGCCCGGATCTTCTCGCGCAAGCCGTAGACCTGCTCCCAGGTCTGCAGGGGCGAATAGGTGGTGAAGCGGCCGGAGGCGTGACAGCGGACGCAGTTCTCCTGCACGAGCTCCGCGACGCCGTTGGACCACGTGACGTCCTCCTCGCCGTCGGTGTCGGGCGCTCCACCGGTCTCGCCCTGGGGCGCCGCTGCGGTGTCGAGGCGGTCCGACTCGGTCGGCTGACAGGCCCCCAGCACCGCGAGCATACTGGCGAGCACCATCTGGACTCCGCGAACGACCTCAACCATACTCCAAGCTGGCATGATCGGCCGCCTGGAGCCCCCGACGGATAGGAAAAACGAACCCATCGCTCCTCCATCCTCGCACCGGCTGCCCCTACCCGTCAAACCCACCGTCGAGCCTTCCAGGTCCGCGCCACCGGTTCGGCGCGGCCAGGGGCTCCGCGATGGCACGCTGCCCGAGCCGCTCCCGGACGTCGAGCTTCCCGCGTGGCCCCACGTGCGCCGCCACCTCCACAGCATGGGGCGGGCCTTCGGCTCAGTCAGCCTCGCCCGCTGGAGCTCCCTTCTCGCCGTAGTCGCTCGTTCCCCAGGGGCCCGCCATCCACGCCGCCGAGCACGGGCGTCGGCAGGGCGCGGCCTTCTGGCGGCTCGACGGGGTCAGGGGAACGTCGTCACCGTCGTGATCACGAGGGTGCACGGGAACGTCGCGCCAATGAGGGCGCCGACCGTCGAGCAATCGCCTCCCCTGCACACCAGACCCGCGGTCGTCGTCTTGGAGTTCGTCGTGTCGGGCGAGAACAGCCCCGTGGACGTCGCCGTGGAGATGATCAAGGCGTCCAGCCCGTAGTCCTGGGCGTCGTCGTGCTCCTCCGTCACGTCCTCGCAGGTGTAGCCCCGATCCGAGAGCCTGCAGCGATCGACGCTACCGTCGTGGGTGTCGGTCAGCGTGAAGGTGGCCTTGCCGGTCATCGCGAGCGTCACCAGCGTCCCCGCCGGCGAGAGGTCGAAGTAGTCGACCAAGTCCCCGCACTCTCCCGAGTCCGTCAGCTCGGCGCTCGCGATTGTCCAGTCTCCCTCCGCCGGGGCGAAGTCGGCGTCGGCGTCGGCGTCGGCGTCGGCGTCGGCGTCGGCGTCGGCGTCGGCGTCGGCGTCGGCGTCGGCGTCGGCGTCGGCGTCGGCGTCGGCGTC
>VGRE01000384.1 GCA_016875435.1 Deltaproteobacteria bacterium | reverse complement strand
GAGGAAGGCCGCGAGTCCCTCGGCCGCGTCGGGGGCGGTGAACAGGCGTTGCTGCAGCTCGCGCTCCAGCGCCAGGCCGCTCTCCAGCGGCAAGTCGGCCCCGGCCACCACCGCGCGCTTGATCAGGCCCACGGCGCCCGGCGCGCGCTCGGGGGCGCTGAAACTGCGGGCGTAGGCCATCGCCCGTCCCCACCAGTCGGCCTGGGGCAGGACGAAGTTCACCAGTCCCAGCTCCTCCGCCTCCTCCACCGGCATGTTGCGCCCCTCCACCATCAACTGGAGGGCGCGCGAGCGGCCGAGCACGCGCGCGAGGCGCTGGGTGCCGCCCGTGCCGGGCAGGACGCCGAGGCTCACCTCGGGGAGGCCCACCAGCCGCGGCTTGTCGCCCGAGGCCATGCCGATGCGGATGTCACACGCCAGCGCGATCTCCAGTCCCCCGCCCACGCAGTGGCCGTTGAGCGCGGCAATCACCAGCTTCGGCGTGTTCTCCAGCCGCAACAGCGCCTCGTTGGCGTGCAGGCAGAAGAAATACTTGGTGCTCGGGTCGAGCGACTGGAGGTAGCCGATGTCGGCACCAGCGCAGAAGAACTTGTCGCCCGCGCCGCGGATCACGATGACATCGATGCCGCTGTCCATCCGCAGGTCGCAGACGTGCGCGTCGAGCTCGCGGAACATCGCGTAGCTGTAGCCATTGGCAGGGGGGTTGTTCAGGGTGAGGACGGCGATGCGCTCGACGTCCTGGCGGTGTACCAGCATCAGGCCTCCAGGTTCTCGAAGAGGGTCGCCACGCCCTGGCCCACGCCCACGCAGAGCGTGGCCACGCCGTGGCGGACGCCGCGCTCGCGCATGGCGTGGAGCAAGGTGGCCACGATGCGCGCGCCGGACATGCCCAGCGGGTGGCCCAGCGCGATCGCCCCGCCCTTGACGTTCACCCGCGCGAGGTCGAGGCCAAGCTCCCGGGTGACGGCGAGCGACTGCGCCGCGAAGGCCTCGTTGAGCTCCCAGAGCCCCACGTCGGCCACGCCGAGGCCGGCCCGGTCGAGCAGCTTGCGCACCGCGGGCACCGGGCCGATGCCCATCACCCGGGGGTCGACCCCGGCCGAGGCCGAGCCAACCACGCGCGCCATCGGGCGAAGGCCCAGGGCGGCGGCGCGCTCGGCGCTGGTGACCACCATCGCCGCCGCGCCGTCGTTGAGCGTGGAGGAGTTCCCGGCCGTCACCGTGCCGCCCTTGCGGAAGGCCGGCCGCAGCTTGGCAAGCGCCTCGACGGTGCTGTCGGCGCGGGGGCCCTCGTCGCGGGCGAGCGCCGCGTCCTTGGCGCGCGGCACCGGGAGAATCTCCGCCGAGAAGTCGGCCGACACCGCGCGGGCGTGTGACTCGGCAGCGAAGGCGTCCTGGTCGTCCCGCGAGATCCCGTGGCGCTCCACGAGGTTCTCCGCCGTTTCCCCCATCGGCTCAAGCGGGAACAGCGCCTCCATCCGGGGATTCGGGAAACGCCAGCCGAGCGAGGTGTCGAAGGCGGTGAAGTTGCCGAACTTGGGGATGGTGCCGCCCCGCGGCATGACGTAGGGCGCGCGCGACATGCTCTCCACGCCACCGGCGAGCACCAGCGCCGCGTCGCCGAGGCGCACGGCGCGAGCCCCTTGATTGACGGCCTCGAGGCCCGAGGCGCAGAGCCGGTTTACCGTGTAGGCCGGCGTCGACTGGGGAAGGCCGGCGAGCAGCGTGGCCATGCGCGCCACGTTGCGGTTGTCTTCGCCCGCCTGGTTGGCGCAGCCGAGCACCACCTCGTCGATCGCGGCGGGATCGAGGCCGGCGCGGCTAGCCACCTCCCGGAGCACCAGCGCCGCGAGGTCGTCGGGCCGCACCTCGGCGAGGCCGCCCCCGAAGCGGCCGATGGGGGTGCGCAGCGGGCAGGCGATCACGGCCTCGGGCATGGGAACTCCTCGCGCGGCGGCTATCCCGGTGGCGGCCCGCCCATCCCGCGGGTACACCGCGCCCGCGATGCGGACCTTCCTGCTGTTTGCCACCTGGTCGTGCGTGAGCGTGTGCTCGCGGATGATCGATCCCCCCGCCGGCGCCGACAGCGACGCCCTCCCCGACCCCTGCGCCGACGGTTGCGACACCAGCGGCGAGCCCAGCGACACGGGCGACACGGGCAGCGGCGGCGGCGTGGGCCCCGGTACCGTGGCGCACGTGGTGGTGCTGGTGCTCGACGGCGTGCGCCTCGACGAGACCTTCGGCAACGGCGACAGCAGCGCCGCCGGGGTGGCCACCGACACCCTCTGGGCCCCGGTGAAGAACACGCTGCTTCCCGACGCCACGCTGGTGTTGCCCGGCAACGCCATCGGCTTCACCGGCACCACCGGTGGGCTCGGCGACCTGCTCACCGGCGGGCGCACGCGCGAGGCCGACCTGCCGATCGTGGCCGGCGTGGGCGCCTACCGTCCCGACCGTCCCACGCTCTTCGAGAGCGTCAGCGGCGCGCAGCTCATCGCCAACGGCAACGCGCCCGCCGCCCTCGCGCGCAGCGTCTACCCGGGCGCCAGCGGCGCCAGCTTCGACTTCGTCTCCGACCCCGCCGACGCCGACGCGCCCTCCCCCGACGACACCGACGTGATCGACGCGGTGAAGGCCGCCGCCGCCACGAGCCCGCTGGTGGTGGGCGTGCTGCAAGCCGTCGACCGCACCGCCCACGGCAGCGCCGGGCAGGGCGCCTACGCCGAGGCGAGCGAGAACCTCGCCCAGCCCATTGCCGACCTCTGGACCTGGATCCAGTCCGACGCCTCGGGGCTGAAGGACACGGTCTTGCTCGTGGTGGTGGCAGACCACGGGCGCCACCGCTGGGACGACGAGTTCGACGCCCGAAACGTGGATGGCCTGCCCTGGGACTACGCCGACCACGGCGACCAGTGCGGCGGTTGCCGCGGCGTGCCCCTGCTCATGGCTGGCCCCGGCGTGTTCCGGGGCGCCACGGTGGAGCGCAAGTACACGCTGGAAGACCTCGCGGCCACGCTGGCCTTCGCGCTCGGGGTGGAGCTGCCCTACGCCGACGGCGTCGTGATCCGCGAGGCCTTCGCCGACGCCAGCGCCGCCGCCGATCGCGACGGCATGGCCCGGCTGGAACGCCACGGGGATCACCAGGCCGAGCAGCGCTGGACCGGCTCGCCGGTGGCGCGCAGCGGCATCGTGGTGGACGGGCAGCAGCTCGTCCAGGACTCCGACGGCGCCTTCCTTGCCGAGGACCCGGTGGTGTTTGCCGACAGCACCGGCGCGGTGCTCGCCTGCTGGCGCGAGGTGCAGGTGGGGCTCGCCGCCGCCGAGACCGACTGGCCGTGGACGCCCGCCTGCCAGCGCTACGACGGCAGCTGGACGAAGGTGGGCTTCGTCGACGCGCA
>VGRE01000383.1 GCA_016875435.1 Deltaproteobacteria bacterium | reverse complement strand
TCTCGGCGTCCCAGGCTAACAGTAGCGGAACGGTCACCGAGGGATCCATGGCCTCGTTCATCGCCTCCAACTCGTCGACGTACACCGAGCGCCAGTCGGCATCGCTCGTCACCGCCACGAAGTGTTCCTGCTGGAACAAGGCCGTGGAGTAGCCGGTGACGGGATTGGAGTCGTAGGGGGTGATCTCGAAGGTGTCGTCCCAGTCCCAGGGCACGAACAACATGCCTTCGTCCGGATGATCGTACAGGTAGAAGTTGTGGGCGCAACACCAGTAGCCGTCGTCGTCGCCCATCACGCTCTCGGCCGCCCACGCGCGCGTCCACTCCCGCACGTCTCCCAGCGATTCCATGGTCGCGACGTCGTCGGCGCGCCAGAAGGTCTCGAGCTTGGCGTAGTCGGCGTTCTCGATGTTGGTCTTCGCCTCGCTGCCGTACTTCCAGAGGGTGCCGGTGGCGTGCGCATCGCCGAAGACGCGCTCGAGGTACTCGTGGTCGAGGTACTCGAGGTGGGCGTAGGTGCCGTAGAACTCGCCGTTGACGGCCAGGGTGGCGTTGTTGGCGCAGGAGGCCGGCATCTCGCCGCGCTGGCGCATCACCCACCAGCCGAGTCGCTCGCGCAGCAGCGTGGGCTCGTACCAAGTGGCATCGAGCACGATCTTGCGCTGGCCGTGGAAACGGGCGTCGGGGTCGTCCTCGTTGAAGCTGACGACGAGCTGGAGCTTCCCGCCGAGCCACGAGAAGCTCGGGTTGCCCTTGAGGCGCACTTGCACATCGACCGTCTCGCCCTGGAGCGACAGGGTCGCCGGGTGGTAGTCCTTGACGCCCCGGGCGTAGTCCGCCTCCAACGCCCCCCAGTCATCCATCATGAGCTCGTAGGCCGGGAAGTGGTCCTGGTGGTACAGGTCGACGCAGCCGTGCTCGTCGCGCTCCTGACCGCTCTCGTCGCCGGTATCGGTGCCCGGGACCAGCTCGGCGCTGTCGATCGTCGCCTCGACGCCGTCGCGACCGGGCGCGATCACCGGGTCGCCGGTGCAGGCGAGCAGGAAGGGCAGCATGCGCGAAGGTGTCTCCCGGGGCGCGGCCTGTCAACCACGGGATAGCTCGGCGAAATGATGCTCCTCCTCTCGCTCGCGGCGCTCGCCGCCGACCCGGCTGCCGGGAAGGCGGTGTACGAGGCCAACTGCACCTCCTGTCACGGCCTCGCGGGCGACGGCAAGGGCCCGGCCGCCGTCGCGCTACCGAAGAAGCCCACCGACTTCACGGAGGCGGCCTACTGGGCCACCAAGACGGACACCGAGGTGGCCGCGCTGATCCGCGCCGGCAAGCCGGGCACGCCGATGGCGGCGTTCACCCAGCTCTCCGACGCGCAGGTAGCCAACACCGTTGCCTACCTCCGCTCGCTGAAGAAATGACCTGGTACGAGGCGGTCGTCCTCGGCATCGTCGAGGGCGTGACCGAGTTCTTGCCAGTCTCGTCCACCGGCCACCTGCTCCTGGCCGAGCGGGCGCTGGGCATCGAGCGCTCCGATGCCGCCGACGCCTACGCGATCTGCATCCAGGCCGGCGCGATCGTGGCGGTGCTCGGCCTCTACCGGGCCCGCGTGGGACAGATTCTCCACGGCGTCGCCGGGCGCGACCCGGCCGGTCGGCGCCTGCTCCTCAACCTCGTGGTGGCCTTCCTCCCCGCCGCGGTGCTCGGCTTCCTGTTCGACGACGCCATCGACACCTACCTCTTCGGGCTCTGGCCGGTGGTGGCCGCATGGCTCGCCGGGGGCGTGGCGATCCTCGCCCTGCGCGGACGCACGGGACATCGCGACCTGCTGGATCTAGACCCACGCACCGCCTTCCTCATCGGCTGTGCTCAGTGCCTTGCCCTGTGGCCGGGGACGAGCCGCAGCCTCGCGACGATCCTCGGCGCGGTGCTCCTCGGCGTGGCTCTCCCCGCGGCGGTGGAGTTCTCCTTCTTGCTCGGCCTCGTCACGCTCGGCGCGGCCACCGCCTACTCCGGCCTCAAGCACGGCGATGTGATGATCGAGAGCTTCGGCGTGGCACCGTTGCTCGTCGGGTTCGCCGCCGCCGCACTCTCGGCCGCGCTGTCGGTGAAGTGGCTGGTAGGCTGGCTCTCCTCGCACGGCCTCGAGATCTTCGCCGCGTGGCGGATCGGCCTCGCGGTGGTGGTGGCCGGCGCCATCCTCGCGGGCGCCTTGCCCACGGGTTGACCCGGCCCGGCGGCGCGATTAGCCCGTGGGCACCCCGCGCAGGGGTATAGCTCAGTCGGTAGAGCAGCGGATTCCAAATCCGCAGGTCCAAGGTTCGAGTCCTTGTGCCCCTGCCAACTCTCCTAGCCCACCGTCACGAATCGTCGCTCCGGCAGGATCACCGCCGTGAGCCGCCCGCCCGGGAGGGTGCCGGCGCCGGTGTCGATGGCGAGCACCGCCCCGGTGTCAAGCGGGCGGCGGAGCGGCACGTGCCCCATCACCACGGTGCGGTCCAGCGGCAGCATGTCGCCGGGCTCGGTCTTCGGCCAGAGCAGGGAGGCCGGCTTCTCCCGTGCCAGGTGGGGCACCACCTCGGCCACGCGCAGCCCCGCGAACGAATCGGTGGTCGGCACGCCAGCGTGTACCAGCCAGTAGCGCTCGCCCATCACCTCGAGGTCGAGCGCGACGGCCAGGGAGCGCAACCACTCGCGATGACGGGCCGGCACCCGCCAGGACTCGGCCTCGATGGCACCGGCGCCGCGCGCCTCGACCCCGTAGGAAGCCAGGGTCGCGAGGCCCCCCATGGCCGGGTGGAGCGCGAAGCTGTCGAAGCCCTCTCCCGACGCCCACGCGCGGAGCCAGAGGTCGTGGTTGCCGATCACGCCCCGGGCGCCGCGCTCGGCGAGCAGCTCGACCACGCCCCGCGAGTCGGGTCCGCGGTCGCACATGTCGCCGACGACGAGCACCGGCATCTCCGGGGGGAGTCGCGACAGGAGCAGGCGGAGTAGCGGCGCGCAGCCGTGGATGTCGCCGATGACTGCAACGGGCTGCGCATAGGCGGCCACCTCGATGGCGGGGGGCGAGCTCACGAGCGCCAACATTGAACACGGCGCGGCGCAGGTCAAGTCCGTACGAGGAAGGGTCCAATGTTGAAGTTCTTTCTCGCGTGCCAGAGAGCCGCCGCGCACGGGCGAGGCGCCGCGACCCCAGATGACTCGGCCCTCGCGCCGCGCGCCGTGCACGCGCTGGTCGTGGCGCGAGGCAGGTGCGCCCACTCAGGCTGGCCCTGGAGCGACATCAACGCGCTGAGCCACGCGCTCGCGGCCATGCTTCCCGGCTGCTCGCGACGGCGGCCGGCGGCAACCCGGGCCTGCGCGACCACCGCGTTAGACCTACTCGCCGTGAATCCCGACCGCATGATCGCCGTGTTCCTCGCGGGTGTGCTCACCGGCGGTGGCCTCGTCTACACCGTGCAATCTGGCGG
>VGRE01000382.1 GCA_016875435.1 Deltaproteobacteria bacterium | reverse complement strand
GACCGCAGTTTTCCGCAGGCGTGTGGGGAAGATGTGGGGTGCTCCGAGCGCGCCGATAGCCCGGCGACAGTGGCGGGTCTACTCGACGGTGCCTCGCTGTCGCGCGTGTCGCGCCCGCGGCCTTCGGCGCCGAAGGCCTGCTCGTCGCCCTCCCCGCCCCTTCTCGGGCCTGCTCGCGGGCGCTACGAGGACCGGGTCTACCTCCCGGAGAGCGGTTCATGGGTCCTGTCCTCAAACTCCGACATCTGCTGGCCGCGCTCGCGGTCGGCTGCCAGCCCTCCGACAAGGGCGCCGACGGGAGCGGGGACGGGCCGGGCGGCGACGACACCGCTGCCTCCGACAGCGGCCACGGGGGCGACAGCGGACTGACGGACACCTCGGCCGACAGCGGCGACTCGGGCCAGGACTGCTCCGAGGTGGCGCTGGTGGCCCCGGTGGGCGTCGAGCTGTGGGTGGGCTCCCGATACGATCTGGTGCTGAGCGGTGCAGCCTCGGCCAGCCTGGACGGCGGCGCCATGTCCTGCGAGCCGTTGGACGGTCTGCTGATCTGTCCGTTCACGCCCGATGCGGCGGGGAACCCGGCGCTGGCCGCCGCGCCGACGAGCTGCCCGGAGGTCGCGCTGGGCGCGCTGTCCGTCGTGGTCCCGAAGGGTGTGCATCCGCGCGGCGACCGCCTGATGGTGGGCCTGTACTCGGCGGACGAGACCGAGGCCGCGACGCTGGCCGATCTCCAGGCCGCGGGCGTCAACGCCATCCACACCTACGCCGGCCAGCCCGGCCTTGCGGCCTGGGAGGCCGAGGCGGCGGGCCTGAGCCTGCTGTACTACAAGTACGTCGGCTCGGTCGATGATGTCGCCGCCGCCGTGGCCGATCCCCATGCCGGCTGGTGGAATCTGCCCGAGGAGCTACGCTACTGGTACCCCGACGAGCTTGCGCTGCTCAACGAGCTGTCACAGGCCCTGCGCGACCTTGATGACCGGCCCGTCCACATGTACATCCCCGGCCACTACACGGCCGAGAACATCGTTCCCTACGTGGACGCCCTCGATCTCATCGGCGCCGGCGCCTACGTCGAGTACAGCGGACAGCCCCACGTCTGGGTGCGCTACCGCGTCGAGAGCGAGATCGAGGCCATCGAGACCGCTGGCTACACCACCGACGAGCGCACTCCCCTGGGCGTGGTGGGCGTCTGGAACTCGGAGATCTACGGCTACCCCGGCGTGCCGGATCGGACCGAGGTGGTGCACGATCACCTCGCTGCCCTGGCGGCGGGCGCGCGCGGTCTGTTCACCTACAGCTGGTGGCACGCCGTGGTCGATCCCGACGTGGGAGACAGCGCCGGCGGTGTGCTGGAGATCGCAAGCCGCGTCTCCGGTGCCGAGGCACTCGGCGAGTGGATCCTGCGCGGCGAGGATCTGGGCGAGCTGTCGCTGGCGGTGGGCAGCGGGGAGGCCGAGCTGCTGGTGACGCCCTACGGCTTCAGCGAGGCGCTCATCTACCCCGCCGTCTGGGCGCGGGCCTGGCGGCACGCCGGCGCCTGGACGATCGTGGTGGTCAACTCCTCCGAGTCGCCGGTGAGCGCCACCCTGTCAGGGCTGCCCGGGAGCCGCGCCGAGCGGGTCTATGACGGCCTCGTGGAGACGGTGACCGACGGCGCGCTCACCCTCTCGCTGGATCGGCTGGAGGCGCGCGTCTACCGCGTGGTCGAGACCCTCTGAGCGCCTCTGTGCCAGCCGACACCTTCTCCATCGGCGAGCGCAGCCGGGTGTCGATCTTGCGGGTCATGGCAGGGCCAGGGACTCCGAGAGATAGAGCGCGCTCAGCCGCCATGGCGGTCTCCAGCGCGATGCGGTCGGCGCGTTCCTCAAAGTCCACCGCCGGCAGGACGCGCTCGGCGACCTCGAGCGCATGATCAATGAGCGTGGGCGGAAGCAGCCCGAGCGAGGCCGCGTGGCGCTAGACCCCGCGCCCGCAGCGCTCCGCGAGGCTTCCGTTTCCTCGCACAAACGGCTAGCATCGCGCGCGCGCCGAGGTCGCACCTCATGGGCATTCCAAACAGACTTGTACTCGCGACGACTTGCCTCCTGGCCTGCGTCCCGGACGGCGGCGTGTCCGTGTACAACTCCGCCCCCCAGGTATCCATCGTCGCCCCGAGCGACGGGACCAGCGTCGCCGCCGGCTCCGCCGTGCGCTTCGAGGCGTCGGTGCACGACGGCCAGACCGCGCTCTCCGACCTCGAGCTGTCCTTCGGCGTGGACGACGGGTCGGTCCTCGACGGCGAGCTGAGCTTCGCCGCCGCCGGCGTGGTCTTCGTCGCCGACGGCCTCCCCATGGGCGACCGCACCGTGTCGCTCATCGCCATCGACGAGCAGGGCGAGAGCGGGGAAGACACGGTCCTGCTGCACGTGATCGAAGACGAGGCGCCCACCGTCACCTTCCTCTCCCCCGCCGAAGGAGAGGAATTCGCCGTCGGCGACCTCGTCCGCGTGGAGGTGCTCGCCGCCGACCCCGACGAGGCGCGGCTCTCCGACCTGGTGTTCGCCTGGGGTGACGCCGCGGCCGGGGCCAGCTCGGCACCCGCGGCTCCCGACTCCTCCGGGGCCGCCGCCTTCTACCTCTCGGGTCTTGAGGCCGGCGCGCACGTGATCTCCCTCACCGTGACCGACAGCCTCGGGGCCACGGCGTCGGGCGCCGTGGCGTTCTCGGTGCGGGAGACGGACGGGGACGGCGACGGGCACCCCGACGTCGCGTGGGGCGGGGACGACTGCGACGACGGCGACGCGAGCGTGTACCCGGGGGCGGACGAGGCGTGTGACGGCGTCGATCACGACTGCGACGGCGTCGTGGACGAGGACGATGCCCTCGACGCGGCCACCTGGTACGCGGACGCCGACGGCGACGGCTTCGGCGACCCGGACGAGACGACCTCCGCGTGCGAA
The DNA here is from genome assembly GCA_016875435.1 of Deltaproteobacteria bacterium. Lineage (GTDB taxonomy): Bacteria > Myxococcota_A > UBA796 > UBA796 > SXON01 > SXON01. The sequence goes on along the minus strand of VGRE01000382.1, from coordinate 534 downwards.
GCGCCGAGCGGGTACGTCGCCAACGCTACCGACTGCGACGACGCCAGCGCCGCCACCTACCCGGGCGCCACCGAGTACTGCAACAGCGACGACGACGACTGCGACGGCACCACCGACGAGGACGACGCCGCCGACGCCACCACCTGGTACCGCGACGCCGACGCCGACGGCTACGGCACCGCGTCGGCCAGCGACGTCTCCTGCACGGCGCCCACCGGCTACGTCTCGAACTCGACCGACTGCGACGACGGGCGCGCCGCGTCGTACCCGGGCGCCACCGAGTACTGCAACAGTTACGACGACGACTGCGACGGTACCACCGACGAGGACGCCGCCGTGGACGCCACCACCTGGTATCGGGACGCCGACGCCGACTCCTACGGCAGCGCGTCGGTCACCGACGTCGCCTGCTCCCGACCCTCCGGCTATGTCGCGGACGCGACCGACTGCGACGACGGGCGCGCCGCGTCGTACCCGGGCGCGACCGAGTACTGCAACAGTTACGACGACGACTGCGACGGCACCACCGACGAG
>VGRE01000381.1 GCA_016875435.1 Deltaproteobacteria bacterium | reverse complement strand
GTTGAGGTTGCCCGCGTTCTGCACCGGAATGTTGACGGTGGCGAGCGTGCCGAGAGCCACCTCGCCGAGGTCTTCCGTGTCGGAGCCGGGGACGAGCATCGGCATCGGGAAGGTGTACGACGTGGGTTCGAAGTCCTGGAGGAAACTGTCGCTGAGCAGCTCCAGCGGGTACTCGAAACTCACGATGGGAATCGACCCGACGATCGGCGCCGACACGCTGATGGTGGGGGCAAACACCAGCGCGATGCTGCCGCTGTACTCGCCGCGGTACACCGAGTCGACGACGAAGTCGGCGGCCTGCTCGGGGGTGAGCACCACCGGCTCGTTCTCCGAGGTGATCACGCCCTCGTTGACGATCCACTGCACGCCGGCGAAGCCGACGGTGAAGGTGGGGGTCATGTCGGCGTAGAAGTCGAGCGACACCCCACTGAAGATCTCGTAGCTGTACTGGATGAGCTGGGTGCTGTCGGTGGTGTCGACGATCTCCACGTACTCCTGCACCGCGCCCGGCAACACGAAAGGATCGAAACGCTCGCTGCCGTCCAGGTTCAGCGTGCGATGATCGAGCTCGCTCTCGTACTCCCCGAGCCCGTAGTCGGAGAGATCGACCTTCACGCTGGTGATGGCGTCGAGCGAGGCCGAGAGCGAGAACAGGCCGGTCCCGGGGTCGCCCGTGGCGAGCCAGGTGACGTTGTCGGGCCAGGTGAGGTCGGCGAAACCCTCCATCAGCACCGTGGTGCCGCCGTTGGACTCCACGCGGAACTCCACCCCGATGGGGCTGCCCTCGGGGATCATGCCGGTGGTGAACTCGATGTTCTCGAAGACGCCGGCCTCGTCGACGAGGCGAACATCTTGTGAATCGGACTCGTAGGCGGCGGCGGCCGCGACGAGGAGGAGTGGGGTGAGCATCGCGCGGGTATTCTAGCCGAAGCTAGGGTGCGGCGAGCGACCACAGGAGTGCGTGGTCGGCGCGGATCGGCGCCCCGAGGACTGGGGTGAGCACGCGATCCAACCGCGCATCGTGCGCGTGTTCGCGAAAGGTGATGGCGATGCCGGTGTAGCCGCGCTCGCGGAGCGCCTCCAGGTCGGCGTCGAGGCTCGACAAGGTAGGCGTCGGTAGGCTGGGGCGATCGGCGAGGTTGCCGAGGCCTGCGAGCTCACGGCGGGCGAGCCATTCCCGGCCGGAGCGGGCCCAGTTGTCGAGGCGCTCGATCGGGACCCCGGAGCTCGGCAGCCCGGTGGCGAGCTGCAGAGCTACGGAACGAAGTCGCGACTCCTCATTGCTCTCGGCGGCCAAGGACAGGTCGGCGACTGGTCCGGTGATGCCCGCCGCGACGAGGGCGTCGCGATCGATCCCCCGCATCGAGGGCAACGTCACGGTCGCGCGGGGCCACGGCACCAGGTCGTGGACCACCATGTCGTAGGCGGCGAGCGGGACCGCGAGCGCGAGCCAGCGCCAGCGCATCGCGAGCGAGGCCAGCACCGGGAGCGCGATGGCGGGGAGCGCGAGGAATCGCGCCGGGAAGTTGATCGCCTCGGCGTGCTTCGCCATCGCGACGTTCATCCACGTGAAGGGCAGCACGAGGGTGGTGCTGCCGAACTTCAGGATCTGGTCGTTCCACCAGATCACGCTGCCGAGCCCCAGCAGGATGCCCACGCCCGACACCGCCACCCAGGGGTAGGCACGACGCGGCGCGGCCACCAGGCCGGCGAGGGCGAGCAGCAGCGTCCCCCAGCCCAGGTAGCGGCCACCGGTGTAGGCACGCTGCTGCCGCTGGTCGGGCGCGGGGCTGACCTCGCGCCACTCCACGAGGTGGTCGAGGTGCGTGGCCGACAGGCGATACCCATGGCGGATCGCCCCTTCTTCCTCGAGCACCTCGGCCGGCGGGTCGCCGTTGTAGGTGGTGGAGAAGCTCTTCAAGGCGGGCACGGCGATGGCGATGCCCATCACGGCGGCGAGCGCGTAGCCCCCCAGGAGCTTGAGCGACGGGCGGAGCGTGGTCAGCGCCCACGTCGAGACGGCGAGAGCGAGGAACAGCCCGTGGTAGAAGCAAGAAATCACGCAGGCCGCGAGGGTGAGACCCAGCGCGAGGAACCAGCGCCAATGCCGCGTCTGGTGAGCCTTGTAGAGCACGGCGAGGCCGAGCGGGATCCACCACGTCTGGCGCAGTTCGCCCACCCCCACGTGCAGCGTGAAGGCCACGAAGCTGCTCGCCTGCGCGAGCGCTGCCGCCGCGTGTGCGCCCAGTCGCGACTCCGACACCAGGCCCGCCAGTCCGCCCGTGCACAGGCCCACGAGCACCACGTGCAGGAGCGCGAGCACGTTGGAGAGCGCCACCGGCTTCAGCGGGAGAATCACCGCGATCAAGCCGTTGAGCGGCTCGATCGGGTACAGGTCTATGCCGTCGGGGAAGTTCACGGCGGTAGTGAGGAGCCCGGGGGCCCCACCGAGCGCTTCCTGCCGCATCCACCACAGGTTCCAGAGGTGCTTGACGGTGTCGCTCTCCACGCTGCCCACCGCCTGGGAGCCGAGGTGCGCGGCGATGGGCCAGGTGAGCACCACGGCGAGCGCGACCGACTGCGCGAGGAGGAGAGCGAGGGGCTTCACGCGGGCGCCCCGTATCGTGGCGACGGGAGGGGATACGGGCACGGGGTGATCCTTGACGAGACCAGCGACCTACGTTTCATCGCCAAGCCGCCCGGGCTCCCGGTGTTTCCGCCGCACGGCGACCCCTCCGGCGATTGTGTCTTGCGGCGCTACCTGGCGACGGTCGGGGCGCTTCCCGCGTTTCCCGCGGGCTTCGAGGGTGGCATCGCGCACCGCCTCGACAACCTGACCTCGGGCTTCCTGGTGGTGGCCAAGACGCCGGAGGCGCTGGCCCGAGTGCGCGCGGCGTGGCGACAACTGCGGAAGCTCTACCGCTTTCGTTCCGCCGGCCAGCTCGACGGCCCGGTGACGGTCGAGGCGCCGATCGCGCACCACCCGCGACGTGCCGACCGTGTGGTGGTGAGACACGGAGGTCGGCAGTCCCACCGCGGCAGGTGGCTCCCCGCCTGGACGCGGATCGTGCCCCTGGGGGGCGACTGGTTCGAGGCGGAGATCCGTACTGGCGTGATGCACCAGGTGCGCGCGCACGCCGCCTTCGCGGGAGTACCGCTCCGCGGCGACGGCCTCTACGGCGGCGGCGAGGGCATCCCCACGCTGGTCCACGTGGCGATCACCGGGCCCGGGTGCTCGTTTCGCCTGCCCGATCCGCCCGGCCCCCGATAAGTCCCCGCCGTGGCTTGGTTCGACCAGCACGCGGGCGACGACCCTCGAGCTTTCCTCCAGCACCTCGACGAGCTGATCGCCGAGGCGGGCGTGCTCGATGCGCTCGCCCTGTGCGCCGGTCCCGTGGGCTTGCGACGCTTCGTGGTGCGCGCGGAGCTTCGCGAGGGCCGCGTGCGGGTGGTCGGCCTCGACGCCCCCTGTCTCG
>VGRE01000380.1 GCA_016875435.1 Deltaproteobacteria bacterium | reverse complement strand
GGAAGGGTCGCCGGGTGCTGCCGGCGAGCTTCATGCCCTGGATGGCGCTGTCGTGGATGAGCTCGTCGTGGAGGATGAGGTCCTTCGGGCCGAACAGGTGCCCGATGGTGTTCACGTTGGTCATGTGACCGGCGGTGAACAGGATGGCGTCGTCGACCCCGAGAACCCGCGCGAGGCGCTCCTCGAGCTCCAGGTGGATCGGACGCTCGCCGCTGGCCACGCGACTGGCCGACACGCTGGTGCCGTACTTGGCCACCGCCTCGCACACCCGCTCGGTAACGTAGGGGTGTCCCGAGAAACCGAGGTAGTTGTAGCCGGAGAAGTGGATCATCTCCTGGCCCTTGATCACCACCTTGTCGCGCGCGGTGCCCTCCAGCACCTTGAAGTAGGGGTTGCCGATGTTGAGCATCAAGGCCGCGTCGAGCCGCATCTTCAGGTCGACCCAGGCCGGGAACAGCTCGAAGTCGGTGTGCTCCGGCGCGATGTCGAGGCCGTCGCTGCGGAGCTCCGCCTCCACGCCCTCGCCCACCGCCACCACGCGACCGGAGGGCTCGGTCAAGAGCACCGTCCCCCGGAAGCGGTCGCCCGTCTGCTCGTCGAACCAGAGGGTCGCGGACAGCTCCTCGGCGTCGGTGTGTACCTGAGTCCACCGGCCCACGCGCACGGGGAAACCCGCCCGCCCGGTCTTGTTGAGCGACCAGTAGGCGGCGAGCTGCAAGGCGCTGTCGATGGCCAGCGGCGAGAGCGACCACGGCGCCTCGTTCCACTCGCCGGAGGTGCCCACGCGCACCACGCCGGCCACGCCCTTGTCGCCCAGCGCGGTGACCGAGACGATCCCGCGCAAGAGCGGCCCGTGGAAGGTGTGGCGGTAGAACTCCGCGAGCGACATCGGCGGCGTGTCGTGCCCGAGCGCCGGGGGCACCACGCGCGCCAGCGGCTCGCCGGTGAGCACCGCCGTCCACGCGAGCTTGCCATCGGCGTGCGCGGTGAAACGGTCGCCGTCGACACGCAGCCGCACGCTGGCCGGCTTGTCGACCACGATGCCCTCGTAGAGCGTCAAGTCCTCCACGGTGCGACCGGACAGGTCGCAGGCCCACTCGAGCACCGCCGCCATGGGGACGGTGGGGTGCCCGTAGAGCGCGTGGTCCCGCAGCCAGGGCATGTCTGGGGTGAGCGTGCGCTCCACTTCGACCGCGCGGCGCACCGGCGGCAGGTCGAGGCCCATCACCACCTCGCCGGGCAGGCCGAGGCTGGACAGGCACGCGCGCAGCCCCTGAGCGGTGTCGACGAACCACAGCCCGTCGTCGCGCATCGCCCGCTTCATCGGCGCCGGGATGGTCTGCACCATCTCCGACTCCGCCCACGGGCCCCAGTCCTGCGTGCCGGCGCCGATCGCGCGCCCGAGCGCCGCCATCGCCTCGTTGGCGGCGGCGTACTCCGTCTGGTAGGCGTTGCCGAAGCGCGCCGCGTAGCTGCCGAGTGACACGATCCACGCGGCGGGGAAGGCGGCCCGCAGGCGCCGGAGACCGGACACCTTGATCGCCATCGCCCGCTCCCCGTCGGCAGTGCCCACCGGGCCGTCGGCGAGCACGCCGGCGGCGTGGATGATGCCATCCACGGCGAGGCCGCTGAAATCGGGGTTGCCACCGAGATCCGCCCTGAAGAAGCGCGCCCGGGGACCGAGTTCGGCGAGCACCTCGGCCCGGTCGCGACTGCCGCTCACCACCACACTCGCGCCGGCCTCGATGAGCGCGCGGGCGATGCGCTGGCCGAGCCAGCCGGTGCCACCGGTGACGAGCACCGTCTGTCCCGAGAGATCGCGCGGGCTCGAGGCCACGGGCTCGAGGCCGACCACGTGGCGGACGCCGCCGGGGTACACCACCTCCACGTCGCGCTCGCAGGCGGCCAGCTCGGCGCAAGCCTCGGCCTCGGTGCCGTCGACCACCACCACCTTGTGCTCGGGCCACTCGCGGGCGAGGGCCTTCACGAAGCCGGTGACGGCGGCGCGCGCGGGGTCGTGGCCCAGCACCTCGGACACCACGGCGAGGTCGCCCCTCGGGAGCGAGCGGAGCTGCGCGAGATCCGGGTGGACGAGCACGCGACCGCTGCTCTCGCGCGCACGACCGGACAGGGGCGCCGGCCGGAGCACGGGACGGTAGGCCACCATCGCGCGCTCCGGCGCGGTGAGCGGCAGCGCCTCGCCCGTGCCGCCTCCTTCCACGGTGCCGACGATGTCGGACACCCGGGGCGAGGTGGCGAACAGGGCCCGGGGGATGCCGGCGAAGCCCGGGAAGGCCTCCGACAGCCGGGTGGACAGCTCGTTGGCCATCAACGAGTCGAAGCCGAGGTCGTCGATGAGGCGCTGCTCGGCGCGCAGCGCCTCCAGCGGGAAGGCGCTCACCTTCGACACGATGCGCAGCACGCGGGCCTGGACGTCTTCCTCGGCGGGCGCGGCCGGCGCGGCGCCGGGATGGACCGCCGCGGCGGCCGGGGTCTCGTCACGGCGAACAGTGACGATCTCGGCGGTCTTCTGTCGCTCGGCCACCACCGGCCAGTACACCTGGGTGGGGTAGGGCGTGGGCGGTAACGTGGCGATGCCCTCGCCAAACCCGGTGAGATCGACACGGTGACCGTGGGCGGCGCAGAGCGCCAGCACGCGCAACAGGCCGAGGCCACCATCGGCGTCGTCGGCGGCCACCGACACGATGCTCTCCCCGCCGTCGAGCACGCCGCGCGCGAAGGCGCAGAGCGTGGCCCCGGGGGCGAGCTGGACGTAAACCTGGGCGCCCTGGTCGCGACACTGGCCGAGCCCGGTGACGTAGTCGACCGGGGCCACCGCGTGGCGACGGTAAATGGCCTTGATGTCGTCTGCCGTCCGGGGCGCGGCCGGCGCGATGCACGACGCCATCGGCAGCGTGGGCGCGCCGAAGTGAGTTTCTGACAGTCCCGCCTCCACGTCGCCCTGCACGATCTCGAGCATCGGCGAGTGGAAAGCGTGCGACACGGGGATGCGCTTGGCCTTGAGACCGGCGGCCACCAGCCGTTCCACGCTCTGCTCCACCGCCGCCGTGGGGCCGGAGATGACGTTCTGGCGCGGGTGATTGAGGTTGGCGACGATCACCCGGGGCTCGAGGTGCGGCTCGATCTCCGCCACCGTGGCCATGCACGCGGCCATCGCCCCGTGATCGCCACCCATCGCCGACATCGCCTTGCCGCGGCGAGCCACGAAGCGAATCGCCTCGCGCGGGCTGACCGCCCCCGACAGCGCCGTGGCGGTGAACTCGCCGAGCGAGTGTCCCAGCACCACGGCGGGCTTCACCCCGTAGCGCGCCAGCACCGCCGCCACGCCCACGCCCACGGCGAACATCGCCGGCTGCGCGATCTGCGTGTCGGTCAGGGCTTCCTCGGTGGCGCCCTCCGCGTACAGATAGTCGCGCAAGGGCCGGGCGGTGATGTCCGACACCGCCGCCTCCATCTC
>VGRE01000379.1 GCA_016875435.1 Deltaproteobacteria bacterium | reverse complement strand
CGGAGAGGGTTCCCGAGGTCACGAGCGCCCCCCCAGCGCCCCTCTCCCCGCGCGACGGGGGGAGGGTGTCCGAAGGGCGGAAGGGGGCCGCCACGCTCCCCGCCGTTCCCCAGCTCACCCTCACCCGCGCCGAGCTGGAGATGGGCGCCAACGGCTCCATCTCGACCATCTTCGGGCCCGAGTTCGCCGCTCTCGACGCCTATCGTCGCGTGGTGCGCATGCCCGAGCCGCCGCTCTTGCTCGCCGACCGGGTGCTCGACCTGGAGGGCCCGCCGCGCGTGCTCGGCAAGGGCCGGATCATCACCGAGACCGACATCAAGCCCGACAGCTGGTATCTCCACGACGGGCGGATGCCGGGCGGGTTGATGATCGAGTCCGGCCAGGCCGACCTCCTGCTCGGCTCCTGGCAGGGCATCGACTGGCTCAACCAGGGCGAGCGCATCTACCGCCTGCTCGGCTGCACCCTCACCTACCAGGGGGAGCTCCCCCGGGTGGGCGAGACGCTCCGCTACGACATCCGCATCGACCAGCACGCCAAGCTCGGCGACGTGCGGATGTTCTTCTTCCGCTACGACTGTCACGTGGGCGAGAGCGCGCGGCTGGTGGTGCGCGAGGGACAGGCGGGCTTCTTCTCCGACGCCGAGCTGGCCCAGAGCGGCGGCGTGATCTGGGAGGCGTCCGGTCACGATCCCGGGCCGGGCAAGGTCGACCCGCCGGTGGTCACGCCGTCTCGCGTCGACCTCGACCGCGCCGCGCTCGAGGCCCTTGGCCACGGCGACCTCGAGGCCGCCTTCGGGCCGGCCTTCGGCCGCGCCCACACCCACACCTGGACCCCCCGGACGCCGTCCGACCGGATGTTGATCCTCGACCGGGTGAGCATCGATCCAGACGGCGGCCCCTGGCAACGCGGCTACCTGCGCGGCGAGCTCGACATCCACCCGGGGCTCTGGTTCTTCCACGGTCACTTCCACAACGACCCGTGCATGCCGGGCACGCTGATGTTCGACGGCTGCCTGCAGGCCATGTACATCCTGCTCGCGAGCTACGGCTACACGCTGCACCGCGACGGCTGGCGTTTCGAGCCGGCGAAAGACATCGCCTTCAAGCTGCGCTGTCGCGGGCAAGTGATCCCCTCGTCGAAGAAGCTGACATACGAGATCTTCGTCACCGAGCGGGTGGGCGGACCGGTCCCTCGCCTCGTGGCACAAGTGCTCTGCACCGTCGACGGGCTCAAGTGTTTCCACGCCGACCCGCTGGTGGTGGAGTTGGTCCCCGACTGGCCGCTGGAACGTCCCGCCTTCGCCGATCACCTCGCGGCGCCGGACGCGCCGGCCGAGTTCGGCTGGAAGCAGATGTTGTCCTGCGCGTGGGGGCGGCCCACCGACGCCTTCGGCCCGATGTACAAGGACTTCGACGGCCACCGCAAGGTGCCGCGGCTCCCCGGCCCGCCCTACCACTTCATGTCGCGGGTCACCGCCACCACGGGCGAGATGGGGAGCAAGCAGGCCGGCGCCAGCGCCACGGTGGAGTACGACGTGCCCCCGGACGCGTGGTACTTCCAGGAGAACGCTCACCCGGTGATGCCCTGGGCGGTGTTGCTGGAGGCGGCGCTGCAGCCCTGCGGTTGGCTCGCCTCGTGGAGCGGCTGCGCGGTGGGACCGGACGACTTCCTCTTCCGCAACCTCGACGGCACCGCCACCATCCACCGCGAGGTCACCCCGCGGACCGGGAAGATCACCACCGTCACCCGGCTCGATCGCGTGTCGAAGTCCGGAGGCATGATCCTCGTGGCCTTCACCGTGAAGGTGGCCTGCGCCGAGGGGCCGGTGGTGGACATGTCGACGGTCTTCGGCTTCTTCCCGCCCGAGGCCTTCGTCAACCAGGTGGGCGTGGGATCCACCGAGGTCGAGCGCGACCGCTTGACGATGAAGGGCGAGCCGGTGGCGATGCCCTCGGCCCCGGCCATCGGTCGCGACCGGCTGCGCCTGCTCGACCGCGCCTTCCGCCTCGACGACGGCAGCTACCGCGGCGAGAAGGATGTATCACCGCGAGACTGGTTCTTTGCCGCGCATTTCTATCAGGACCCGGTGCAGCCGGGCTCGCTGGGTATCGAGGCGCTGGTGCAACTCTTGCAGGTGGCGATGGTCGACCGCGGGCTGGCCGAGGGCCTGCGTCGCCCGCGTTTCGAGCCCACCGCGAGCGGCGAGGCCCAGGCGTGGAAGTACCGGGGCCAGGTGGTGCCCGAGAACAAGCTCATCCAGAGCGACCTGCGCATCGTGGAGGTGCGACAGGAAGCCGACGCCGTGCTCGCCCTGGCCGAGGGTAGCCTCTGGGTGGATGGCAAGCGCATCTACGCGCTGCCGAAGTTCGCGATGCGGCTGCGCGAGGACGAGCGACCGGACACGGTCACCCTCGCCTGCCCGGCCGACCATTGTCCCACGTGGACCCGACCGGCGGCGCCGATGATGTCGATGGCGCTCGCCGCCCTCGCCCACGCCGGCGCCACCTCGCTCGCCGACGGCGTGGCCAGCCGCTGGCTCACCTGGGACGACGACCAGCCCCGCTCGGTGCCCGCGCGTCGCGATGGCGACCTCGTGATCCTCGGCGAGCCGGAGGTCTTCCGGGCTCGCCTCGCGCCGGTCGACATCGCGGCCCCCGCGGCCGCCGGCGAGGGCCCGTCCCGCGAGGGCGCCGATCTCTACGAGAGTGGCGAACTCTTCCACGGCCCCGGCTTCCAGGCCGTGCAGCGCATCGAGGCCCAGGGCGCCTGGGGGGCCACCGTCACCCTGCGGGCCGGCCTCGCGCCCGAGGTGCTGCTCGACGGCATGACCCACGGCATCCCCCACGACGCCATCGGCCGGTGGTTCCCCGACCTGGGCACCGACCGCGCCGCCTACCCGGCACGCTTGCTGAAGCTCGGGCTCGCCGGGCCCCTCCCCTCGGGTCCCTCGCGCGTGGAACTGCGCCCGCTCGGCGTGGAGAAGGGCCGCCCCCGCGTGGGCGCCTGGCTCTACGACGGCCACACGCTGGTGGCGCACTTCGAGCTCGAGGAGGTGCTGCTCCCCAAGGGGCCGATCGGTCGTGCCGACCCCGGCGCCCGTCGCGACTTCCTGCAAACCCGATACACGCCCGGTGTATCACTAGCTCGGCATCACGACGGCGCCTACACCTGCGACCCCGCCGACGTGCGCCTGAGCGACTGGCTGCCGGGAACGGTCGAAGCCGTGTACGGCACCACCGTCCCTGCCGAGATCGCCGCGAAGGACACGGCGAGCACGGTGCTGCTCGCCCACCCGCGCGACATCGTGATTGACGGCGATCGAGCCTTTTCCATGGCTCGTCCACTGGTGTCGGCGGCGGCGGGCCAGGCCGCCGCCGGGCCCGACCTCTCCCGGGCGATCCGCTGGTGGCGCGCCCGCACCGGCGCGGGCGGGTGGCCGGGCGAGGCGGTGATCCAGTCGCTGGCGGAGGCTTACCTTCGCGACCT
>VGRE01000378.1 GCA_016875435.1 Deltaproteobacteria bacterium | reverse complement strand
CGGCGATCACGGTAACGCCGCATTCACCCGCCCGACCCCTGCCGGGGTGACACACTTGCCCGCCTTGCCATCGCCATCCACGAGGTACACGATCTCACCCTCGAGCGGCAGGATCGCCTCGGTGGAGGCGGGGAACGTCGCGTCGCGCCTCGTCGGCGCCGTGTCCAGGGAAGGCCACCACCACAGGTGATGCGCCCCTCCACCGTCGGCCACCGGGCCGCTCACCGCGAGGAAACCCGACTTCCACGGCACGAGCTCCCGGAAGGCCTCGCCGCCGAGGTTTACCTCGCGGGATTCCGTCACTCGTCCGCTCGTCGGGTCGACGACGAGCAAGATCGCCTTGTCTCCACGCATGGGCCCGCGCAGCCCCAGCAACAACTGGCCGTTGGCCACCGCCGCCGCCTCGATGTTGAGTCCTCCCTTGTCGGGCGCCTCGCCTCGCGCCGCCACGCACTCGGGACAGGCCGCGAAGTCGACGGTCAGCACCGCGGGGTTGGCGTCGAGCCGCAGGATTCTCTCCCGGCCGGGCCGCCGCTCGCCCTTCTTGCTGGTGCTGTGACTGCCCACCACCCAGAGCGTGGAGCCGTCGAGCGCGAGCGCCTCGATGTCATCGACGTCCAGCGGCAACGCGAGGTCGGCCTGTCGCTTGAACCGGCTGTCATAAACGAAGAGGTGGCGACCCTGCTCGTTGTCGCCCACGATCCACTGTTCGCCCCGCTGCAAGAGCGCGCTCGGCTCGCAGCTCCCGTCGAGCCCTTCCGCCGACTTCGCGCAGCCGATGGCTAGAAGGAGGCCGACCATCCCACCATGCCGCCGCCCGGCGCCGGCATCACCCAGGGGGTGCCGCCGTCGACCAGCACCAGCACGAGGCCGGTGGCGCCGATGAGTCCGCCGGCCACCAGCGTGCCGTAGAAGCTGCTGATGCGGGGCTCGACCTGCGTGTTCCAGTAGTCGTCGGCCTCGTCCTGGGCGCGCCGCTGCGCGGCGTCGGCGTCGATGCGGTCGGCTTTGCTCTGGCGTTCTTGCCACTCGGTGTAGGCGTTGCTCGTCTCGATGTACAGGTAGCCCCCGGCGCCGCCGCCAACCACCGCGCCGAGCGCGATCATCGTGCCGCCGGTGATGTCGAGGCCAGCCTTGGGATTCTTCTTGCCCACCGTGGCCGACGACTTGGTCGTGGCCTGCGTCGTCTCGGAACTGCCGCCGTACCGCTCGGCGAAGCTCTGCGGGGCAAGGTCGGCGTCTTCCTCGGGCTCATCGTCGAGCGTGTCTTGGTCCATCGCGGCGCCCTCGTCCATCTCCTCCTCGGGCGCCTCGGGCTCTTCCTCCGGCTCCTCCTCGTCGGCCGGCGCGGCCTCGGGCTCGTCCTCGTCTTCCGGCGGCCCCTGGTCTTCCGGCGGCCCCTCGTCTCCCATGGTCCTCGGCTCGGTGGCGGACTGCTGCCTGGCGCCCTCCTGGAGCGCGCGTTTCCCCGCCCCGCCCACGCCCTCCACCTCGCCCCTGTCGCCCCGACTCAGCCTGACCGTGAACGCCACCGCGTCGCCGTCGCCCACGGCGATGGGCGCCTCGGCATCGGTGTAGCCCTTGAGCGTGGCGCCGAGGGTGTGGAGGCCCTCGTACACGGCGGGGAGCGACACCGCGTCTTTGCCCACGTCTTTCCCGTCGAAGAGGATGGTCGCGCTCCTGGGCTCCACGGAGATCTCCACCGTGCTCATGCCGGCCCTGACGAGCGTGATCGGAAGATCGATCTTCTGCCCGCCCACCAGTTCCAGCGAGTAGCTCACCGGTGCGTAGCCATGCAGCTCGGCGCGCAGGTCGTAGGTGCCGCAGGGCAGGCCCACCGGGACGTTGGGGGAGAGCTTCACCTTGCCGTCGTTGACGTCGACCACCGCCTCCGCCGGGGTGACGCGGACGGAGAGCGTGGCGAGCTGCTCGCTCGCGTCGATGTTCACCTTGTTGGACTTCCTGGCAACCACCTCGACCTGGGCCGTCCCGAGGCTGCACTGGTCCCGGACGCTCACCACCACCGTCCCCGGCGAAAGGCCGCTGATCACGGCGGGGGTCTTGAAGCCGGTGTCACTCCCGTTGATGAGGATCGACGCCCCGCGGACGTTGCTCGACACGGCGAGCTCCTCGGCGTGGGCGGCGAAGCTGAGCGCGAGGAGGGCGAGCATGGCGGCCGGCGTCTACAACGGTTTGACCTGGCCCGCCACTCCCGGCAGGGCGAGGGATCTTGATGGATCAAGCCCCGCGGGGGCCGCCGCCGCGACTGAAGTCGGTGCGGCCGGAGAAGGTGGTCTCGTCGCTCGGATCGGTCTCCACCGCGAGCACGTCGACCACCACGGCGGTAGCGTCGTCGCGACCACCGCGGCGGTTGACCTCGGCGATGATCGCCTGCGCCGCGCGCTGGGGCGAGCCGCCGGTGGCCCACCAGGCGTCGAGCAGCTCGTCGGGCTGGATCACCTCGGTGACCCCGTCGGACACGATCAAGTAGAGGTCGCCCACGAACAAGGGCTCCTGCCACAACTGCATCACGTCGGCGATCTGCGGTCCCATGCCCACGTAGGCGCCCAGGCTCCGGCCGCCCTTGTGCGACTGCGTGATGCGCAGGCACTCGCCGTGGCGCACCCGGTAGAGCTGCGAGTCGCCCACGTGCACCACGTTGGCCTGCCCGTAGGCGAGCCACAGCACCGAGCAGGTACACGCGGCCTGCGCGTGGCCGAGGCCGCGCAGCTCCCAGTCGACCTCCGACACCAGCTGCGCCAGCGAGCTGACTCGCGGCTCGGCGAAGCGGTCGAAGAAGGTGTCGATGCGGGAGCACACCGTCTCCGCCGCCTCGCGCCCGCGGGGCACGGTGCTCACGCCGTCGGCGACCATGAAGATCGAGCCCTTCCGGAAGAACGACACCGCCAGGTGATTCACGTCGAGGATGCGGTACTGGTCTTCGTTCGCGGCGTGCTTGGGCCCCGTGCGCGTGCTGGCCGCGCCCACCGCGTAGGGGAGCGTCGGGACGTGCTTCACGCCCGCCTGCGCCACGCCAGCGAGAGCGCCGCGAGGCTCGCGAACAAGGAGGGCACCACCCCGCCCGGCGACTGGCAGCCGCAGCTCGTCGTCTCGGCGGTCACCACCTTGTCGTCGCCCACGTCCTGGCCCACGTCGGAGTTGTCGACGCCCGTGCCCGCGAGGCTCACCCGGATGTCGGGGTAGGCCGGGTCGTTCGAGGTGAGCACCAGCTCGGCGCTGGCGGCGCCCTCGACGGTGGGCGAAAACGTGACCACGAGGCCGTCCTCGGTGCCCGGGACGGCGTTGAAGGTGGTGGGGTACACCGTGAAGGCGGCGTCGCCCTCGATGTTGGCGTTGCCGTAGAGGTTGAGGTTGCCCGCGTTCTGCACCGGAATGTTGACGGTGGCGAGCGTGCCGAGAGCCACCTCGCCGAGGTCTTCCGTGTCGGAGCCGGGGACGAGCATCGGCATCGGGAAGGTGTACGACGTGGGCTCGAAGTCCTGG
>VGRE01000377.1 GCA_016875435.1 Deltaproteobacteria bacterium | reverse complement strand
GGGGCGGTTCGCCGGTCAGCAGTTCGACCAGGAGTGCGCCCGCCATCCACGTGGCCGCCTGCCACGCGTCGGGCCCGCTCGACGGCGCGGAAGGCGGCGCGTAACCACGGGGCGCCGCTGGCCACGCCGCGCCCTGGTGGCGCACGCGCAGGCCGGCGAGCTTCACGCGCCCGCTGGTATCGACCAGCACTTCTTGGGGGGTGGAGCCCGGGTGGCCCAGCCGCCGCTCGTCGTCGCCGATCTTGAGCGCTTCTTCCAGGGCGATGCCCACGGTGGCCGCCACTTCGGCTGCCACGCGCGCGGGGAGCACCTGGCCGCGCGCGCGCAGGGCTTCCAGCACCTTGTGCATCGCGACGCAGTCGAAGTTCTCGTGCACCACGGCGAGCTTGCCGCCCACGCCGCTAGTCTGCTCGACGCGGAGCACGTTCTCGTGCTGGAGTCGACCGAGCAGGCGGCCGTCTTCGCGCAGCGCCGCGAGCGAGGCCTCGTCGGCCGTGGTGCCGTCGAGCACCCGCACCAGCACCGGCACCTCGCTGCCGTTGGCGCGCCCGAGCCGCCCGGCGCGAGCGAAGGGCGCCCAAGCCTCGAAAGTTCCGATCAATCGCAGCGTGGCCTTGCCCATTTGGTCTCAACCCCCGGGTCTATCATGGGCGTCCACGAGAGAGGGGCGCGCGACGCCATGACGATGAGACCCACGCGCGCACCGGATACGCTCGCCGCCCACGTGACGCCGCCCCGCCACGCCCTCCTCCACGAGATGCTCTGCACCGCCGGTCGCGACGCCGCCGCAGCGTGGAGTCCCTCCATGTTTGTAGACCAGAAGGGTGACGGCACGCCCGTCACCCGCGCCGACGTCGCCGCCGACCGCAGCATCCGCGCCTTTCTCGCTGAGCACTTCCCGGGCGACGCCATCGCCAGCGAGGAGCTCGGCGGCCAACTGGGAACGGGGCCCACCTGGCTGGTCGATCCCATCGACGGCACCTCTTGTTTCGTGGAAGGCCTCGCCCACTGGGGCCCCACCGTGGCGCGGGTCGTGCCGGGGCGCGATGGCTGGGCGGTTGACTGCGCGGGCCTCTACCTGCCCCGCGTCGACGAGTACTACTTCGTCGAGGCCGGCACCGGCTGGTTCGGCGGCGCGATCTTGCCCCAGCTCTCGTCGCGACAAGCACCGCGTAGCCTCTACCTGCCCTCGCGCTTCCACGCCTACGCGGAGCTGCAGTCCCGGAACAAGGGGCGCAACGTGGGCGGAACCGCCGCGCACCTTGCCCTCGTGGCACGCGGGGCAGCCGAGGCGGCGATCGTCGCCCCAGGCTGGCAACCGTGGGATACCGCTGCGGGCCTCGCCCTGATAGGTGCCGTCGGAGGCACGGCGGCCTGTCTTCCCGGCGGCGCCATGCCCGACATCGTCGGCGGCGCGGGTGAACCCTTCATCGCCGGCACTCCCGCGGCCGTGGCCTCGCTGCTGGCCCCGGGAATCATCCGGCCCCGGCGCCGCGAGGACCCCTGATGAACCCCGATCCCGACGAGAACGACGAGCAAGACGGCGAGGCCGACGAGAGCGACGTTCTCGACGAGCGCGGCGAGATCGTCGACCCGCTCGGCAACGAGGCGAGGCGGCCCCTCCCCCGCATGCCCGGCCTCGGCGGCACGCTGGCCGTCGCGTCGCGTGGCACGAGGCACACCCTGGCCGGCGGCGGCGACCTGCTCACGCACTACCTACAGGAGATTCGGCGCTACGCGCTCCTCGATCCCGAGGAAGAGCGCAGGGTAGCGGCTGAGTACTACGAGCAGGGCGACCCGGCCGCCGCGGAGCGGCTCGTGACGGCCAACCTGCGCCTGGTGGTGAAGATTGCCTTCCAGTACCACCGGCAGTGGGCCAACGTGCTCGACCTCATCCAGGAGGGCAACGTGGGGCTCGTGGAGGCCCTCTCCCGCTTCGATCCCACCCGCGGCATCCGCTTCAGCTCCTACGCCCAGTACTGGATCCGGGCGATGATCTTGCGCTTCCTGATGGACAACTTCCGCCTCGTGCGGCTGGGGTCCACGCGCAACGGGCGCAAGCTGTTCTTCCAGCTCCAGAAGGAGCGCCAGCGCCTCTTGTCCGAGGGCCACGCCGCCACGCCGCGCGAGCTGGCGGAGCGGCTCGAGGTGCCGGAGAGCGAGGTGATCGCGGTCGACCAGCACATGCGGGCCCCGGCGATGTCGCTCAACGCGCCGGTGGCCAGCGAGGAAGGGCGCCCACTTCACGACGTGGTGGCCGACGAGGAACAGGTGGGCCCGGAGGAACGGGTGGCAGGCAACCAGCTCGGCGAGCTGGTCCAGGCCCGGCTCCGCCAGTTCGAGGCCACCCTGGAAGACGAGCGCGAGCGCGCGATCTGGCGGGAACGCTTGATGGCGCACGAGCCGGCCAGCCTCTCCGACATCGGCGACCGCTACCAGGTGAGCAAGGAGCGCATCCGGCAGATCGAGGCGCGCATCAAGTCGCGACTGAAGACCTTCATGCAGAAGGAGTTCGGCGAGGAGATGGACTTCGAGTTCGAGGTTCCCGGTGAGTGAGTCGGGGGAAT
The DNA here is from genome assembly GCA_016875435.1 of Deltaproteobacteria bacterium. Lineage (GTDB taxonomy): Bacteria > Myxococcota_A > UBA796 > UBA796 > SXON01 > SXON01. The sequence goes on along the minus strand of VGRE01000377.1, from coordinate 940 downwards.
GAACCTCATCGACGAGCTGCGCGGGCGCGCGCGCGGCTGGCTGGAATCGCGGGTGCGGGGCACGCCCCCGTCGTCGGCGCACCCCGCCGAGCCCGGGTCGCCGGAGCTCGGCGGCCTCGCGTTCGGGCCGGGCGACACACCGGGCGCGGCACCGCCGCCGCTGGAGTGGCCGGGGGTAGGCGATCGTGCCGCGCACCGGCACGCCTGGTTTGCCGCGATGGCGCCGCGAGAGCCCGATGCTGCCCAGGCCGCGCTCGAGTCCTGGCTCCGTCACGATCTGCCCGGCCGCGGCGCCGCATGGGCCCACCCGAGCGATCTCGCCGAGCGAATGGTCAACTGGCACGCGGGGCTCTCTTGGCTCGGCCCGCGAGCCCGTCCCCAGCTGCGCGCGGCCATGGCCGGGAGCGCCGCCTGGCACCTCCAGGTGTTGCACAACACGATGCCGAGCGGTCGACACGACGGCCACCGTCGCGTCGCGCACCACGCCGGCGCCCTCGTCGCCGGTCTCACCTTTCCCGGGATCGAGGGCGCGCGCTCGGCGTGGTCGGAGGCCGCCTCCGGGCTCGGCCGCGAGTGGCCCACGCTGGTCTTCGCCGATGGCGCCGACCGGCTCGGCGCGCCGCTGTTCCTGCTGCGCTCGGCCTGGCTCACGGCGGCAGCCCAGCAAGTGGCCCGCGCCAACGGCACCACGATCCCCGGCGCGGCGCTGGCGAGTAGCACGCAGGCCGCCTGGTTCCTGTCGCGACTCGCGGCAGGCGTCGGCACCCTCCCCCCGCTCGGCGCAGCCCCCGACAGCCAGGGCGACTGGCAACTCGACTACCCGCTGGCCTGGTCGTTGTGGAACCTGGCGGGCCACGGCGAGCCCTTCGACGGCGACGATCCGCTCGGCACCTGGTTCGGCGCCCGCGCCAACGGCGGCGGGGGACTGGTCCGCAGCGTG
>VGRE01000376.1 GCA_016875435.1 Deltaproteobacteria bacterium | reverse complement strand
GATGACCGGGAAAAACTCCCACTGGTCGAGCGCGTCGTTCACCTGCCCACTCACCTCGATCTCGCCCGACACCCAGCGCGTGCGGAGCACCTTGCCGCTGGGGTCGAGATCCACGTCGACGCTGCAACTTGCCGACGGGCGCGTGACCCCCCAGTCGGGTGGGACGAAGCGCTTCACGTAGACCGGCGGCTGAGCCGTGCGCCTGGGCAGCGGCGTCTGCTTGCCGTCGACCAGCAGCGTCACCTCGCGGGCCGGCACCACCTCGGCGTCGGCGCGGCGGACGAAGATCGGCGCCGGGAACACCGACTGCTTGGGCACGTCGCCCTCGCGCGACGGCCACTCCCACTTGCGCACGTTGTCTTCCGCGGCCTGCTTCGCGCTCGACGGGCACTGCTCGGCGCGCACGGCGGTGGCCTTGCCGACCGCATCGACGACGGCGCGCACGTCGCACCGGTACACGCCGGGCGGGTAGTCGCTGAACGCCTCGCCCACCGGCGTGTTCTCGCCCCAGGAGGGCTCGAGCTCCGACCAGTGGACGCTGGCGATGCCCTCGAAGGCCTGTCCCACGTCGATCGGCGGCTCCGGCGGCGGGATGGGCGGCTCGTACACCGTGGGATCGTGCTCGCGCGGCACCACGACGAAGCGATCCTTGGGCAGCGGCGCGTACCAGATCAGCGAGGCGCGGAGCCAGGGGTAGAAGGGGTTCACCCCGTCGCGGTTCCAGAAACCCACGTCGGGGAAGGTAGGCGGCTCGGTGAACATGAAGGCCACGCCGCCGTCGCCGCCGATCGACAGCCCCGGCGCGGGTGTCATCACCTCGCCGCGGAAGCCGGCGTACATGCCGACCGCGCCGTAGGCATCGCCGAAGCCGCCCACGGTGAAGCCGAAGATGCCGCGATGCTCGAAGTGGCGCCGCTTGCTGCTGATGGCGGCATCGACGCGAATCGTCGGCACCCATGTTTCCACGAGGGTGCCGATGAAGTAGTCCCGATCGAGGTCGACGCCCGCCGAGAAGGAGAGCTGCTCGCCGAGGTGAACGCGCCCCTCCAGCCCGAACCACCCGGCCCCGCCCACGTTGAGGGCGCCGCCGAGGAAGCCCACGATGTGCTTGCGCGGGAGGTAGCTCTCGACGGTGAAGGTGTTGTCCCACTCCAGCTCGGCGTCGACGGGGATGCCGTCGCGGAGCGCCGGGTCGAACTTCCACTGCACGATCGCGGTGGCGAGGGCGTAGTAGGCCTCCTCCTCGCACTCGATGTTCTCCACGTCCTTGACGGTGCCGTCGGCGCGCACGAGGATGCGCACCTTGCACGGGTATTCGCCCTTCTTCACGGTGCGGTAGGACTGGGGCATCAGCGGGTCGACCGTGGGGTGCGGCACCGGCGGGACGTAGGAGCCGATGGCGGCAGGCGCGGGGGCCGCGGCGAGCGGGGCCGGCGCCGGATCGTCGGCGAGGGCGAGGGCGAGGGCAGCGAGCAGGAGCATCACGGCGAGGGCTCGACCCGGCCGAGGAGGAGGGGCCGGGGGGCGCCAACGTCGCCGATCGTGTAGGCGCTGGCGACCCATCCGCGCGCCTCGTCGTGCGCCCGGCCAGCGTGGAGCAGCGTGGCGAGGGGCTCGCCTCGCGACACTCGGTCGCCCACCTTCTTGTGGACCATCACGCCCACGCGAGGATCAACGGGATCCTCGGCCCGGAGCCGCCCGGCGCCCATCACGAAGGCGGCGCGGCCGATGGAGAGGGCATCGCAACGCGTGACCACGCCGTCGCGCGGCGCCGTCACCTCGGCCCGCTCGGGCGCACTCGGCAGTCGCGACAGGTCGCCTCCCTGGGCCCGGCACATCGCGGCGAATCGTTCGTAGGCGCGCCCGCTGTCGAGCACCTCGGCGGCCTTGGCGTGCCCCGCCAGCAACAGCGTGATCTCGCGGAGATCGGCGGGTCCACCGCCTTGCAGGCAGGCGATCGACTCCTCCACCTCCACCGCGTTGCCGCAGGCCACGCCCAGCGGCTGCTCCATGTCGGTGAGCAATGCAGAAGTCCCAACGCCAGCGCCATTTCCGACGCGGACCATCGCCTCGGCCAGCGCGCGCGCATCGGCCTCGGTCTTCATGAAGGCGCCGCTGCCCACCTTCACGTCGAGCACCAGCCGGTCGAGGCCCTCCGCGAGTTTCTTCGAGAGGATGCTCGCCACGATGAGCGGGATGCACTCCACGGTCTGCGTCTCGTTGCGCAGCGCGTATAGGATGCGGTCGGCCGGCGCCAGCTCCCCCGTTTGACCGCTGATGAAGCAGCCCACGTCGCGCAACACGCGGTGCAGCGCCCCGTCGTCGAGATCGGTGCGGTAGCCCGGGACGGCCTCGAGCTTGTCGAGGGTGCCCCCGGTGTGGCCGAGGCCCCGCCCAGAGACCATGGGCACGCGCAGGCCGAGCTCCGCCCACAGCGGGGCAAGCACCAGGGAGACCTTGTCGCCCACGCCGCCGGTGCTGTGCTTGTCGACGAAAGGGCCGCTGATCCCGGGCCAGCAGAGCCGCGCCCCGGAGTCGGTCATCTCGCGGGTGAGCGCGACGGCCTCGGCGTCGGAGAGACCACGAACAAAGCTGAACGCGAGCCAGGCCGCCGCCTGCGGTCGCGACACGGAACCGTCCACCACGCCCGTGACGAACTCGCCGATCTGCTCGGCGGTGAGCGCCTGTCCCGCCCGCTTGGCTCGGAGGATCTCGTCGATCATGGCGCGGCCACGTAACTCCAGCCCCGGGCGAGGGCGCCCTGGTCCGGGCGGAGCCCGTCGGGATGCGTGCCCGTCGCGAGGCGGAACGCCCAGGTGCCCACGAGCACGAGCACGGCCGCCCACGCGGCGGCGCGCGGGTAGCGCCAGCGGCGGAAGGGCTCGGCGAGCGCCACCGGGACCACCACGAAGACCAGCGGATGGAGTCGACAGGCCTCGGCGAACTGTCCCGTCGCGAGCGCGATCGTGGCGCGCACGAGGCCGCAGCCCGGGCAGGGTACGCCGAGGGCAAACCACGAGGGACAGGCGCGCACGTCGAGCATCGCCAGCGCCAGGAGGCCCGCGCCCGCGACGAGGAGGGCGGCGGCGCGCTTCAGCTGCTCCAGACCTTGTTCAGCTCGTCCTGGTACTTGAAGAAGTGGAAGTTGCACAGGAACATGAAGAGCAGGAACATCACGCCCTGGTCGGCGGCGTCGGCCATCCCGCCCTTCTGCTGCACACGCTGGATCAGCTTGCCCATCTTGAAGGGCATGTAGAACTGGTACAGCCCGCAGGTGACGATGGGCCAGACCAGCACATCCATGATCGGGCTCAGACTATCATCGGCGAGATACGCCTTGATCTCGTTGAGGATGGTGTACTTGTAGTAGAAGACCCAGATGATGTTGACCAGCGGCACGAAGCACAGCAGCCAGGACATCACGGGCGCGCGGACGGTACCTTTAGGTTCCACGGACATTCCTGGGGGGCCCCGCTAAGTACCGCGCGGCGACGAGCGAGGCCACAAAGCGCGCCATGGAGCCTGCGGGTTGCG
>VGRE01000375.1 GCA_016875435.1 Deltaproteobacteria bacterium | reverse complement strand
CGCAAGGGGTGGCGAAACACGTCGAAGTAGTGCACCAGCCGCGCCGCCTCCTCGGCGCCCGCGCTACACTCCCGGCCGGAGAACGGAATGCGCCCTTCCTGGTTGATGATGCTCCCGCTCGTGGCCTGCACGGGCGAAGAAGGCAAAGAAGGCGACACGGCCGACACGGGCGAAGAAGATACCGCCGGAGGCGGCGGCGAGCTTGACAACTGGTCGGCGAGCGGCACCGGCGACGCCTACTTCGCTGATGGCGAAGAGGACAATTCTTTGTTCACCCTCGCGATGTCGCGCGCCACCGAGCCTCGCGAGGGCGAGGCCTACTACGGTTTCGTGTCCGCCGCCGACGGGGTGCTGGTGCCGGTGGGCGAGATCGGCGTCAACGGCGAGGACGTCGACCACAGCTTCGACATCGGCGAGAACGCGATCATCGCGGGCTACAGCCACTTCGAGGCCTGGGCCAACGCAACCGGCGAGGCGGGCGAGGGCGACGCGGTTTGGCTGGGCGACGTGGACCCCACCATCTTCACCGTCATCCAGGAGATGCTCATCGCGTCGTCGGCAACGCCCGATGGACAGGGATCCTTGCGTGCGCTGGAGTCGCACACCGAGTTCCTCGTCGAGCAGGCGGCGGGCGCCGCCAGCGCAGGCCTCACCGACGAGGAGGTGGGGAGCCTCTGCGAGATGATCGGCAACGCCCTCGAAGACCCCGCGGTCGACAGCGACGACGACGGCGACGTGGAGACCTTCACCAACGTGATGGCGGTCCAGGGCACCGACGACGGCTACGGCTACGTGGAACTCATCTTCGACGACCTCGGCGAGGCCAACGACGTGGTGGATCCCAACGACCCGATCCACGCCAACATCGAGCAGGCCTACGACGGGGTGCAGTTCACCGAGTTCTGGGCGGAGCGGGCCGCGAGCGACGCCCACAGAGGCGCATCCGTGGGCGGCGACAGCGCGCTCCGCCGCCTGGAAGACGTGGCCGAGCAGCTGAGCTGGACGCTGGTGGGCAACGACATCGACGAAGACGGCGTGCTCGAGTACGACACCGAGGGCGGCCTCGACTACTCCGTCGACCAGGTGAGCCAGATGGCCCAGCTCCCCATCGAGGCCGCTAGGTAGGCCGCCCGGGAGGCAGATCCCGTGGGGTCTGCGTTCGGTGGTGCTTGGCACGTCTCGCGTGGGTTACTTATACGGCGCTGGCCCGATGGACGCCCTGAGCTGGATCTACGCCCTGCTGGTCGGCTCCTTGTGCCTCCTTGGGCTGCACCGCTACGTGCATCTCGCGCGCTTCCTCCGCCTGGCCCGCCGCGAGCCACCCGTGCCGCCGATGCCGGCCGAGCTCCCGGTCGTCACCGTGCAACTCCCCGTGTTCAACGAGCGCGACGTGGTGGCGCGGCTGGTCGATGCCGCCGCGTCCCTGGACTGGCCGCCCGAGCGGCTCCACCTGCAGTTGCTCGACGACAGCACCGACGACACCGCCGCCTGCGCGCAGGGGGCCCTGCACCGGGCACGGGCGCGCGGGATCTCGGTGGAGCTGATCCAGCGGCGGGATCGCGCCGGCTTCAAGGCCGGAGCCCTCGCGCATGGCCTCGCCAGCGCCCCGGGCGAGCTGGTGGCGATCTTCGACGCCGACTTCGTGCCGCCGCGCGACTTCCTCCGCCAGCTCGTGCCCCACTTCTCCGACCCGGCGGTGGGCATGGTGCAGGCGCGCTGGGGACACCTCAACGCCGAGGACAGCGCGCTCACGCGGGCGCAGGCGCTGATGCTCGACGCGCACTTCCGGCTCGAGCACCTCGGCCGCAACCGGGCCGGCGCGTGGTTCAACTTCAACGGCACCGCGGGCGTCTGGCGGCGCGAGACCATCGAGGCGGCAGGCGGCTGGGCGGGCGACACGCTCACCGAGGACCTCGACCTGAGCTACCGCGCCCAGGCCGCCGGCTGGCGCTTCGTGTATCGCGACGACGTGGTGGTGCCGGCCGAGTTGCCTGCCACGCTCGGGGCCTTCCGCGCCCAGCAGTCGCGTTGGGCCAAGGGATCGGTCGAGACCTTGCGCAAGTTGTGGCGACCGGTGCTCCGCGCCCCCGTTCCCGGCTGGGTCCGCGCCGAGGCCTTCCAGCACCTCGGCGCCAACCTCGCCTGGCCGATGGCGCTGGGGGTGGCACTGCTGATGCCCGCCGTGGCCCTGACCTCGGGCGGCAGCACGCTGGGGCACCTGCTGCTCGACCTGCCCGCCTTCCTGCTGGCCACGGTCTCGCACGCGGCCTTCTTCGCCGCTGCGCCCCTCGCCGGCGATGTCACGACGCCGTCGCGCGCGGGATGGCGACGGCTCGCCGACCTGCCCGCGGCGGTGCTCCTCGGCGTCGGCATGTCCGTGAGCCAGTCGCGGGCCGTCGGCGAGGCCCTCCTCGGGCGCCGCAGCGCCTTCGTGCGCACGCCCAAGCAAGGCGCGGGCGCGGGATCGTACCGGATTTCCCGCGCGGGGGGCGCACCCGTGGAGGGGCTCCTGTGCCTCTGGCACCTCGTAGGCTTCGGCGGCGCGCTGGCACTCGGACACTACGGCAGCCTGCCCTTCCTCGCCCTCTTCGCGGGCGGTTTCGGTTGGGTGGCCGTCGCCCAGGAGCGCCGAGCGGCGGTGCCCAGCACCGCGCCCGCCGAGGCCCTAGCCAAGTAGGCGCGGCACCTTCCCGAAGGGATCGTCGACGAGCAAGGCGCCTGCGGGCTCGATGCGCTCGCGGCGGGCCTCGATGCCCACCTCGCGGAGCTTCTCCGGCGCCGCGCACCCGGTGACGACGAGACGGTACTTCTGCAACAGCAACGCGAGCATGATCGCGCGCTGCGTGCCGCCCCCGGTGGGCGCCTCGCCGCTGAGCACGCCGGCCCAGGGGTAAGGCAAGCGCGCGGCAAGCTCGGCAAACGCGCGCTCCCCGGAGCCCTCGCCGAGGCCCTCGGGACAGGCCGCGTCCAGGTAGAGCGTGGCGCCGGGCAACAGCGGCGGCCTCGCCGAGAGGCCCACGTAGGTGGCCGCCCGGCTGGCCTGGTAGAAGTTCACCGCCTTCCGCGGCGGCACGCGGAACACCATCGCGTCGTAAGCGCGCGGCACATCCCACCAGCAGTCGAGCGAGGCGGCGGCTCGCTGGAACGCGCGTACCGGCTCGTCCGCGAGCCAGCGGCCGCCGGCGGTGTTGAGCGCGTAGGTGCAGCCAGCCATGGCGCCGAGGGCGTCGACGGCGGCGCGGAAGGGATTGCCCTCCACCTGGCCCACGAGCACGCCGGGGGCCGTCACTCGGTCGCGATGGTGCAGGGCGTCGATGGTGGCGCGCGCGCCGATGCCCACGGCCACGCCCTTGTGTCCGCCCGAGAAGCCCGCGTACTGGTGCAGCTCCACGATGCCGACGGTCCAGACGGCGTCGCAACCAGTGATGTATCGCGAGACGCCGCCGGGGATGCCGTCGAAGCTGCCGGTGGCCACGGTGTCGTCGGGGTCGTGCTGGACCACCGGGAAAGGGGAGGGGAACAGCTCGTCTTCGCGCATGCGGCGATGCAGGC
>VGRE01000374.1 GCA_016875435.1 Deltaproteobacteria bacterium | reverse complement strand
GCTGGTCGATGATCGCGGCGGACCGGGCACCAGGAACGGGATCGCCGACGCGGGCGAGTGGGTGACCGTCAGCCTGCCCATCGTCAACGCCGGTCGTACGCCGTGGTTCAGCTCCTCGGCGTATGTTCGCACCGACAGTGACTGCCTCTGGACGGGCGCCTCCTCGGAGCTGGAACTCCCCGAGCTCGCCGCGGGCGGCAAGGCATCCGTCGATCTCCGTTTCTACCTGTCGGAGCAGTGCGCGGACCGCACCCGCGTCTCCTTCAACGTCGAGGTGCAGGACACGCAGCGTACGGTGTCGCGTCCGTTGAACCTCGGGTTCGGCGTGCTGGTCAGCAACGTCGGGTCGGGTAGTCTGCGCAACACGCGCATCGACCGTGACGAGCCCGGGTTCAGCGAGGTCTCCTCGGGCGCGAACATGCTCGCGCCGAACGACGAGCTCGAGGTCTCCGCGGGCTTCGTGACGGGTCGTTCCGGAGGGCTCCAGGCGCTCCAGGCGTGGGGGTGGTCGGCCGACGTCCGGCCCGCGCTGCAGAAGCGCACGTTCACGCTCGGCACACCGATGTTGCCGGCTTCCAGTTCGGTGGGCTCGGCCTTCGACCCTCACGACGACGTGGATGTACGCGTCGTGGATGAGATGGCCCTCGAGCGCGCGACGGACCAGACCGCAAAGAAGCGCGGTTGGGACTCCGCCGCCGATGCCGGAGGCGTGGCCGTCGTCGAGACCGTGGTGTCGTACGCGGGGCCGGAGGGTGAGTGGGCCCCCGCCGCCAAGGCCCGTGTTCAGCCGACGGCGCCGCCCGCCCCGTCGGCGGACGAGACCTTGTCGCTGCTCAAGAAGTTCGTCTCCGTGGAGGCGCGCGAAGTGTCGCCGGAGGCCGGCGCGTTGGCCAGCGCGACGAGCACGTTTGACGCGCACTTCGACGAGGAGGCGTTCCGGCTCGCGTGGTGCCGAGCCACGGCGGCGCGTGCGCCTGAGGGGCCGGACCCCTGCGATACGAAGATCGAGGTATCGACGCCGGCCTTCAGCGTTCCCGTCGCATACACCTTCCGCCATTACCTGTGGTTTGGCGTGCCGTGGGAACCGCAACTGGAGCCCGAGCCCGAGCCCGAGCCCAAGCCCGAGCCCAAGCCCGAGCCCAAGCCCGAGCCCGAGGTCCAGAAGCCGGCGGCCAAGCCTGCGCGCGAGTTGTACCCGATGATGGTAGCCGCCGGCCTGGAACTCGGCGGATCGGCGGTTGAGGGCGACGCGACGCTCGGCATCCAGGCCGCCGCAGCGTCTATCGCCGAGCCGCACCTGTACGGCGAGTTCGCCTACGGCAAGCGTGCGCGCTTCCACCTGCGCGGCGCGTACTCCCTCGGCGTGGACTCCGCGCTTGCCGATGCAGACCACTCTGCGGCGGCCGGGTACGCCGGTCTCGGAGGCGGCTACGCAGTTCCGCTCGGCGCCTTCGAAGTGGAGCCGCTCGGGCTCGTCGGTGTGCGCCTCGTGAGCATCGAGGGGGAGTTCGCGGAAGGGGCCGGAACGGTCGGCCTGCTGAGCATCTTCGTCGAGCCGGGCCTTACGGTGCGCTGGTACCTCAAGCCGCGAGTCAGCTTGTTCTGGGCGATCGACTACCGGCTCGAGGTGGGGCACGCGATGGGTGGCGGGCTCACGTCGCGCATCCTGGACAACTCCGGCGTGAAGCTGCTGCTCGGCGGCGGCACGCACTTCTGATCCGGAGGGGGGCGGGCCGGCCTCGGGCGCGCGGTGCGGCGCCGACCCGGGGCCGCCCCTGTCGCACCACGCGCCGTGACGCCGACCACCGCAGCCCACCCCGCCACACCTGCCGCAGCACCGGGGGGCATCTATGACGTCCACACCGGTTGCCGGGTCGAGGCCGGCGCCCCGATCACCATCGCTCGCAACGTCATCCGCATTCCACAGCAAGGACAGTGCCAGCGGTCGATCGCGCGACAGGTCCGCCGACACCACGAACGACAGCGCGACCGAGAACGACTCGGCACCCGAGAACGACACCGGGCTCGCATGGAGCGCGGATCTGGCGCCCCACGACGGCTGCGCGCCCGGAACGTTCAGGAGTACTCGATCGCCAAGAACGACGGCATCTCCGCCGGCTACAACAGCTACATGGCGCCGGATCTCGTGGCCTCGGATTCCCTTCTGGTCCCCGTCCGGGGGTACTGATACTGGGTCGGAAAGGTCGACAAGGATGACTCGATGATTCCCATCACCGGAGCCCTCATGCGCGCGAGCCTCGTCCCGCTGCCCGTCGCACTCGTCCTCCTGCAAGCCTGCGAGCCCGACGCGGGGCTCACGAAGTTCAACTCGGAGCCGGACGCACAGATCACCGCGCCCGCTGGGGGGGAGATGGTCCTGGCGGGTACGACGGTGACGCTTCGCGGCGCGGCGAGCGACCCGAACCACGAACCGGCGGATCTCACCGCGCGGTGGTTCGTGGACGGGGCGGAGGCCTGCGCGGGCACGCCGGGCGACGACGGCAACACCACCTGCGACGTCGTGGTGCCCGACGCGGAGTCGATGGAGCTGCGCCTCGAGGTGACGGACGTCGAGGGCGCCGCTGGGAGCGACGCGACGACGGTGAGCGTCACGCCGAACGCGGCACCGACGGCGGCGATCGACGCGCCCATGGCGGACGGCGTATACTACGCGGACCAGCTCGTCACGCTGCGCGCGACGGTGGACGACACCGAGGACGCCCCCGACGCGCTCACCGTGCGGTGGAAGTCGAGCGCGGACGGCGACCTCGGCGCGGTGGCGCCCAACAGCGAGGGGCTGGTCGAGAGCTTCGTCACGCTCTCCGAGGGGCCCCATGCGCTGCAGGTGTTCGTGACCGACTCGGCGGGCAACGAGGGGCAGGCGAGCGTGCTCATCAACGTGGGCCCGCCCAACTCGGCGCCGGACTGCGCCATCGACGAACCGGCGGACGGGAGCGCGGGCGAGTCTGGCACGACCGTGACCTTCCGCGGCACGGCGTCGGACGCGGACATCGCCTCCGATCTGCTCGCCGTCACGTGGACGAGCGACAAGGACGGCGTGCTGGGGACGAGCACGCCGACGAGCGGCGGGAGCGTCACCTTCCCCTACGCCGGTCTCTCGAACGACGCCCACGTCGTGTCGATGCAGGTGGTTGACGAGGTGGGAGCCACCTGCACCGCCGAGGTGCTGTACACCGTGGGTTCGGCCCCGAGCATCGAACTCGAGACGCCGCTCCCCGGCGAGGTCATCAACGAGGGCGAGGCGCTGACCTTCTCGGCGCTCGTGTCTGACGGCGAGGACTCTCCGGGAGACCTGCTGGTCACGTGGGAGAGCGACCTCGACGGGGTCTTCTACGAGGGCCTGGCGGACAGCTCCGGGGTGGCGCAGTTCCTCGAGCCCGCCCTCTCGGTCGGCGACCACGCGCTCACCGTCACCGTGACCGACAGCGACGGGCTCTACGCCTCCGCGCTCGGCACCTTCACGGTGAACGGCGTGCCCACGGCGCCGGTCGTGTCGCTATCGCCGGCGAGCCCGAGCGGGGACGACGACCTCCGCGTGTCGA
>VGRE01000373.1 GCA_016875435.1 Deltaproteobacteria bacterium | reverse complement strand
GTGGTGGACGCCCAGCGCGGGGCGCGGCGCCAGCGTACAGAACAGCACGATGCTCGCCCACCTTCCCCAGCGCAAGGCGACCTCACGCGACAGCGTACGATGGCGCGGCGCGGGCGAGGGGCGGTGTAGCCGGCCGACCCAACCCGAACTGGTCCTGCCCCCACGGAGAAAAATGGGTATTGGGTGAGTTGCTCCTCGGGGGCGTCAACCCCGGCGTCGCGGTGCTGGAGCACGCCGAGATCGAGCGGGAGAACTCAGATCATGCGCTCCCACGGATCCACCTTCGCCATCTACTTCGACGACCTCGACCTGTTCAGCATCCTCCACAACGCCCGTTACCTCCTGTTCATGGAGCGGGCCCTCGGCGAGTTCTGGAAGAAGCTCGGCTGGGGCACCATCGACGCCACCAACGCCGACCATGCCCACCTCGTGCGCCGAAACGAGCTCGACCACCTGCGGCCCTTCGTCGGGGTCGGGCAGGTGAGAGTGCGGCTTCGTATCGAGAAGCTCGACACCACGAGCTGCGTGGTGGCCCACACGGTGATGCCGGTGGACGACGATGAGCCCTGCGCCACCGGGCGCCGCGTCATCGTGTGCATCGATCCGATCACGCGGCGCCCAGCTACGTGGAGCGCGGTCTTTCGTGAGCGGCTGGGCCGCTATCTCGCCCCTCACCCCTGATCTTTTTCCTAGGTTCACGCCCCGCGTCCAACCGAGAGTCGTGCTAGGACGATCCCAGCGGCGGGTGTCGCCCGACGAAGTGCTCGCCGCCGGTCACGGGCGCTCCCGTCCCCCTTCACCGCTTGGATCTGCCATTCCCCCTGCTTCCTCTCGGATTCCATGGACCGGACCCCGCGCCCGCTTCCCGGCGGGAGAGGGTGAGCCGACACCCGTCGCGCTCCGTCTTCACGCGGTCGTGCGCCGGGGGGACGCGGCGGGAAGCGTGCCCGGGTGAACCCGATCGAAGGCGGCGGCGCCGCGCCGGAGGGCACCGATCGGTGGCTCGCCCAGGTCCTCCATGAGCTCGGGGAGGTCGCCACCGACCTCGACACCCTCTTCCCATGCACCGTTCAGCGGGTCGGGGAGCTCATGGGCTGCGGCTGCGAGCTCGTCACGCGCGACCCCGATGATCCGGACCTCTACCGGGTCGTGGCGTGCTGGCACGCCGATGCCGAGGCGCTGGCCCTGGCCCGCGCGATGTCCGGGAGCAACCCGGTCCGCGTCGGCGAAGGCCTCCGTGGGCGCGCCCTACAGACCCGAGCGCCGATCCGCTTCACCGCGGAACCTGCGGTGTTCCGGGCCGCCCTCGCTGAGGCCTACCGCGAGGCCTTTGACCGCTTTCCGCTTCGGAGCCTCATCGCCGTGCCGCTCGTGGCCCGCGGTGAGGTCGTGGGGCTGGTCAACCTCTACCGGATGGGTACCGGCGCGCCGTTCACGGAGGCCGACGAGCGGTTCGCCTCGGATCTCGCCAGTCGGATCGCGCTCGTGCTCGCGAACGCGACCCTGTTGGACCGGGTCCAGCGAGAGCTCGCCGCCCGCCGGCGCGCGGAGGCGGCCCTCCAGGTCTACGCCGAGCTCGTGGAGGCCACCCAGGTCGGCCTCATCGCGGTCCGCCTCGCGCCCTGGCAGGTCCTGATCGCCAACCGCCCCGCGCTGCGGGCCCTTGGCGTCGCCACCGCAGCGGACCTCGGACCAGGATCCTTTCCGCCCGTGGTGCTCGCGGAGGCCCGCTCCGCCAGGCCGGAGACGCCCGCGGTGGTCCCCGGCGATCTCGATCTCCCTGGCGGGGTCCACGCGGCCTATGTCGTCGGTCTGCCCGGTGGCGCCGCCGGCGTCGCGCTCTACGACCTCGCCGAGCGTCGGGCCCACGAGGAGGAGCGCCTCGCGCTCACCTCCCGGCTCCTCCACACCCAGAAGCTCGAGAGCCTGGGCGTCCTGGCCGGGGGCATCGCTCACGACTTCAACAACCTCCTCGTGGGGATCCTCGGGAGCGCATCGTTCGCCCTGTCCACGCTCCCCCCCCACGGCCAGGCAGCCCAGATCGTCACCCGGATCGAAACTGCGGCCGGCCGCGCGAGCCACTTGACCCGACAGCTCCTCGCGTACTCGGGGAAGGGGCGCTTCGTCGTCCAGCCGATCGACCTGAACCGGCTCGTCCGGGAGATGAGCGAGCTGCTCCACGTCTCCATCGCGGGGCGGGCCGTGGTCCGGTTCAAGCTGCAGGAGCCGGCGCCGGTGGTGGAAGCCGACGTGGCGCAGATTCAGCAGGTGGTGCTCAACCTCATCACCAACGCTTCCGATGCCATCGTCGATGGGCAGGGCGTGATCACGATCGCTACCGGGACGGTGGATGCCGACCGCGTCTACCTCGACGCGTTCTCGGTGGATCGGCCCCTCCCGGAGGGCCGCTACGCTCGGCTTGTGGTCTCGGACACAGGCGTCGGGATGGCGAAGGAGGTGAGCGCCCGGGTGTTCGAGCCCTTCTTCTCCACCAAGGGGAGCGGGCGCGGACTCGGGCTCTCGGCGGTGCAGGGCATCGTGCGCAGCCACGGCGGCGCGCTGCGCATCTACTCGGAGGCCGGGAAGGGTACTTCGATGAACGTCCTCCTCCGGGCGTGCGGCGACGTCCGTCCGGTCGCGCCCGACAGGCCGGTGGCAGTGCTGCCGGCGGGCCGGCGGGCGGTGATGGTCGTCGACGACGACGCCGACATCCGTGAGCTGGTCCGGATCGTGCTCTCTGAGGCAGGCTACGACGTGGGGGAGGCCGCGGACGGGGTGGAGGCGATCGCGGCATTCGAGCGCGAGCCGACGCGATGGGACGCGGTCCTGCTGGACATGACGATGCCCGGGCTCGGCGGTGCGGAGACCTTCGCGGCGCTCCGGCGCCTCGCGCCCGGCGTCCGGGTCGTCCTCACGAGCGGCTACGACGAGCGGGAGGCGACCGGCCGCATCATCGGAATGGGGCTGGCCGGCTTCCTGACCAAGCCGTGGACCGTCCAACAGCTACTTCAGGCGATCGCCAAGGTGGTCGCCCCGACCTGAGCGCGGGGAGCCCGTGGGGCAGGAGGGCAGCGAAGAGCATGGGCCTGGCTCCGGGCGGAGGCCGCCCTCGCTATCCGATCGGGCGCCCGCTGAGGATAGATGGGGCCACCTCCTCGGTGCTGGCCCTCCAGAGTCCTCGGGGGAGCCCTTCGGGTCGTCCTCGCCGCCAGTGTAGCTGCCGGAGCAACCCGCGAGCAAAATCACGGATACGACGTGGCGAGACATGAACGCTCCAGATCGGGTGGGACATATATGAGGCTTTCCCCGCTGCCGAGCGAATCCTTGGTGCTACTGCATGTAGCCGGCCGCCTCGAGCATCTCAATCATGTCGGCATCCTGCTCAGAAGCTCGCCGCGATCGTGCCCCCCGCGCGGGCGAACCAGGTGCTCCACGCGGGGGTGCTCGCGGGGAAGGCGGCGTGGCGGTCCTCCAGGCCGGGTCGAGGTCGTCCCCAGGGTGCCGTCCTCCACGGAGGCGGAGCGGGAAGCGCGGGCGTCCCCTCGGCTGGTGAAGCGGGAGGAGAAGGCCGGCCG
>VGRE01000372.1 GCA_016875435.1 Deltaproteobacteria bacterium | reverse complement strand
TACGAGGCGGAGCGCGAGGCGGCGCTCTCGGTGGCCAGCGAGCGGCCGGCGCAGTGGCAACCCGACCTGGTGCTGGCGGTCGGCGAGAACGCCCTCGCCACCGCCGTCGACGCCGCCGCCACGGCCGCGCTCGCCACCGGCGCCGAGCTCAACCTCGCCCTGCCCCTCGGGGCGAGCGCCAAGATCACGCCCACCTTCACCGTGCAGAAGGCCCGGCTCTCCCCGAGCGACGCCTGCGCCGCCTGCCTGCACTTCGACCTCGAGGGCGTGGGTCGCGTCGGCTGGAGCCTCGGCAACCTCGGCGACCGCTTCACCGCCATCCTCGAGGTGGGCGGCGTGATGGAACTGCGCGCGGAAGACGGCAGGCGCGTGGTGGCCAAGCCCTTCCGCGTGGGCAAGGTCGAGGTGAAGGTCGGCGAAGTCGGGAGCCTCAGCGCCTCGCCGGCGCGCCTCTTGCAGGACTTCGTCCGCACCGCCATCGGCGAGAAGTTGCCGCCCATCCCCATCGCCGACCTGTCCGCGTCGGGGCTCCCGATGCGCGACCTGCGCCTGTCGACCACCGGCGGCCAGGTGCGCATCGAGATGCTCAGCAACGTGGCCGGCGCCCGCCCCGCCACCGTCGGCGAGCCCGGCCCCGACGCGATCGTGCTCGGCATCTCGGAGACGGCCCTCGGCGGGCTGTTGCGTCGCGCCGCCTACGAGAAGGGCCTCCTCCAGTACGACACCGCCATCGACCCCCGCGCCATCGAGGTCGAAGGCTCCACGTTTCGCCTCGACCTCCGCGTGTGGCGCCTCGCCGGGGCAGGCTGGTATCGCGACTACGAGGTGCAGGGCGACCTCGCCCTCGCCGACAAGAAGCTGAAGCTCACGCCGAAGACAGTGGTGGAAGTCGCGCAGTCCCCGGGCGCCGAGCTGGCCGACCCCATCGCCGCCCTCTTCGAGTCGGCCATCCTCGACGCCATCGCCGGCGGCCTCGACCGTTCCCTGCCCGCCGCCCGGCGTGAGGACGTGGGCGCGGTGGGCCTGCGCGCCGTGGCCAACACCGTGCGCGGCGAGAACGACACGCTCGTGGTCGAGGGCGAGCTCCGGATGGTGAAGGGCAAGGATGAGTAGGGGACTGCGCGGCTGCCTCGTCGCGCTGCTGTGCCTCGCCGCCGCGGAGGTCGCCTGCCGATCGAGTCCCGCGCCCTCGATGGTGACGGTGCCCGAGGCCGCCGAGGGCGGCGACACGCTGATGAACGGCAACCCCTGGCTCCTGTGGGAGCTCGTCCCCGGCGAGCACCGCGAGAAGGGCGGCCACGTGACGATCAATCGCTCGGGCCTGCGCGATCGCGAGCGCGGTCCCCGGTCGCGACCGCGCGCGCTGGCGGTGGGCGACAGCTCGGTCTACGGCTTCGGCAACGACGACGACGAGGTGTTCACGTCGATTCTCGAGTCGCGACTCCCCGCCGACTTCGTCAACGCCGCCGTCCCCGGCTACTCCACTTTCCAGGTCATCAACCAGCTTCGCGGCCGCACGCTGGCCCTGGATCCCGCCCTGCTGCTCGTGGCCACGCTCTGGTCCGACAACAACTTCGACAGCTTCAGCGACAGGGACCTCCTCGCCTCCTACGCCGGGTGGACCGACTCCCCCGGGGGGCGTGCACGCCTGCTCCTGGAGCACTCCGCCCTCTTCCGGCGCCTCGACTGGCACCTCCGGGTGGCCCCCCTGGGCGCGCGCGCGCAAAAGGTGGGCTGGCAGGTGGGGGGCGACGACCCGCGCACCGGCAGCCGTCGCGTGGCCCTCGCCGACTACGCCCAGAACCTCGACACCCTCTGCTCGATCATGGCCAATCGCGACGGCGGCGTGGTGTACGTGATGCTCGCCAACCGGGAAGACATCGCGGCGATGTCGCACGACCCGGCCTGGGGCCCCTACCGCGACGCGATGCGCGAGGCGGCCCGGCGTTGCGACGCGCCGCTGGTCGATCTCCCGGCGGCCTTCAAGGCGAGCGGCCACAGCGCCGACGCGCTTTTTCTCGACCGGATGCACCCCACCGCCCTCGGGCACCGGGTGATGGCCGAGGCCATCGAGGCGCAGCTCGTGGCCCTCGGCTGGCCCCAGCAGCCCATCTTGGCCCACCCCAGCGACGTGCCTCTGTCCACGCCGCCCGACCGTTTCGAGGGCAAGGGCACCATGGTGGAGGCCGCCTCGCACAAGTTGGCCCACCTCGATCTCGACCTGCGCGCGCCCGCCTACCCGTTGTGGGTAGACCTTCGCGACGCGGCCGGCGGCCCCGCCCTCGGCAGCAACCCCGCGAGCGGCCCGGGGACGGTGCGCGTGAAGCTCGCGGCGCGTCCCTCGCGGGTGATCGTCGGCGTCACCCTCGACCGGGGCAACGATGGCCCCGGCGAGGGCGATCCCCAGGTTGAAATCGGCCCACTCGACGTGCCCGCGCAGGGGGTGCTGGTGGTCGAGGTGCCCAGCTCCCTGCGCTAGCCCCCCTCGAGCGTGTCTCTCAGGCCGGTGAGCGCCCGGCGCCAGGCGTTGTCGGCCTCGGTGCGCACCGTCTCGTCGTCGAAGGCGGCGCCGTTGTGGACCACGTTCACCACCGTTTCCCCGCCCTCGCGGGCCACGGTGAACTGCAGGTGGGTACCCTTCCAGGGGCCCTTGCTGTTCTTGTCGAAGGCCACCTCCAGCTTCGAGGTGGGCCGGAAGGTGTGGATGCGGCCGCTGTCTTCCACGGGGCCCTCGTCGCCCTCGTTGATGATGCTGTAGCGACCGGCGGCGGCCGCGTTGACCTGCGCGTCGTCGCACAGCCAGGACTTGAGCCCGTCGGCGGTGGTGATGGCGGTCCACACCGCGCGGGGGCTGGCTTCGACAGTGACCTGGCGGCGGATGGCAGACATGGCCCGCGCGCTTATCCCTCCGCCTGCTAGCTTGTCGCGGTGTGGTTCCTGCTTGCCTGCACCGGCGACCCCGAGTCCTCGCCCGCGCCCGCGCCCGCGTGGGGCGACACCGAGTGGCCGGGCACCGTGGCCGACGGCGGCTTCGGCGCCCGCCTCGCCAGCGACGGCACGCGCGCGTGGGTGGCCGCCCCCTGGGCCTGCGCGGTACACGTCGCAGAGCCCGGGGAGTCGCCGCTGACGATCTTCGAGGGACCACGCGACACGTTCTGCGGCCTCGGCCTCGCGCCGGGGCTCTGGGGCGCGCCCGGCAACGGCGGGGCGCTCTACGCCAGCAACACCGCGCTCGCGACCGGAAGCCAGCTCGGCGGGGTGATTGCGGGCAACGCGGACGCGTGGGTGGCCTCCACCGCCACCGGCTACCGCGACCAGGCCGGTCGCGACACCACGCTGGGCACCCGTCCCGACGCGTTGTTGCTCGACGGGACCGCGGGGGCCGCCCACGGCGGCGTCGCCTTGTGGGTGAACGGCGTTCCCGAGCCGCGCACCACGCCCGGCGACGAGCGGGGCTACGCCCTGGCCCGCTGCGACGCCGACGGCGACGGCGACACGGAGCTCATCGTGGGCGTTCCCGGCCTTGGCCTCGTGGAGATCGACGGCGTCCCGGTCGGTCCCGGGACCCGCCGCTT
>VGRE01000371.1 GCA_016875435.1 Deltaproteobacteria bacterium | reverse complement strand
GTGGACAACGTGACGCTCGCGGCGATCACGTCGATCCAGGCGAAGGCGAACACGGCGAGCGTGCAACTGGAGATCGTGACGGCGACGACCTAGGTAGCCTGCCCGTGCGGAGGCCGCGGACTGACACTTCACCCGACCGCGGTTCCGAGACGACTCGGGTGGGGGGCGCGGGGAGGGTTGTCCTCCCCGTTGCTTTTTGGGCGACCGCGGGGGCTCAGGCGGGGGGATCACCCCGGCCGGGACGAAGCGCATACTCGCGCCCGTGCCGGCGCCCCCAAGGACGCGCCTACTGCCAGGCTTCGGCGAGGGCCTCCGCCGGAAGCAGGGCGATCTCCTCGGGGCGGAGCCGCGTGCGGAAGACGACCGACTTCATGAAGCGGTTGCCGTAGATGTGGCGGCGCTTGGCGTCAGGGATCAGCGTCTCGACTGACCTCACCAGGAGATCCGACGTGTAGTCGGGCCAGGATTCTACCGGCCACTGGAAGTCGGAGGGGCCGTGGATCAGTTGGCAGTGGAGGAACCAGACCGGCGGGCTGTCCATCTGGACGGTGAGGGCCGTCGCCCACTGGAGCTCCTCGCGCTTCCTGCCGGTGTAGTGGTCAGTGAAGGTTCGTGGACCCACCATTTCGACCCGGCGAAAGCGGGCGTCGCGGAAGTTGCGCCGTAGCTGGGGCATTTCCAGCGCCAGGCGCTGGCGGCGCGTCGGCCGGAACCCCTTGACCGACGTCCCCGGCCGGATCTTGTCCGGATGCGTTCTCGCGTGCCTTTGCCTCTGCAAGTCTCTCCACCTCCGCGAGCGCGCTCGCGATCTCTCCCGGCGAGAGCGGCGCCTTCTCGCCTCTGGCCTTCGCGGCCTGCGTCATCGCGAGCGCCGGGAACAGGCCGTTGAAGCAGTTCGTCAGTTGCCCGAGGGTCGTCTCGGGGAGCTTGGCTTTCTTCTTGATCTCGCGGAGCACGAGGCGGACGTTCTTCTGGAGTGAGCGCTGCGCGGTGTCGTCGAGCACGATCACGGGCTGGTCTTTCATGCCCACGTACCCGGCGCGCAGCGAGGGGTGCTTGGCTCTAGCTCTTCCTGCCATGGACGGCGTCTAGCATTTCCTGTACCTGACGGGAACAGTGGCGGTGCGGCGCAAGGGGGACAAGATCGACCTGTCGGAGCTGTCGGTCGACGAGCTCGCCACGCTGAAGCACCAGCTCCAGGCGCGGCTCAAGCTCGAGCAGCAACGCTCCGCCTACTGGAACTACGCGCCGAAGCCGTTTCAGGAAGCGTGGTGGAAGTCGGAGAAGCCGATCGTGGCCCTCCTCGCCGCGAACCAGACAGGAAAAACCACCTTCGGCGTGATCCGCATGATCATGGCGTGCACCGGGACGGCGCCGATCGCTCTCGGGGGCAGGCCCGAGCAGGGCTTCCCGGCGGGCATCCTGCGCGGCAAGCGGTTCCTCGTGGCGGGGGAGCAACTGTCGACGGTCACGACGAAGACGATCTTCCCGAAGCTCGAGGAGTACCTGACGCCCGACATGCTGGCGGACGGTCAACCCATGCCGACAGAGGCGACGTTCCGCGACGAGGAGACGGTCGTGCGGTTCCGCTCCGGGGCGGAGATGGTGTTCATGTACTACACGCAGAACCGCCGGGCGTTTGAGGGCGCGGTGTTCGACGGGGCCTGGCTCGACGAGCCGCCGCGCGAGAACCAGTGGACGGCGATCCGCCGGGGCCTGATCGCGAAGCGGGGCTTCTGCGTGCTCTCGGCGACGTCGGTCGACCAGCGCGAGGCGTGGGTGGTCGATCAGGTTTTCGACCCGGGTCGCGACAAGCGCCACCCCCGGCACGCCATGGTCGACTGCTTCGAGGCCGAGATGCACGACAACTGCGCCGGCTCCGAGGACGGCTCGTGCCCGGGGAACGGCGGCGCCCTGCCGCACGAGCGCATCGTCGACTTCGAGCGCTCGCTTCACGGCGCGGAGAAGGCGGCGCGCATCAAGGGCACCGTCGCCTCGATGGCGGGCGTCAACTACGCCTACGTCACCCGCGAGACGCACTCGATTCCGGACTTCGAGGTGCCGCTCGACTGGCCGCTCGTCGAGGTGATCGACCCGTCGATGACGCGCGGGCTCTGGGTGGGCACCTTCACGCGCGACCCCGACAAGCTCTGGTACATGATCGGGGCGCGGCACGCCGAGGACGCGGGCTTCTTCCAGATGTGCGAGGAGGTGAAGCGGTTCCGGCGGATGCACCGACGCCTCCCCGACATGGCGATCATGGACACGCGCGGCGGGCACCAGACGGTCGACAAGAACCGCGAGACGGACTGGTTCGACGAGTTCGCGCGCCACGGCTTGAACTACGTCCCCTCCGAGGGGCATAGCGACGTACAGCTGCAGAGGCTGCACGATTGGCTGGAGATCAGATGGCAACCAGGAAAAGAGGCCGAGCTGCCGAAGCTCAGATTCTTCCGGAGTGTGGCGGTGGAGGAGAGGGGGCCGCTCTGGGCGCTGACGCGGTTCAAGTGGGATCCACGAAACCTCGACGTGCGAAAGGAGCACTACACGCAGGAGGCGAAGGACTGGGTGGACGTGCTGAAGTACCTGGCGGGCTTCCCGGGGATCGACTCCCGGTTTCGGGAGGGGAGGCGGAGGCCGTCCGAGCGCCCGACCCTGGCGGAGAGCTACAGCCGGCGAGCGCGCCGGATGGGGCACGCCCAGGAGTCTTCGATGACGCTCGGGCGGGCGACAAAGTCAGGGCGCTACGGCCGGTTCCCGGCCCGGTTCTAGAGCAGACGCTCGAGGAGAAGCTCGCCGACCCGGAGGTCGCTCTCGCCGTGGCGCAGCGGATGGCCGAGGTCGCCGAGCAGACGAGCCGGCAGGTGATCGCCAACATCTCGGCCGAGCTCCAGAACAAGCAGATGCTCCGCCAGCACATCGCCCGCCTCTTCGCGGACGTCGGGTCGGTGCCGCTTCGCGCCTGGTTCCTCGACATCGCCCGCGACCTGGGCGCGGACGAGGAAATCTTCATCATCGGGCAGGCGATCGAGTCGCGGGCAGCACCCCAGGCCGAGGCTCCGCAGGCTCCGGCCGAGATCCCCTGGCAGGCGATCGACCAGCGGGTGCAGCAGTTGGTCGGGCCGCTCCAGGCGCAGGTCGAGGCACTCCCCGGGCTCCTGCGCCAGATGGTCGCGGAGGAGGCGTCGCGCCGTCCCCCGATGGTCGCTCCCGCCGCGAGCTTCCCCATCGGGCCGAGCCCCGGCGGCAGCTACGACCCCGCGGCTCGCCCGGCGTTCGGCGTGTCGCCGGGCTGGGGACGAAGATGAACGAATACGAGTTCGACGTGGTGGAGGCGGCTCGCGCGCTCATCACCGCGTGGGAGGACGGAGGAGACATCGGCAGGGAGGCGGTGTGGCGGTTGCGGGGCTCGATCTACGCCCTGGATGAGCACGAGAAGCGGGTGGCGCGCCTGATGGATGTCCTCGTGGAGGCGGCGGCCCACGTCCTGCCCGCGCAGGGGAAGGGACACTGACAGATGGCTCTCTCCGACCTCTTCATGGCGGAGCCGGAAGCGAGTCTCGCGACGCCGTTCCCGGCG
>VGRE01000370.1 GCA_016875435.1 Deltaproteobacteria bacterium | reverse complement strand
GCCGCTCTTCGGCGCGGGTACACCGCCCCTTGATACCGGCGCCAGCCTGTGGCTGGTCGCCGCGCCCGATCGGGCCGCGCTCACCGCCCACCTCGCCCGGGCGGTGGCCGACCGGCGGCCCGTCCTCGTCCAGGCCCCGGCGGACCTCGTGCTTGACGCCGCCGCCCGCGGGCCGCTGTTCCGCGCCAGCTTCTCGAAGCCGGAGGAACTCCACGACGCCGCCTACGACCTCGAGACGCCTCACCCGGCGCTCGCGCTCGTGATCGCGGTGCCGGAGGGCGAGAAGGCCAGCGAGTGGGCGCGGGAGGTTTCGGAGGACTTCCCCGTGCTGCTCGTGGTGGCGCGCGGCAAGGGCGGTGCGGGGTCGGCCGACGGCGGGACCACCGCGGTGGATTGCGCGCGCGAGGGCGACGCGTGGAGTTTCCAGCCTCAGCCGAAGTAGCCGGCGCCCAGCATCCACGCGACGGCCGCGGCGAAGGCCGCCTGCAGCGCCAGCACGCCCCCGGCGATCCACAGGAGCGGTCGCCCGACTCTCCCCGGCGGCGGTCCCTCCTCGACGGCTCTCGGGTCGGCGTCCAGCATCGGGAAAGATGCTAACCTACGCAGCATGGCGAGGGTCCGGTGGTGGCCGCGGTGGAGACGCGACAGTGAGGGCCGGCTGACGGTCGTGGCCCTGGTGCTCGCGGCGCTGCAGGCAGCCCTCCTCGTTGCGCTCCGGGCGCGCGAAGATCCGCCCACCGAGCTCCCGTCGCAGACTCTTCCGCGGGGCGCGCGCCTGCCTCTCGAAGAACTTCCCGCGGCCGACACGGACCGCGCCGCAAGCGGGCAAGGGCCACGTCGGTACCGAGCCGAAGAACTTCCCGCGGCCGACACGGACCGCGCCGCCGTGGAGGCGCTCGACCGCCTGTTCCGCCAGCGCCTTGCCGAGGCGGAAGCGCGCGGGCTGAAAGCGCGCCCGCCGCCAGAGCCGATCCTGGACGCCGCCCTCGCCAACCCTGACCCCGCCGGCTCGAACGTCGCCGCCCTCATCGAGGCCTGGCGCACCTCGCTCGCGGCGATCGGCCAGACCCTGGACGCTACCAGTACCCGCGCGAGCGGAGCGTCTCCTGCAGGTGGGGATCGTCCACCGGGCGCTCCCTGACCCCGCTCCACGGCAGCCGCTCCGTCAGCCACGTCAGCAGTTGCTCTCGGAGCGCCCAGGCCACCTCGGGCTGCTCGGCGAGTACATCGCGCTGCTCGCCGGGGTCGGTTCGTGTGTCGTAGAGCGCGAAGATGGGCGCGGACAGCGGAGCGACCCGGACGAGCAGCTCCAGGAGCGGGGAGTCGAGCGGGAGCCCCTGTACGGTGAGGCGGTGCGTGGCGGTGCGGACCGCCATCATCGGCAACACCCCTTCCTGGAACACGGCTCCCTGCGGCGGCTGGTCGGAGAGCAGGTCGCGACCCCGGAGGCCCTTCGGCGCCACCGCCCCCGCCGCGGCGAGGAGCGTCGGCACCACATCGATCGCCTCGCAGGGGCCGGGAATCCGCTGCCCCCGTAGCGCCTCGGGGAGCGCCCCACCCGCGAGGATCATCGGCACGCGCGTGGCGCTGTCGGCGAGGGTGGACCGGTGGTTGTAGAGTCCGTGCTCGCCGAGGTCCTCGCCGTGGTCGGCCACGAGCATCACCAGCGTGTGGTCCCAGGCGCCGCTCTTGCCCAGCGCCTCCACCAACCGGGTGATCTGCAGGTCGGCGCTGAGCGCGCCGCTGTCGTAGTGCCCGCGGATGTGCTCCTGCTCTTCGGGGGTGATCGGTCGCCCGGGGCGCGAGGCGGCCCACTCGGCCAGCCGGCCGTAGCCGCCGGGGTCGAGGATGCGCTCGCTCGCCCCGGCATGCCAGAAGTAGGTGAGGGGGAAGTCCGGGTAGTAGACACCGTTGAAGATGCGCTCCGTCTCAGCCTGATCGATGAGCTCGTCGACGGTCCGCGCGCCGTCGGCGTCGAAGGCGTGGTGGTACAGGCCGGAGTGCATGTAGGGGCGGTGGGTGTCGTAGCCGTGCAGGAAGAGGAAGAAGGGCGAGTCGCCGATCGCCTCCAGCCAGGCGAGCGCCGTGGGGGTGGTGTGGAAGAAGGCGCCGAAGTCGTACTGGTCGTCGTACACGTCGAAGCCCTGCGCGAAGCCGTACACCCCCTTCACGTGGCCGCCGGCCGCGAATCCGCCGGTGGCGTACCCATAGAGCCGAAGCACCTCGGGGAGCAGGGTGGCCCGATCGGGGACGACGAAGGTGCGGTAGTCGGGCGGGGCGATCTCGGAGGCGTAGAGGCCGGTGAAGAGCACGGCGTGGCTGAACAGACTCTCGTTCGACTGGCTGAACCCGAGCTCGCACACCAGCCCCTCGGCGGCGAGGCGGTCGATGCCGGGGGTTGGACTGGGCATCATGCCGTAGGCCCCGACGCGGTCCGCCCGGAGCCCATCCACCGAGATCAGCAGCAGGTTCGGCGTGGCCGCGGCGACCTGGGCGATGAGCGCGAGGATCATGGGGCCTCGGGCTGGGGGGCCCGGGGGCGATCATCTTCGCGGTGAAGGTTCTTCAGCCGCGCCTGCGCATCCCGACGCAGCTCGTAGGTCTGCCACGCTCGGCGGAGCGTGCCGGCACGCTCGGCGATGGCCAGGCCGAGAAGCCCGTTGAGGACGAGCAGGACGGGGAGCGCCCAACCGCGAAGCCCCCTCACAGCGCCCTCGGGACCCAGGACATCGAGGCGCGCGAGGGGCTCACGTAGGTGATCAAGACGTCGATCTCCCAGGGCTCCAGCTTGCCGCTGCCGTCCATGTCGGCCACCGCGAAGGGGAGCTCGCCATCCGAAACCCGGTCGAACTCGGCCCGAGAGACCTCCCCGTCGGCATCGGGATCGACGAAGCGCAACAGGTCGCGGGCCGCCTGGGTCCCCTCCGGCACGCGCCCGAGGCGCTGGACGGCCACTCCGGTGAGCCCGAGCGCGGAGACGACCAGGAGGGCGCGTAGGGTGTCGCGGGGAGCCACCGCCATAGCTTAGCCCGGTGCCGGGGGTGCCCCACCCGCGCCGCCCGGCAATGTGGGCTCGTCGGGCATCCGCAGGAGCCAGCGGGGGTCGAGCACCTCCAGCGCGATCTCCAACTCGCGCGCGTCGAGTCGACCGTCGTCGTCGAGGTCGTGCGCGCGCCAGGAGGTGCCGGGCGCGTCGCGGCCATCGAGCTCCGCGGGCTCCAGCGTGCCGCTGCCATCGCGGTCCAGGGCGAGGAGGACATCGCTCGGGTGGTGCGCGCGAGGTCCTTCGCGGAGTTGCACCAGGGCGCGCACCGTGAGGGCCGCGGCGAGCACCACGACGACCCACGGGCCCCATGCGGCCACGGGTTTCAACGGGAGGCCTCGCGGAGCCGCGTGAAGAGCGCCCCCGTCAGCGGCGCTTCCCAGGGCAGGGGGGCGCCGTCGGGGCCGGTGACGAAGGCACGCGGGGGCGCCGTCGGAGGAAGGTGGTCGCCCGCCGCGTCGGTCCGGGGGAGGGACAAGCGCCCCGAACGGGTGCGCACGGACAGCTCGCCGCGCTCGGCCTCGCTGAGGATGGCCCGCTCGGCATCC
>VGRE01000369.1 GCA_016875435.1 Deltaproteobacteria bacterium | reverse complement strand
GCGCGGTCCACCCGGCCGCCACCGAGCTGTGCAACGGCATCGACGACGACTGCGACGGCGACGTGGACGACGACGACCGCGACGTCGACACCAGCACGGGCGCCCTCTGGTACTACGACGGCGACGGCGACGGCTACGGCGACGCCCTCGACTTCGAGTGGGCCTGCACCCAGCCGAGCGGCACCGTGGCCGACAGCAGCGACTGCGACGACGGCGACGACGACTTCAACCCCGGCGCCACCGAGGTGTGCAACGGCGACGACGACGACTGCGACGGCCTGGTCGACGACGACGACGGCTCGCTCGACACCGGCACGGCCGACACCTGGTACCTCGACGCCGACGGCGACGGCTACGGCGAGACCGTCAGCGACACCCTGTCCTGCGATGTCCCTCCCTCCTACGTGGCGACGGACGGAGACTGCGACGACGGGGACCCGTCGAGCACGGTGACGGCCGAGGACGGTGACTGCGACGGCACGCTGACGGCAGAGGACTGCGACGACGGGGACCCGTCGAGCACGGTGGTGGCCGAGGACGACGACTGCGACGGCACGCTGACGGTAGACGAGCCGCGCACCGTCGAGTTCAAGCTGTGGGCCGGCGGCGGCGGCGGCGGCACCAATCAACGCGGTGGTGGCGCGGGGTACGCGACGACCAGTTGCGCCATCACTGCCGGGACGTGGATCACGGTCAAGGTGGGGGGTGGCGGCGAGGGCGCGGTGGCCAGCAACGACAATGGCGGCGGTGGCGGCGGCCGATCGCAGGTCGCGATCGACAGCACGACCTTAGCTATCGCTGGCGGTGGGGGTGGCGGCGGCGGCTGGCGCGGTACGAATAATATCGTGGACGGCGGCGCCGGCGGCGGCACGGACGGCGTGCAGGGCCAGCCGACTGGGGCGAGTCCGAATGGCGGCTATGGCGGCACATCGTCGGCGGGCGGGGCGAGGGGCGACGGTGGCAACGGCACGGCAGGAGCTGCGCTCCAGGGTGGCTCTGGCGGGTCCTATGGCGGTTCGGTCGGCGCCGGTGGCGCTGGCGGTTGGCCCAATGGCGGCGCCGGCGGGAGTCCAAGTTATGGCGGCGGCGGTGGTGGCGATGGTTATTACGGCGGCGGAGGCGGCGGCGACTACGTGGACGGCACCGCTTCCGGCGGCGGCGGTGGCTCAGGATATGTTCTGTCTGGCGGCGCCTACGTTTGCAGCGGCTCGCTCACCGCGGGCTCTGGCACGACGCCTGGAAATAGCGGCGATAGCGACCGCGACGGCGCCGGCGATGGCGGCGGTCATAACTCGACTGGCCTCGGTGGCCGCGTGCTCTACCGCGTCGACGGCGGGTCCTGGACCGCGCTGACCAATACTGACTCCGATCAGTCCGTGTTGATCCCGTGAGCGGTCGGGCAATGAGCGCGGGAGTCGCCGTGTTGACCGTTCCGGTCCTCCTCCTCGCGCTCGCGGCCTGCCGTCCGCCGTCCCAGCCCGCGCCGGATCCGGGTGTCGACTCCGGCGTCGACACCGCCGCGCCGGATCCGGGTGTCGACTCCGGCGTCGACACCGCCGCGCCGGAATCGTGGGCCATGCCGGTGCTCGACTTCGGGCGCGGGCTCACCTACATCGCCGACGATTCCGAGCGCGCCACCGCCTATGACGCGTTCGTGCCGCTCGTCGACGTGGCCGAGGCCGCGGTGGGCTCGGATCAACTCGCCGAGTTGACCGCGCGGGACCCCTCGCTCACCACCTTCAGCTACCAGCTCGACCTGACCGGCTGCCAGCATGTGGACTGCGGCGGATCGATGCCCGTCGACACGCGGTGGGACGCGCTGTCCGAGTCGCATTTCTTGCACTTTTCCGAGGCCACGCGGCTTCACTTCTACGCGCTGGACGACTCCGATCTCGGTGCCATCGACGTGCCCGGCTGCGGGTCGGAGGTCGAGTCCACCGCGGCCTGCCGCGCGCAGACCTACGTGTGGGGCGACCGTCGCTTCCTGCTGGCCGTGGGCGACCCCGCGCTCCGCGACACGATGGCGTCGTGGCTGCTCGCAGCCACCGATCCCACCGTGCGCGGCGTGTTCCTCGACGAGCACAGCCACCAGCTGACCGAAGCCATGAAGTTCGGGGTCCAGGCGGTGATCGAGTCCGGCGGCGCCATCCGCGAGTATGATGGACTCCGCCCGGGCGACCCCGCGCTGGACACGGCCTGGTCCGCCGACGTGGCGGGGGCGCTCGCCGCCTACCGGGAGGCGCTCGCGGCCCAGCAGCGCTTCCTGCTCGTGAACGTCGCCACCTACTACACCGCCGCCGATGCCCAGGCGCAGGCGCAGGCGGCCGGCGGCGTGACCGTCGAGGGCCTGTGGCGGCCCGACGCCTTCGACGGCACGTCGCGGTTCTTCGGCGTCGTCACGGCGCTGCGTACGCTGGTGCAGGCCGGCGGACGGGCCGATCTCTATGGCGTGCTCGGGTATACCGGGCCCTCGGGGTACACCGCCGGGGCCTATGCGGACCCGGTGTCGCGCTACCGGATGTGGCGCCTGGGTGCCTCCCTGCTCGTGCGCGCGTCGTCGGCCGATACGGGCGTGGCGTACTTCAACCCTACGCTCGACATCGACTTCCTCGGCGATGCGCTGGCGTGGCGCGACGAGTGGCTGCCGGCGTACACCGTGGATCTCGGCGCGCCGCTCGACGAGCCCGCGCTGCACGAGGGCGCCTCCTACACCGCGAGCGATGGCACGACCTGCAGCGTGGCCTGGGTCGAGCGCCACTTCGCCCGTGGCCAGGTGCTGGTGCGCGCGAAGGACGCTTGGAACTGCGGCGACTGGGACGCCGTGGTCGATGTACCGCTCGACGCCCCGATGGTCCCGCTGCGCCCGGACGGCAGCTACGGCGAGGCCGTCACGGTCGTGCCGCTGCACAACGGCGAGGCGTGGGTGCTCGCGGCGCCGTAAAGGCCGTGGTGGACACCGGAGCGGGCCGCGTGGGGATAGGTCGGATGAACACCCGCACGCGGTCGCGCAGGTCGGCTCCGCGCGTCGATCTCGCGCGCCCTTCGCGCGCCGCCTTCGGCGCCCGGGGCGTGTCGGCGGATCTCGCGGAGCGCTTCGCGCGGGTGTTCCAGCGTGCGCTCGTGGGGTGATCGAGGCGCCGACGCCCCACCGGGAGGCATCGATGCCCGGGCGGTCAGGCCTCGCCGCCCCGGAATTCGGCCTCTCCGCGGTGGCACATTCTTTGCTGTGTCGGTGGCATGCTCCTCCTGTTCGGCTGCGTGCCCGCCGGGTCCACCCTCTACGCGGAGGCGGGAAGGGCGCCCCCCGAGCCCGACCCGCCAGGCGTGGTGCTCAACGAGGTCGTGTCGCGCAACGACTCCACCTGGGACGGCGGCGACGGATCCTGGCCCGACTGGGTGGAGATCTACAACGCCTCGGCGGAGCCGGTCCCCCTGGCCCACCTCGCGCTCGCCGACAGCGGCGGCGTGCCCTGGCTCGGCGGCGAGGGCACGTTGGAGCCCGGCGCGCGCCACGTCATCATCGCCGACGGCAACCCCGACGCCGGCCCGGAGCACGCGCCCTTCGCCCTCGATGGCGACGGCGACGAGCTCACGCTC
>VGRE01000368.1 GCA_016875435.1 Deltaproteobacteria bacterium | reverse complement strand
ACGGCGGAGATCGCCGGGGCGGTGATCGGCACCTGCAACGGCGACACCTTCGAGATGCAGATCGGCTTCGTCACCGAGGTCGACTCGGTGGTGGCCGAGCTGCGCACCGACGAGGGCGGCCAGGAGCTCCACGACGTGCCCTTCGCCGGCATGGACGAGGACACCGAGAGCATCTTCATCCACGAGGCCGAGCTCGACATGGGCGCCGGCTACGACAACGGCCAGTCGAGTGCCTTCTCGTGCAGTGACAGCCCCTACGCCGGGTACCGCGCCTACGACGCCGACGGGGCGATCATGGCCTGCTACTTCGGGGAGTTCGTCGCGGATCAGTTCGACGCGACGGGGTGTCCGGCGTCGTAGTGAGGGGAGGGGTTGCGCCCTCCCCCCGGTAGCCGCGAGCGCGACCTCGCCAGGTCGCGCTCGCCCACGCGAACAACTCTCTACTGCTGCCCCATCCGCCCGGCCTTGCCGGCCTTACCGGCCTTGCCCTCGCCGCCGCCCATGCCGCCGCCCATGCCGCCGCCGCCAGCACCGGCACGGGCACCCTTGCGAGCGCCGCGGCCGCCGCGACGGACGACGGAGTCGCCGCCGGCGGTGATGTCTTCCATGTAGGCGAAGAGCACGCCGTCTTCACGCCCGGTGGCGAGGCCCATGGCGGTGGTGGTGGTCTTGTAGACGATGGCGGTGATGTCGGCGGTGCCGGTATCGACCGTCTCGCTGGCGGTGTAGCCGGCCTTGGTGAGCGCGAGCTGCCAGTCGGAGGTGACGGTCTGCGGAGTCATCGCCGGGTCGGAGTAGGTGACGAGCAGGTGGTTGGCCGTCTGCTCCTCCACCGTGCCGCTGCCCACGGGCAAGCCGAGGGTCGACCACGGGGCCACGAGCGCGGCCGCAGGGGCGGGCTCGGGCGCCGGGGGCGGGGTCGTCTCCGCGGGGGGCGCCGTCGTTTCCGGCGTGGTGGTGGTGGTGGTTTCCTGACCGCCGCAGGCCAGAGACGCGATGAGAATGGGCGCCAGCGCGCCGAAAAGCTGCTTCTTCACGATTCATCCGGGGGAGGAGTTTTCACGCGGCCGCGCCGCGCGGTGGAGAATTAACGCGGCAAACACGCCGCGCCGGCTAGCCGAAGTTCTTGATCGCGAAATCCCAGTTCAGCAGCTTGTCGATCACCGCCGCCACGTAGTCGCTGCGCTTGTTCTGGTAGTCGAGGTAGTAAGCGTGTTCCCACACGTCGATCACCAGGAGCGGGGTGCCGACGTTGAGCACCACCGGGTTGTCTGCGTTGCTGGTCTTCGCCACCGAGAGCTTGCCGTCCTTCGCCACGAGCCAGGCCCAGCCGCTGCCGAACTGTCCCGTGGCCGCCTTGGCGAGCTCCGTCGCGAAGCCGGCCTGGTCGCCGAAGGCCGCCTTGATCGCGTCGGCCAGCTTTCCCGTCGGGCAGGCGCCGCCCCCGGCCTTCTTCAGGCTCTGCCAGTAGAAGTCGTGGTTCCAGGTCTGGGCGCTGTTGTTGTAGATGCCCACGTTGTCGGTGCCGTAGGTGCCCTTCATGCAGTCGGCCAGCGACTTCTTCTCCCAGTCCTTGCCCGCCACCAGCTCGTTGAGCTTGTTGACGTAGCCGAGGTGGTGCTTGCCATAGTGAAAGCCGATGGTGCCCTGCGAGATCACCGGGGCGAGGTCGGTGTCGGCGTAGGGGAGGGCCATCAGGCTGAAGGGACCGCCGGTGGCCGCGGGCGCCGCCGCGGGGGTGGCCGTGGACGTGGCGGTGGCGGGTCCGATGGCCTTGCCCTGGTCCTTGTCGCCGGCGAGGGCGGGGAGGGTGGCGAGGGCGGCGGTCGCGACCGCGGCGTGCCCGAGGAGGCGGCGGCGAGACATGGACATGCGGAGAACTCCGAGAGCCGCCTCACTAACCGAGCCCCCGCCTCCGCCGGGTGACGATTGCGAACCCGAGCAGCACGCTGGTCGCGAGCGGGAGCGTGGACGCGCCGTGGCAACCGCAGCCGCCGCCCGTCCCGCCCGTGTCCTCGCCGCCGTCGGCCGCCTCGTCGGTGTCAGCTGCCTCGGGCAGGCATGGTTCGACGTCGGCGGCGGTGCCGATGCAGATGGGCACCTTGGTGCTGTCGTCGGCGAGCGTCGGGTTGCTCACGACGATCCAGTAGGTGCCCGCGTCGGCGGGCGTCGACTGCGCGGCGGCCGCCGGCTCGGGGAAATAGTCGGCGTCGAGCACGCGCCCCTCGCTGTCGAGCGGGTGGATCGACACGAAGAGGTCGGGCGCCGCCTCCGCCGTGGCGAAGTACAGGTCGCCGCCGGCCCAGTCGAGCTCGTAGTACACCGTCGCGAGCGGGTACACGCGGTCCTCGACGTTGAAGCTGCTCCCGTCTTCCTCGTCCTTCACCTCGCGCAGCTCGGCCGCGAAGGGGTACTCGTCGCTGTAGGCGCCGGCGCGGTCGCCGGTGGCGAGGTTGCGCATCGAGAAGGCGGAGAAGTCGTCCCAGAGGGTGCTGCCGCGGGCGGCCTCGATCTCGGTCATGGCGACGAGGAGCTCGTCGTCCTCGGGATGGTCGGCGAAGGCCTCCAGCATCTCCACCATCACCCCCTCGCCGTGCCGCTCGGCGAGGTGGAACCACCAGAGCGCCGTGGCGTAGGCGAAGGCGGGGACGGGCCCGGCGGGCGGCTCCGACAGCGAACGCCCGGCGTCGTCGAGGTAGTAGGAGCATAAACGGAGGAAGTCGTCGTTGTAGGGGTCGTAGAGGTGCTCCGCCCAGGTGGCGGTGCCCTCGAGGAACCACACGGCCTCGCTCTGCGCGTAGGCGGCCTGCACGCCGTGGAACAGCTCGTGGGAGGTGAGCACGCGCACCGCCTCGTCGAGGTCGCCGTAGCCGTAGCCGGCGAAGTCGTTTTCCATGGTGAAGTAGCCGCTGCAGGCGCCATTGCTGCCGCCGCACTCGCTGGCCCACATGCCGTCGGCGTCGCCGCCGAAGTCCACGAGGTAGGCGTCGAGCGCGTCGCTGCCGCCCTTGCCCTCGTCGGAGAGGGGGAGGCGGAACCCGGCCGTCTCGTAGACGAGGAGCACGCTTTCCGACGAGGCCGCCACCGCCTCGACGAAGTCGGGCACGCCGCTGCCGTCGGCGTCGTCGAGGTCGACGGCGTTGTTGCCCTCGACCGAGTACCACACGCGCACGAGGCCCTCCTCGCTGTCGTAGGTAACGATGGTGTCGGTGTCGTCGAAGGCCCAGGATCCCCCCTCGGTGGGGCGCGCGAGGGCCAGCGTGGCGAGAAGCAGCATGCCGCTGACCTTACCGCGCCCGGGCGCGCCCGGCGGCTGTGCGATCCGCCACGGCGCCGCGTGCCGCGACGGCGGTTAGCCCTCCCGGATGTGGCTCAACCTGCTCCTGGCCTGCCTGCCCGCCGCCGACGAACCCAACGATACCGCCGACGACAGCGTTGGTACCGAGGAGGTGACCGACGCGGTCTGTACCGAGGCCAACGAGGTGCCCTGCGAAGACGAGATCATCAGCGACTTCTCGCTCCACGACGACAAGACGGCCAGGGGCGACATCGAGAACACGGCCGCGGGCAGCGGCTGGGTTTCCGTCGTCGACGCCACGGCCGGCGGCTCGTTGTCGGCTTCC
>VGRE01000367.1 GCA_016875435.1 Deltaproteobacteria bacterium | reverse complement strand
GAAGCCGGCCGCAGCGATGGCGGCGTCGAAGTCATAAATCATGCCTACATCCCCATCTTCTTCGCTTGTTCCACCATCTGCATGCCGTGCACCAGCGTGGCCCCCCCGGTGATGGCGGCGGCCACCATCACTGCCTCCGTCATCTGCTCCATGTCGGCCCCCTTCTGCAACGAGCCCTTGGTGTAGGCGTCGATGCAGTAGGGGCACTGCACCGCGTGGGCCACGGCCAGGGCGATGAGCGACTTCTCGCGCTCCGTCAGCGCACCTTCCTTGAACACGGCCCCGTACCAGGCGAAGAACTTCTCGTTCAGCTCGGGGACGGCGGCGCCCACCTGGCCGAAGCCACGCAGGTGGTCGTGCTTGTAGTACTCCGACACGGGATCTCCGTTGAACGCCCGATGCCTATCCCTAGTTGCACGAGGAGTCGTATGGGTACGACACCTCGATCACCTCGCCCGCGTCGGGCACGGCGGTGCCGTGGAACTCCACGGCGTTGTCGGCGCTGTCGTAGATCCAGCCGTCGGTGGCGTCGTAGGGCACCTCGATACCGTCGACGTACACCTCCATCAGGGAGATGTCGCTCGGCGTCTTGCTCAGCTCCCACTCGGCCTGCATGCCGGCCGAGATCTTGGCGATGTTGGTGACCGCCACGTCGAAGTCCTCGGTGCAGATGCTCGCGAAGAAACCGCCGGTGGCGTCGGCCACGTCGATGTACTTGTCGCCGCCGGTGGCGCTCACCGTGTCGCCGCTCGACCAGTCGATCTCGGTGCAGCCGAGGCCGCGGTCGCCGACGATCGCCGACAGGCTCGACAGGTCGACGTCGCCCTGCAGGCCGTCGAGCCAGCTGGCGAAGCTCGACGCGCTGATCGAGGAGGAGTCGTTCTCGTCGCTGACCACCACGATGGAGACGGCGCTGTCGGCGCGCAGGAAGCCGGCGTTGTCGCCGCTGGCAAGCGGGTCGGTGAGGGCGGCCTTCGCGGCGGCCAGTCCCTGCTCGTCGCCGGAGCCGCCGCTGCCCACGCCCGCCCGGTTCTTGAAGGCGGCGACCGGGTCGGCGGTGCTCGACTCGATGTAGATGGGGGTGCCCTGGAGCTTGCCCGACTGGGTGCCGTTGTCCATGTCGGTGGTCACCACGCCGATGTGGTAGTCGAGCCCGAGGGTGAGGAAGGCCGCGATGAACAGGTCGAACTGGTCTTTCAGCCGGTCGACCTCCTCGCTCATGCTCCCGGAGTTGTCGATCACCCACAACACGTCGATGGTGTCGTGGTAGTCCTGGACGAAGCTCTCCTCGTAGATCGAGCCCGAGGCGCCCGCGCCGAGCACCGGCACGCCCACGAGGCCCTCGTCGGGGTCGTTGCTCTCGACCTGGAGTTCCACCTCGTAGGTGACGTAGGCGCTCGGCTCGAACTCGATGTCGAACTCGTAAGTGTCGTTGTACTCGAGGTTGACCGCCTGCCCGTCGTGACTGAACTTCGACACGGCGTCGCCGTCGAGGTCGATGTTGCGGACCTCGAGCTGGCCGAGCCCCTTGTTGGTGATGGTGACGGTGATCGGGTCGGCCGGGCAGTCCTTCATGACCGAGCCGAAGTCGATGGACGATGGGCTCACCTCGATCTCCGGGTCGTCGCCGGGGGGCTGCTCCTCGGGGGCCGTGTCTTCCGGCACCTCCTCCTTCACCTCCTCGCCGGGCGCGGAGAGGTTGTAGTCGGTGCAGGCGTAGAGGAAGATGAGGGACATGTGGCGCTCCCGACGCGGCGGGAGTCTATCTGATCAGGGACAAACTGTATCGGTCCACCAGCCCTCGTTGTTCGTCTCGTCGCACTCGCCCAGGGCGCCGTCGGGATCGATGGTGGCAGCGAAGCCGAAGCGGCCGATGTCGGCGGGCAGCAGGTCGATCTGGATGCCGTCGAGGGTCGTTCCCGCCGGGATCGCGGGCAAGGTGACCGTCGTGAGCGGGCGTAGCCCGGTGTCGTCGTCGGCGTAGAGTTGCACCCTGGCCCCGGCGTCCACGTCGCTCCCGCCCTGGTTGGTCACCTTGAGCGCCACCGCCACCGGCCCGTAGTCGCAGTCGGCCACGCACACGTCGGTGATGTCGACCATGAGGTCGGGGGTCGACGGGTCGTCCGCCGCCACGCGGGCCCGGTAGACGTTGTACTTGAGCCAGCTCGCGTCGGGGTCCTGGGGCACGGAGCCGTCGGGATTGATGTTGGTGATGGCGAAGTCGTGGACGTTCCAGGTGGCGCCGGCCGCCGGCCAGCCGTCGCCCGCGTGCTCGTACACGGTGACGGCGCTGCCGCTGCCGTAGTGGGCCACCACGATCTCCGCGTGGCCGTCGGCGTCCATGTCGGCCACGGTGGGGTATTCGAAAATCGTGGGCGAGCTGTGGCTGTCGACGAAGAGCTCGTCGCCGGTGGCGCCGTCGAAGATGGTGAAGGTGCTCTGGTCGGCGAAGAGGATCTCCAGCGCGCCGTCGTTGTTGAGGTCGTAGCCCGAGCAGCCGGCGAGGCCGGAGGTGTCGTCCATGTTGACCGACCACACCTTGGTGCCGTCGAGCTCGTACATGACGAAGTTCTGGTAGGCCGGCCAGGCCACCTCGGCGGTGCCGTCGCCGTCGAAGTCGCCGGCGCAGGGGGGGCCGGGCTGGGCGGTGCTGTTGTAGCTGGTGCGGTAGATGTTGGTGCCGTCGGCCTCCCAGAGGCTCCACACCGAGCCGACGAAGCCGATCTCGGCCTCGTCGTCGGTGTCGGCCTGGATGAGGATGGGCCAGAAGCCGTAGCTCCCGGTTTCCCCGGTGCTCCAGATCTCGCTGCCGTCGCTGTCGTAGAGCGCGCCCTCCAGCGCGATCTCCTGGTCGCCGTCGTTGTCGACGTCGCCGATGGCCGGGAGGCGGTAGTTCCACCCGCTCGTGGGCACGCTCATCTGGAACTCCACGTCGCCGGTGAGACCGTCGAGCACGTAGCTGTCGTGGATCACCTCGGGCTCGCCGTCCTGGTCGAGGTCGGCCACGTTGTGGAGCATGTAGTTGAGCGCCGCGAGCTTGTCGTCGGCGGTCCAGTAGAGGTTGCCGTCCTTGTCGATGGTGATGGTGCGGCCCTGGCTGTCGGCGGCGATCACCTCGGGCCAGCCGTCGGCGTCGACGTCGGCGATGCTGGTGCCGCCGTAGCCGTTGCTGCCGGAGAAGGTCCACTTGAGCGCGCCGGTGGCACCTTCCAGGCACACGATGGTGTTGTTGGTGAGGCTCAGCACCACCTCGGGGCTGTCGTTGTCGTCCACCACGCCGTTGCCGTTGTCGTCGTCGAGGTTGCCGATCACCGGCGTCATCCACGAGCTCATGCCGCTGCCGTAGGTCCACTTCACCTGCACGTCCCAGGGGTCGGTCACCTCGGCGCCGCCGCCACCCGAGGTCGTGCCCTGGCACTCCTCGGGGATGGCGACCGTCGTCTCGGTGGCGAGGTCGAGCGGGGGGCACTCCTCGTCGAGGCAGTCCACGCGCCCGTTGTTGTCGCTGTCGGGGAAGCCTTCGTCCACCTCGCCGTCGCCATCGTCGTCCTCGCCGTTGCACTCCTCGGGGGGCACGGCGGTGTTGTCGGTGTCGGTGTCGGGCGGTTCCCACTCGCCCCCGGAG
>VGRE01000366.1 GCA_016875435.1 Deltaproteobacteria bacterium | reverse complement strand
CGACCGCGGCGGTTCGCTCCGGGGCGCGCCGGCTGGGGACGATGCCTCTCGGCGGCGAGCGCTGGGTGCTCGAAGAGTCGGGCGCGGTGGAGCAGCCAACGGTGGTCGGCGAACGGGCGGTATTGCGCAAGGAACGCTGGCGCCTGGACGGGCGCCTCGCGCTGGTGCGCAAACACCTCCCCGGCGTGGGCGGTCCCCCGGTGGTGCTGGTGCACGGCTTTGCCCAGAACCGCTACACCTGGCACCACTCGACCCGGTCGTTCAGCGCGTGGCTGGCGGCCAGCGGCTTCGACGTCTTCAATCTCGAACTGCGCGGCCATGGCAACTCGCGGCCGGGCCACGGCCCGGAGGCCTTCCGCGACTACGTCGACGACGCGCGGGCGGTGGCCGACGCGCTGCCCCAGCGCGCCTTCTGGGTGGGGCACTCGCTGGGGGGCGCCGTGGGCTACGCCCTGGCCACGGAGACCCCGGTGCGCGGCGTGGTCGGCATCGGCGCGCTCTACAAGTTCGCCCAGGCCAATCGTTTCTTGCACTGGGTGTGCCGCGCGTCCACGGTGCTGCGCGGCAAGCGACTGCTCGGCAAGGTGTCGGTGCGCACGCGCCTGGCGGGCCAGGTGCTCGGCCGCCTGTACAACGTCTCCGACATCGTCGGCTACGCCTTCCCGGTGAGCGGCTGGGCGCCGGGGAGCGTGGAGCCAGAGCTGCTTGCCGAGCGCCTGGAGCGAGGATTCGACTGGACCAGCGGCCACGTTTGGCTCGAAATGGCGCGGTGGGGGAGCACCGACAGTTTCGAGTTCGCCGAGGGTTGGTCGCGCACCGACGTGCCCCTGATGGTGGTTTCGGGCGACCTCGACCACCTGATGCCGCCGGCCGATGCGCGCGCCGCCTTCGACGAGTCGGGTAGTCGAGACAAGACGCTCCTGGAACTCGAGCCCTGGACCACGGGCCGGCACTGGGGCCACCTCGACCTCATCTCGGGACGCGCTGCCCCCGAGCACCTGTGGGTGCCGCTCCGCGCCTGGCTGGAACGGCGCTAGGTGGCGTCCCGCGGCGAGCTCCACGGCCTCTGCCTCGACGAGCGAATCGGCGCGGGTGGCATTGCCGACGTCTTCCGCACCACCTGGGAGGGCAAGGCGGTGGCGCTCAAGGTGCTGCACGATCCCGACCGTCCCGCGATGCGCAAGCGCTTCCTCCGCGAAGGAAGGCTACTGCAGCGCCTGTCGCATCCCGGTCTCGTGCGCTGCCTCCACGTCTTCGGCGGTAGCGAGCCCGCGCTGGTCCTGGAGCTCCTGCGCGGGGAGCCCCTGGACGAGCGCATCGCCCGGCGCGTGATGAACGGCGAGGAGGCCGTGCAGCTCGCACAGGCCTTGCTGCACGTGCTCCAGTACCTGCACGAGCACGGCATCGTTCATCGCGATGTCAAGGCATCGAACGTGTATTGCGCCGACGACAGCCGAGTGGTCTTGATGGACCTCGGGCTCGCCGTCGACCCAGCCGACCCGCTCACCACCACGCTCGGCGACGTTCTCGGCACCTACGCCTACATGGCGCCCGAGCAAATCGCTGGCGCCGAGAGCGACCACCGCACCGACCTCTACTCTCTCGGCATCACCCTCTACGAGGCGGTTTGCGGCGCGCGGCCATTCTCGGCGCGCGGCGCGGCGGACTGGCTCTCGGTGCACCGGACGGGCGGCGCGACGCCGCTCATCGAGGTGGCCCCGGGGATCCCGGTGCGACTGGCCTCTCTGGTCGACCGGCTCATGTCGCGCGACCCGGCGGGGAGGCCGCCCTCGGCGGCGGTCGCGCTCGCCCTGCTCACTGGCTCCATGGGCATCCGTCGCGACCTGCGACGGCCGTCGCTGGTGGGCCGGGCCGCTGCCCGGGGCGCGATGGAGGCCGCCATCGACACCGGGGGCTTCGTGGTCGTCACCGGCCCCTTCGGCTCGGGCTTCGGCGCGCTGGCGCGCTTGGCGCGCGCCACCGCCGGCGCGTGCGGCATGGAAACGGTCACCGTGCGCGGCCGTTCCCGCATGCGGCCCCACCAGGTGTGCGAGGCCATCGCCGCCGAGCTGGCTTGCCTCGGCATGAAGGTGCCGCCCGAGGAGGCCGACGTCCGCGCCGCGCTGGTCGACCTCGGGCGCGACTCCGGCGTGCTGCTGGTCACCGAGGATGCAGACGCGCTCTCCGGGGAATCCCTGAAACTCGTCGCCGACCTGTCGCGACTTGACGGTGTCGCATCCATCGTGCTCGGCGTCGATGTCGCGCCCATCGAGAACGCCCGTCACGTGGCCTTGAGGCCCCTCTCGGCGGGGGAGATCCGCCAACTGCTGGTGGAGCTGTTCGACAGCCCTACGGTGCCGCCGGGGCTGGAGGTCGCGGTGGTCGAGGCCTCCGGCGGCGTGCCCGCGCTCGCGGTGGCGCTGTTGCGTGAGCAGGCCCAGGGCGGCGGCGTGTGGTGCGAGGGCACCACCGCCGATGGCCACCCGGCCTGGCGCTGGGCTCCCGCCGCCGGTCTGGCCCCCGGCGCGACGACGCAGCGACTCCTCAACCGTGCCTTGCGACGGCTCCCCCCCGCGACCCGCCGGGTGCTCGACGCGGTCGCCGTGGCAGGCGGGCCGGTGCCCGTCGACCTGCTGCTCGAGGCCGCCGGGGCCGACGCCTCGGGCCTCGACCTCGGACCGGCATTGCGGCAGGGGTTCGTCGCGGTCTGGTCGCGACGTGGAAGCGAGGAGTGGGTGTCGCTCACCCGCGCCGCGCTGGAGTCGGCCATCCTGGCCCACCTCGCCGATGGCCATCGCCGGGCGATGCACCACGCGCTCGCCGATGCCGCGCGCGCGCGCCCCTCGGGCGAGTGGGAGCAGCGATTCCTCGTGCTGCACGACGCTCTCGGCTCCGGCGCGGCCGAGAAGATCGTCCAGCTGGTGGAACTGGGCGAGTACCTCAGCCGCGCCGACCGGCCCCAGGCTGCGCTCGACACCATCGAGCAGGCGGGGGACGCCGTCAACGTGAGCGCCGAGCTCGCGGCCCGCCGCGCGCTGGCCCGCGCCGAGGCGCTCCGGTCGGTGGGGCGCCTTTGCGAGGCCCGGGAAGCGCTCGCCGCGGGCGACCGCCTGGCCCGGGAGGCTGGCGCCCTGCGGATCCTGGAGCGGGCCGACGCGCTCTCGCTGGAGGTGGAGGTGTCGCAGGGCTCGCCGCCCGACCCCTCGCGCGTCGAGCGGGTGGCGCGCCTTGCCGAGAGTGGGCGGGTCGAGGCGCAGCTCGCCAGCGGCGACTTCATGCGTCGCATCGGCGACGGCGTACGGGCCGAGCACCACTACCGGGCTTGCCTCGCCGACTCGCCCACGGGGCAGGAGCGCGCTGCGCTCCGAGCGCGCATCGGCCTCGCCGCCCTCGCCCTGTCGCGCGGCGCGACCGACGACGCGGAGCGCATGATGCTGGCGCTGGTGCGCGAGCTGCGGGGCCGTGAACGCCGCACCGCGCTGTCCGACGCGTTCCTTAGCCTCGCGGTGGTGCAGCGCACGTGCGGGCAGCTCAGCCGCGCGATGGATAGCCTCGATCTCGCCGCCGCCGCCGGCGCGCCCCGGCAGACGGCCGCCCAGGCCCTCGCGGGCGAGCTGACGCGGGCGT
>VGRE01000365.1 GCA_016875435.1 Deltaproteobacteria bacterium | reverse complement strand
ATGTCGGCCACCGCGAAGGGGAGCTCTCCATCCGAAACCCGGTCGAACTCGGCCCGAGAGACCTCCCCGTCGGCATCGGGATCGACGAAGCGCAACAGGTCGCGCGCCGCCTGTGTCCCCTCCGGCACGCGCCCCAGGCGCTGGGCGGCCAGTCCGGTCAGCGCGAGCGCGAAGACGACTAGGAGGGCGCGCAGGGTGTCGCGGGGAGTCACCGCCACAGCTTAGCCTGCTGCCGGGGTCGTCCCACCGGCGCCGCCCGGCAACGTGGGCTCGTCGGGCATCCGCAGGAGCCAGCGCGGGTCGAGCACCTCCAGCGCGATCTCCAGCTCGCGCGCGTCGAGTCGACCATCGTCGTCGAGATCGTGCGCGCGCCAGGAGGTGCCGGGCGCGTCGCGGCCATCGAGCTCCGCGGGCTCCAGCGCGCCGCTGCCGTCGCGGTCCAGGGCGAGGAGGACATCGCTGGGGTGGTGCGCGCGAGGTCCTTCGCGGAGGCGGAGAAGGGCGCTCACCGTGAGCGCCGCGGCGAGCACGACGACGACCCACGGGCCCCATGCGGCCGCGCGTTTCAACGGGAGACCTCGCGGAGCCGCGTGAAGAGCGCCCGCGTCAGCGGCGCTTCCCAGGGCACGGGCGCGCCGTCGGGGCCGGTGACGAAGGCGCGCGGGGGCGCCGTCGGAGGAGGGTGGTCGCCCGCCGCGTCGGTCCGGGGGAGGGACAAGCGCCCCGAACGGGTGCGCACGGACAGCTCGCCGCGCTCGGCCTCGCTGAGGATGGCCCGCTCGGCATCCGACGCCCAGAGGAGCTTGCCCCGCCCGGGCGGCGCTTCGGCGCCCACCAGGGCGGCGACGGTGGGCAGGACATCCACCAGCCCTTTCGGATCGTCGAAGCGGCCGGCCGTCACGCCGGGTCCGCGCACCATGAGCGGGACGTGCAGGTTCTCGTCGTGCAACGAGAGCCGGTGGTTGACGTGTCCGTGCTCCAGCAGGTCCTCGCCGTGGTCGGAGAGCACGACGACCAGTGTGTCGTCGAGGGTTCCGCGCTCCGCCAGCGCGTCGAGGAGTCGTCCCACGTGCAGGTCGGCGTAGCGCACCGAAGCGTCGTACAGCCCACGGATGAACGCGACGTCCTCGGGGCCGAGCGCGCGCGCGTCCTCGGGGTGCGCCGCCGCCCACGCGGCGAGGGCGTCGAAGAGCGCGGGGTCGAGCATGCTCCGCTCGTCCCTCTCGACGAAGGACGGGGCGAAGCCCGGGTACCAATGGTCGTCGAGAATCTGCTCGAAGGTCCACGGGATGAGGCTCGCCTCGCGGAGCGGCCCGTCGTAGCCGGGGGTCTCGCTGCCGAAGAGGGGCCCCCAGGTGATGTAGGGCGCGTGCGCGTCGTAGCCGTGCACGAAGAGGAGCCAGGGCGCGTCCTGCTCGTCGAGCGCGTCGAGGCGCTCCAGGGCGAGCGGGACCGTCTGCTGGAAGGAGCCGAAGTCCTGGCCGCTGGCGTAGCGGTGGAAGCCCACGTGCAGG
This sequence comes from Deltaproteobacteria bacterium, assembly GCA_016875435.1. Lineage (GTDB taxonomy): Bacteria > Myxococcota_A > UBA796 > UBA796 > SXON01 > SXON01. The sequence continues at coordinate 2,116 of VGRE01000365.1, read as the reverse complement.
CCGAACTCGGGCGCGAGGTGCCCGCCCGCGACGATCGCCTCTGTGCGGTAGCCTGCCGCGCGGAGGATGGAGGCGAGGGTGGGGGTCGAGGCGATGTCGAAGCTCTGGTAGTCGACGGCCGCGAGGTCGCTCGCGTAGCGTCCGGTGAACAGCGCGGCGTGGGAGTAGAGCGTCTCGTTGGCGTGGCTGTAGGCCGATGTGAAGACCGCCGCCTCCGCCGCGAAGCGGTCGAGGTTCGGCGTGAGCGTCACGCCGTTGGCGTCCCGGGCGCCGACGCGGTCTGCTCGCAGCGTGTCGAGGCTCACGATCAGCACGTTCGGGCGCGGATCGGGGGTGGAGCAGGCCGCGGCGCCGGCCGACAACAGCACGAGGGGCCAGCGCAGGTTCACGGCGAGATCGCGTTATTCCGCCGCCGCATGGCCGTGCACACCCGATGGATCCTGCGGGGGGCGATCCTGCTCGTCCTGGTCGGCAACGGGGTCGCGCTCGCCATCGTGGCCGCCGGCCTGGCGGAGCGTGCGCCCGGGTGGGTGGCGCAGCACTACGCGCCGCGCCGCGCCGACACCTGCGCCGCGATGGCCGCGCGGGTCCGCGCGACGGTGCGGCACGCCCACGCCCGGGAACCCACGCCGGAGGAGGAGGGCCGCATCGCCGAGGTCGTCGAGGCGGGGCACTGCGCCACCGAGGACCCGGAGGTGCGCGCGCTGGAGGAGGCGCTCGGCATCCTCGACCCCCGCCGCGCAGGCGGCTAGCGCTGCTGGGGTGAGGTGGGGTAGGTACCGGGCTCGTCCTCGTCGACGAGGGCATCGACGCGCGCTTCTTGCTCGGCGCGCCAGGCGGCCAGCATCGTGGCGTCGACGCCGTCGTCCGCCGCCGGGAGGGTCCACAGGGTGGCGAGCTCGATCCGCTGCGGCGCGCCACACAGCGCGGTGATGATGCCTTCGTACTGCGGATCGAGGCCGTCCGTCGGGTGGGTCAGGAGGATGCGCTCGAAGCCGCGGTCGCGAAGGAGGGCCACATCCGGGCGGTAGGCCTCGTGGGGGCCGACGTCGCGCGCGCGGCGGACGCGGAGGTCCTGGACGAGCGGAAGCGCGCGCGCCCAGCGCACTCCGGATGCGTTCCAGCGGTCCAGACGGTCGACCGGGAAGGCTTGCGTGGGGCTCCCGAGCGACATCTGGACGGCGACGTTCATGAGGCGACTCGCGCGGGAGTCGTCGAGCGCGAGGCCGAGATCGAACACCGGTCCCCGCCCCGCCAGGCCGCCCGCGGGCGGCAGGGCCATGGTTTCGCGGGGCCAGGGCACGAGGTCTGCGGTCTGGATTTCGATCACGGCGAGGGGAGCCAGGAGCGCCGCCCAGCGCCAGCGCGTGGCGAGGGCGCCGAGCACCGGCAACGCGATCATCGTCATGGCGAGGAAGCGCGCGGGGAAGTTGACGGGCTCGGTCACGAACGCAAACGCGGCGTCCAGCCAACGGAAGGGCATCGGCTGGCCGTCCGAGCCGGAGCCGAGGGACAGCACCACGCCGACCACGGCGACCCCCGCCCAGGGCGCGGCGCGACGGGGATGCGCGACGACGCCGGCGAGGGCAAGCGCCACGGCAAGAAAACCGAGGTAGCGGCCACCGGTGTAGGCGCGCGCGTCGTCATCGAGCTCGCTGCGTGCCCAGGCGCGTGGGAGGTAGAGATCCTCGAGCGCGGCGGCGGCGCCGCTGGCGTCGGAGACGGTGACCGCGGCGGTCGTGGTGGGGGTCGTGGCGGCGGCGCCGCTGGCGTCGGAGACGGTGACCGCGGCGGTCGTCGTGGGGGTCGTGGCGACGGTCGCCGATGGACCGTAGGAGGACGCGAAGGCCGAGGCCGCCGGTGCGGCGATCGCCGCGGCGATGGCGAGCGCCAGGCCGTGGCCGCGCAGGACGCGGAGCGAGGGGACGGCCCGCTGCACCACGAGATCCACGGCGAGGACGGTGACGCTCGCGAGCCCGAGGAAGGCCCCGTAGTAGAAGCAGGCCACCGTGGCGAATCCGCCCACCAGCCCGAGCCGCACGAACCAGCTCCACGCGCCGGTCTCCCGCGCGCGCAGGAGGCATCCGAGTCCGAGCGGCAGCCACCAGAACTGCCG
>VGRE01000364.1 GCA_016875435.1 Deltaproteobacteria bacterium | reverse complement strand
CGTCGGCGCGCGCTCGACCCGGACCGGACGTGCGGCACGGGCCGCCGCATCCTCGACGAGGGCGAGGTGCGTCGCGAACGGGCCCACGACCGCCGTGACGCGGTCGACGGAGGGGAGCGACGCGACCGCCGTGACGAGCGCCGGCGCGAGTCCCAGGGGATCGGCCCCGCCGAGGACGACCAGCACATCGCGGGGGCCGGAGGGATCGCCGTGGCGGCGTGGCGCCTCGCGGAAGTCCGGACCGAGCAGCGCATAGCGCGGGCCGAGCAGGAACCGCGTATCGCCCGACGAGGACCGATAGGCGAGCGCCTCGGCGTCCGCGTCGTTGTTGACCACCAGCTGGCAGGGAAAGGGATGGGACGCGAGGTCGTCGATCGCCGTGACGAAGAAGCCGGCCCGACGGAGCTCCGCGAGGTATCGCTCACCCTCGTGGTCGGAGTCGACCACGATCGTCTCGCAGTCCCCCGCGCGCGCGGCCGCGATCGTCGCGCGAACGTCGTCGTCGCTCCACGCGACCGGGCCGGCGAGGGCGTCGATCGTGAAGCCGGAGGCGCGGGCGCGGGCGAGCGTCGCGACATCGCCCGCCGTGACGAATCGGCCCGGCAACCCCGCCTCGCGCAGCGCGTGCGCGAGCGCGAGACACCGGTCGAGGTGGCCGAGGCCGACGCGCGTGCCCGCGTCGACTCGAAACAGCGCACCGGTCAGCGCGTGCGCTCCATCGTCAATTCGTGAACCTCCTCGCCGCGAACAACGGCCGGTGGGCCGTGTTCCACGAACCCCGCACGCTCGAACGCGCGCCGGGATCGCGGGTTACCCGCGAGCACGTGAGCCCGCAGTCTCGTCACCGCACGGTCCTCGAGGAGCCAGGCCGCCGCCGCGCCCAGCGCCCGCGGCCCGACGCCCTTTCCCTGCTCCGCGGCGGCGAGCACCACGCTGATCTCACCGATACCGTCGGCAACCTCGCAGCGGACGTACCCGATGTCACGGCCGTCCGCGGTCACCACGACGGCCATGCGCGTCGCGGGATCGTGAAGCTTTCGACCGAACCACGCGACGTGCACGTCGTAGGGAATCGGCGTGGGGTCGAACGCGACGGCGCGCGTGCCCGGATCGTTCCGCCATTCCCAGAACGCCCGGCAATCCCCGGGCGTGGCCGGACGGATCTTGACGCTGCGCGCCTCGGAGCCGGGCGGAGCAGCCACCGGCGGGGTGCCCATCTCAGCCGGCAACGAGGTCCCATCCGAGCGGCGTGCCGCGGCGGATGTCCCGCGCCGCCGCCCGCCCGAGCACGGCGGGAAGGAACTTCGGCGCGAGGCCGTGTCCGGGACGGATCGAGCGGACGTTGCCCGTCGTGAACGCCTCCCCGGCCTTGACGTCGGCGACGACGAACAGCGACCGTCGCAACCCGGCGTTCGACGATTCGTGCGCGGTCACCTCGTACGCGACCCGGCCGACCGCCTGCGCCACCACGCGCGTCGCGGCCGCCATCTCCGCGAACTCGTGGGGCTCGAGCGAGAACGACCCATCAGGGCCGCCGTCGGCGCGCGACAGCGTGAAGTGCTTCTCGACGAGGCAGGCGCCGAGCGCCACCGCCGCGACGGCCACCGCGCTCCCCAGCGTGTGGTCGGAGAGTCCCACGGGCAGGTGGAAGGCATCGGCGAGGTGCGGGATGGTCGCCAGGTTCATCTCGTCGGGAGGCGCGGGATACGCGCTGGTGCATTTGAGGAGGGCGATCTCGGTGGCCCCCGCCTCGCGCAGCGTGCGCACCGCCTCGTCGATCTCGGCCAGCGTGGCCATGCCGGTCGACATGATCACCGGCTTGCCGGTCCGGGCGATGCGCTGCAGGAGCGGGATGTCGACGACTTCGAAGGACGCGACCTTGTACGCGGGCACGTCGAGGGTCTCCAGGAAGTCCACGGCGGAGGCGTCGAACGGAGAGGAGAAGAGGTCGAGGCCGAGCTCATTCGCCGCGCGCTTGAGCTCGGCGTGCCACTCCCAGGGCGTGTACGCCTCCTGGTACAGCTCGTACAGATGCCGGCCCCCCCAGGTGTTCTCCGACGGCAGGCGGAAGTACTCGCTATCGGTGTCGAGCGTCATCGTGTCGGGCGTGTAGGTCTGCAGCTTGACCGCGTCGGCCCCGACCTCCTTGGCCGCGCGGACCAGCGCGAGGGCGTGCTCGAACTCGTGGTGATGGTTCGCCGAGAGCTCGGCGACGAGGTAGGGCACGCGCCCGGGGCCGATCGCGCGCCCATTGATCGCGAACGAGGCGACCTCAGGCATGACGGGGGCGAGTGTCAGACGTCCGAACCGGCGACGAACGCGCGGAGCTGCGAGACCGACAGCCACTCCCTGTTCGTGTCGCTGGCATAGCGGTAACCGTCGGGCAACTCCTTGCCGCCCTTCCAGTTCTCGGTCTTCCACCAGGGATGCGCCGGCTGGAGCACGAACATGTCGTCGAACTCCTTGCCGAGCCGGGCCTCGTCCGCGGAGACGAGCACCTCGTGCAGCTTTTCACCCGGGCGGATCCCCGTGAACTCGACCGTGCACCCGGGCGCGATGAACTGGGCGAGGTCCATGATGTTCATGCTGGGAATCTTCGGCACGAACACCTCGCCCCCATGCATGAGGCCCAGACACTTGATCACGAACCGCACACCCTGCGGCAGGGTGATCCAGAACCTGGTCATGCGCTCGTCGGTGATCGTGATGCGACCGGCCTGGCGCTGCTCGGTGAACACCTCGATGACGCTGCCGCGGGAGCCCATGACATTGCCGTACCGGGCGCAGGCGAAGCGCGTGCCGTCGAAGCCCGAATAGGAGTTGCCCTGGACGAAGAGCTTCTCGGCGCAGAGCTTGGTGGCGCCGTAGAGGTTGACGGGGTTCACCGCCTTGTCGGTGCTGAGGGCGAGGACCCGCTTGACGCCGCAGTCGATGGCCGCGTTGATGATGTTGGCCGCGCCGAGCACGTTCGTCTTCACGGCTTCGAGCGGGTTGTATTCGCAGGCCGGCACCTGCTTGAGCGCCGCGGCGTGGACCACGACGTCCACCCCGTGGAAGGCCCGGTGGATCCGCTCGACGTCTCGCACGTCGCCGATGAAGAAGCGCAGCCGGTCGTCCTTGAGCCGGGACGCCATCTCGTGCTGCTTCAGCTCGTCCCGGCTGAAGACGATCAGCTTCTTGACCTCCGTCTCGCGCAGGACGGTATCGACGAATACCTTGCCGAACGATCCCGTACCGCCCGTGATGAGCACAACCTGGCCATTCTCCGTCCTCTATCCGTGGGGATCGCGACCTACGAGGAGCTCGTCGATGGACTCGCTTGGACACAGCTTCGCCCCGTCAGTTACAGCCGGCCTACGCCCCGAGGCCCCCGGGGTCTGCGGGAAACGACCGGCAGGTCTCGAACAACGGGGGTACGGGGCAAGCAGGTCGGATTATAGCGGAGGGGATCCTCGCTCTGAAAATATTTTCATACGGTTCCTTTGTCAAAATCCCTTCTCGGACCGGTAGTTGGGCGTCAAAACCACCTCTCGGACGCGAGGCGTGCCGCGCCCACCCGCGCCCTACAGGACCCGAGGCGTCGGGATCGGGATGACAAAGCGCCCCCCCGCCGCGGCAAACGGAGACATCTGACGGACGATCTCGGCCTGGAAGTTCCACGCGAGGATCAG
>VGRE01000363.1 GCA_016875435.1 Deltaproteobacteria bacterium | reverse complement strand
GCCCGCGCGGGTCCCACGCGCCCCGCGAGGTAGCCGCCGCCGCCGAAGCCGGGCGACACCCCGAGCCGCGCCTGCACGAACCCCACCTCCGCGGTGGGCGCGGCCACGACGATATCGCAGGCGGCCAGCAGCTCGGCGCCGCCCCCGAGGGCGTGACCCTCGACGCACCCCACGATCGGTGCATGTCGCGACAGTCGGGCGATGGCGGTCGCCATGAACGTCGCCAGGGCCCGTCCCCCGCCGGGGAGAGCGAGGTGCTCCCGCACCGCGCCGAGGTCGCCGCCCGAGCAGAAACTCGTTCCCGCGCCTCGAAGGAGGATGCACCGCGCGCCGCTCACGTCGAGCTGGCCGAGGTCGACCATCATGTGCGGGGTGAATGCGTTGCGACGCGCGGGGTGGTCGAGCACCACCTCGGCCACGCCGTCGATCACCGTGGCGTGGACTCGTCCCTCGCCGCGCGGGAGCGATGCCGCCAGCGCGGGCAGGTCGATCACCGGGGCGTCCTCGGCATCGCCTCGGGGCGTAGGCTCCCCGACCGCAGCGACGCCAGCGCCTCGCTGTCGGCGAAAAGCCGCGTCGCCGCATCGCGCGCCTCGTCGGCCACGAGGTCGAGCCAGGTGCGCACTCGACCCTCGGCGCGCCGCGCTCGCCACGGGTCGCGCCCGGCGCCAACACAATACTCCGCGTGTCGCGACAGGGCCGCTACCACCTCGCCCACGCCGCGCCCGTCGAGCGCCGCGGCGGTGAAAACCGGTGCTTGCCATCCCGGGCGGTCGTCGAGGTGAACCGCGATCTCCAGCTCCCGCGCCAGCGCGTCGGCCCCCGGGCGGTCGGCCTTGTTCACCACGAAGACGTCGGCCACCTCGATGAGCCCCGCCTTCATCGCCTGAACGCTGTCGCCCGACTCGGGCGTGAGCACGAGCAGCACGGTGTCGGCTACCTCGACGATGCCGAGTTCCCCCTGGCCCACGCCCACGGTCTCCACCACCACGAGGTCGAAGCCCACCGCGTCGAGGATGTCGACGATTTGCGACGCCGCGCGAGACAAGCCCCCGGCGTGTCCCCGGGCGGACAGGCTGCGGATGTACACGCCGTCGTCGTCGGCGTGCGCGTCCATCCGGAGGCGGTCGCCGAGGATGGCGCCCCCCGTCCTCGGCGAGGAGGGATCGACGGCCACCACCGCCACCCGGCGGCCCTCGCGCCGGGCCTCGGCCACGATGCGGTCGGTGAAGGTGGATTTCCCGGCCCCGGGGGGCCCGGTGATGCCCACCACCTGGGGCGCCCCAGGCTCGAGGAGCCGCCGGGGTTGGAGCGAGGTCATCAGCGCGGCTGCGCCAGGGGCGCGCATCTCCACCCGCGAGATGAGGCGCGCCAACGCGCGCCGCTCGCCAAGGAGCGCGGATGCGAGCAGGCCGACGTGATCGACGGGCACGAGCCGGAGTAATCCGCGGGGCCCAGCGGGGACACCGCGCGGTGACGTCGTCAAAGCGGTAGGATAGCCGGCCGCCTCCCCGGAGTCCGCGTGCGCTCGCTCGTCCCGCTCGTGCCGACCCTCGCCGCGCTTGTCGGCTGCGGCGGCGCTTCTGCTGAGGTGGAGGGTACCGCTGGCGGCATCAAATTCGGCGGCACCGACTACGTCTACTGGGGCGCTCGCTACGTGGTGATCTCCATGGTCGAGGTGGAGTGTACCGGGGTGGACTGGGTGGAGCGCAACTACGACGAGGGCGTGGCCCCCACCACCGTCGACACCAGCGTCTTGCAGTTCACCTTCTCCGGCGACGAGCTGGAGGAGGGCAAGTCGTCGATCCAGCAGGGCGGGCAGGCGCAGGCCACGATCGTCAACGTGTCCGGCGGCGTGTTCCAGGAGACCAACGCCACGGCCGGTGCGGTCACCATCGACAGCTTCGATGACGAGGGCCTCGCCACCGGCTCTTTCGAGACCGTCACCTTCGAAGACGGCACGCTGAGCGGCAGCTTCACCGCCGAGTGGTGCAGGAACCTCAAGCCGTGATCGCGCTCCTCGCCCTGCTCGGCCGCGCCAGCGCCGCCGACGTCATCATCCCCGAGGCCACGCCGGCCTCGATGAACGACTTCCCCATCGCCGGGATGTTCACCGGCTTCGTCGTCGACGCCATTGACGGTGGCGGCCTCGGCGTGCTCGCGGGGGAGGAGCTCATCGAGGCGGTCGGCGGCGATGCCGACGCCTGCGCCGACCTCGACGACTGCCCCGCCAAGCTCTGGGAGCGCACCGACGCGCGCCTCGCCGTGGTCATGGCCGTGGGCCAGAGCGCCGACGGGCTCAACATCGAGATCCGCCTCTACGGCTGGGACAACGCGCAGCCGCTCAAGACGATCCGCAAGGAGGCCTCGTGGGGCGGCGAGATCGCGGTGGCGCAGGAGATCGCCAAGCAAGTGGTCGCCGCCATCCAGCTGGTGCCCGAGCGGGAGGAAGAGTTCGGCAGCATCGGCAACAAGCCCACCGCCGACGAGGACGAGGAGGAGGTGCCCCGGCCGTCTTTCGACGAGGAAGAGGACGAGGTCCCGCCGCCGAAGAAGTCCTCCACCAAGACGGTCAAGGAAGACCCGGTGGAGGACTGGGACGAGGAGGAGGCGCCGGCGAAGAGCACCTCGAAGTCCACCAGCAAGTCGAAGTCGAGTGACGCCGCCGAGAAGGAAGAGAAGAAGAAGGCCGATCCCCCGAAGTCCGCTGCCAAGGCCAAGGAGCCGCCGCCGCCCCCGCCGCCCAAGGTAAAGGAACCCAGCCCCGCCGAGGTGTATGGTTCCGACCCGAAGGCGGTCGAAGAACGCCGCAAGATGGGCATCCCCTGGGGCGCCTACGAAAACTACCGCGAGAGCGGGATGGACTCGGCCGCCTGGCTCAACAAGGCCCAGGTGCACTCGGGCAAGGCCTACGTCGCGGCGACGGGCGGCTACACGCTGGGCGACGTGGACCGCGGTTACGACGTGCGGGTGGGGCTCGACAGCAACCTCGTCAGCACCGGGAGCAGCGCCTGGACGGGGCCGGGCGCCGGTTCGGGCATCAACGGTCGCGTGGAGTTGGGCTTCATCCCGGCCTGGTTCGTCGACACCTCGGTGGCGGTGGGCCTGCAGACCGGCAAGAAGAAGCTCACCGTCGGCTGGGAGTGCAGCGCCTGCGAGGAGAAGGTGGCCGAGACCCCGTACGCGGCCGTCGAGGCCACGCAGCTGTTCATCGAGCCGCGCGCCAAGTTCCTCCCGGTGGCCACCGGCTACGTGAAGCCCTATGCGCTCGTGGGCTTCACCTTCACCGTGTACGACGGCTTCCACATCCCCGACGAGCAAGGCGCCGTCGACTACCCCGACATCGACGGCGGCGCGGCCTTCGGGCCCACCGCTGGCCTCGGCGTGATGGTCGACCCGGTGTCGCCCATCTCGATCGTCATCGAGGCGCCCTTCAACCTCGTGCTCTCCGACGGCGAGGCCAGTTCTACAGACCCCGACCTCGATGCGGTGCCCACCACGCTGGAGAACAACGGCTGGGTGCTGCGGGTGGTGGGCGGCGTGGCGGTGCGTTTCTGATGCCCTCGGGTTCCGACCTGCCGATCGTCGGCGTGGTGATGGGGAGCAAGAACGACGCGCCGGTGATGCGGGGGGCGGCGGAGGTGCTCGACCAGTTCGGCGTGCCCTACGAGTT
>VGRE01000362.1 GCA_016875435.1 Deltaproteobacteria bacterium | reverse complement strand
TTCGGGCTGGCCACGGTGATCTTCGGCGCGTCCACGTCGGTGGTGGCGTCGTTCATCGCGCTGGTGGTGCTCGGCGCCGCCGACGAGGTCAGCGTCGTGATCCGGCACTGCATCGTTCAGCTCAACACGCCCAACGAGATGCGGGGTCGCGTGTCGGCGGTGAACTGGCTGTTCGTGAGCGTGAGCAACGAGCTGGGCCAGTTCGAGTCAGGGCTGGCGGCGGCGTGGCTCGGGCTGGTGCCGGCGGCGGTGGGCGGCGGTGTCGTCGCGGTGGTGGCGGCGGGGATCGTGGCCCTGGCGGTGCCGGCCTTGCGGCGCTACGATCGGCTGGGGTAGGACCTGCTTGCCAAGCAATAACCGTGCTTCCTCGCAAGCTGGGAACCGATCTGTCTCCTCCGACATGCCGTAGGCCCGGAGCGCGAAGCCGTTGCGTTCCAGCACGCGGATCGAGGCGACGTTGCTCCGCCGCCGGCCGCTCGGGGCCGCTGCTGTCGAAGTTGACCTCCCGCCGCTGCGGACAGGCGCGATCCGCCGTGACGATCGGGAATCCGCGGCCTAGGTAGGCGTTGACGCCGCCATGATCGACCGCCGCTCGCTGCTCGCCGCTGCCCCGCTCCTCGCCGTCCCGGGCTCCGCGCGGGCCCGTGTCGCGACACTGCCGGTCGTCGCCATCCATGCGCCCGGCGGCTGGGACGCCACCCGCGTGCTCGCTGACGCCTTCGACCTCCGCGTCGTGGCTCGCGAGCGCGGCGCCGAGCGGGCGCGGCACGGCGGGCTCGACACGGTGGCCCATCCCGACCGACCGGCGGTGTCGAACTTCTTCGCTGCAAATGCCCACCGCTGCCTGATCTTCGACGGGGTGGCACTGCCGACCATCACCCACGCCGGTGCGCTCGACTGGGACACGCACGACGACAACGACGCGCGGCAGTCCCGGCTCTGGGAACGGCTGTTCGCGGGCCTCGACCCCGCTCGCCTCACGCTGGTGCAGAGCGACCTCGGCCGCGCGCCCGCGCACAACGCGCGAGGCGGCAAGGAACACTGGCCCTTCACCAGCTTCCTCGCCTTCGGTCCCGCGCTCGACGGGGGCCATCGGCTGGGGGGCTACGACCGCTTCTTCTACGGCCGCCCGGTGCACCCCGAGAGCCTCGAGGCCGACGACGACGGCGTGCCGCTCACGCCTGCACTCGTGCGTCGATACCTGGGCAAGCTGCTCTAGGCCCCAGGCGCGAGCACCGGTGCTCTCCTCGAGCGCGACGTCATCGGCGTGGGTGTATCGTCGCCGCGCGGTGGCCTGCATCCGGCGAGTACAGGGGGATCGGGGGTGTTAGCTCCACGCAGCCTCGGCAATCCGCTGCGCATCGGCATCTTCACTCGCGCCGACCTGTTCCCGGCTAACCACGGCGCGGCGGTGAAGATCGTGCGCACCGCCGAGGCGCTGGTGCGCGCCGGCGACCACGTGGTGCTGGTGTCCGACGACCGCGACGCCTACCTCCGCTGGCAGGACGGATGGAAACGTGTCTCCTACGAGCCACGTTTTCGCGCGATTCAGGAGGCCCCCTTCCTCCGCGACCAGGCGCGCTTCGAGCGCTGGCTGGCGCGAATCGGCTACCCGGTCGACGAGCACTTCCTGTACCGGCCCGTGGTCGACCCGGCCTGGTGGGCGCGGGCGCTGTACGTGGGCCTGCGCGAGCGGCTCGACGTGTACCAGGCGGAGTTCCCGGGCTACGCCGTGCCCGCGCAGATCGCGTCGCGACTGCTCGGTGGGCGCAGCGTGCTGGTGCAACACAACGTGGAGCACGATCGGCTGCGCCAAATGGCAGGCCTGTCGCCGGGCGCCTTGCGACGAATCCGCCTCGTGGAGGAGGCGATCGTGCGCGCCGTCGACGAGGTCATCGCGGTGTCGGAAGATGACCGGCAGCGCATGGGCGCGCGGGAGCACATCCGCCACGTGCCCCACGGGGTCGATCTCGCCGCCTTCACGGGACGCAAGATCAATCTGCGCCGGCGCTACGAGTTGCCGCCCGGCCCGGTGATCTTCTTCCACGGCACGCTCCACTACGCGCCCAACACCGAGGCGGTGCGCTGGCTGGCGAGCGAGCTGGCACCGAGCTTGAAGGAGGGTTCGATCCTCTGCGCCGGCTTGTCGCCGCCCGTGGAACTTGCCCGTGATCGCCTGCGTTTCTGTGGACCGGTCGAGGACCTGGCCGCTCACATCGAGTCGGCCGATCTCTGCGCCTGCCCGCTGTTCGCCGGCGGTGGCACGCGCTTGAAGCTTGTGGAGTACTTCGCCGCTGGGAAGGCGGTGGTTTCCACGCCGCTCGGCGCCGAGGGCCTGGAGGTGCGCCACGAGGAGCACCTGTTGCTTGCCGACCGCGACGCGCTCGTGCCCACGATCCACCGGGCCCTCGGGGACTCGAAGCTTCGCAAGCGCCTCGGCGCCAACGCCCGCCGCTGGGCGAGCGGTCGCGACTGGAGTGCCGTCGCGAGCGCCTACCGCGCGATTCACCGTGGCGATGGCCGCGACTTCGTGGCCCGGCCGACCGTCGAGGCGCACTTGCCGCCGCGGCTGCCCTCGAAGCCATTGACGATGTTGCTCCTGGTCAACCGCGGTTGCAACCTGCGTTGTTCCTTCTGCGACTTGTGGGACCGTCCCGAGGAAATGCCCACGGAGCGGGCGCTGCGCCTGCTCGACGAGGCCGCCGCCATCGGCACCAAGACCCTCGTCATCACCGGCGGCGAGCCCCTCTTGCACGGCGGCATTTTCGACATCGTCCGCGCCGCCCGCGCCCGCGGCCTGTCGGTGAACATCACGACCAACGGCACCCTGGTGGAACGCCACTACGACGCCCTGGTGGAGAGCGGCGTGTCCTCGTTGTCCTTCTCCATCGACGGCACGCCCGCCACCCACGACCGCATCCGTGGACAGAAGGGCGCCCACGGGCGCACCTGGAAAGCGCTCCTGCGGACCATCCACGACGGGCGCATCGACACCGCCGTGTACTTCGTCGTCACGCGAGAGAACGTGGGCGAGCTGGTGACGGTGTACGAGCAGGCCCGCGCCGCCGGCGCTCGCTTCGACTTCTGGCCGGTGAACGACGCCAAGGACCAGTACCTCACCACGCCCGAGGCGAGGGAGGCGTGGCTGGCGGCCATCGACACGCTCTCCCGTCGCGACGCAGAGGTGGCCGCCAAGGCGCACTACTACGCCGAGGCGCTCGGCTACCACGGGGGTGAAACCGGCGCCGTTCGCTGCCTCGGCCTCGTCGACCAGTACGGCGTCACCTACAAGGGCGACCTGCTCCCCTGCTGCGTGTGGGGCGGCGACGGCCTGGTGGTCGGCAACGTGTTCGAGCGCCCCCTGCGAGAGCTCTGGGCCTCGAGAGAAGTGCAGGACCATCGAGAGAAGTTGTGGGGAGAGGGCTGCACGGTGGGCTGTTACAATCACTCGCTCTACGAGCTGGTGGCGAGCACCGGGGAGAGCCACCGGGTGGGTTAGGCGGCGCGCCATGTGGTGGCGCCGCGCGACGTTCAAGGGGAAGCAGGTGTGGGTCGAGTGCGACGCCTGGGGCGCGCCGCTGGTGCGCGAGGGGCGGCGCCTGGTGCGCTACTCCGACCGCCCCGGCGCCACGGTGTACCCGGCCTTCGCGCGGGGCATCGAGGACGGGGGCGGCGAGCCGCGGGAGCTCGACG
>VGRE01000361.1 GCA_016875435.1 Deltaproteobacteria bacterium | reverse complement strand
TCTCGACACCAAGGTGCGCCGGGCCCGGGTGGGGCAGGCGGACAAGGACAGCGCCGCCGCCAGCGCGCCGCGCCCGCTGCGGCAGGTGCTTCGCCGGGGCGACGTGCTCGAGCTTTGCCTTCCGGCCAGCGACGAGCCACCCGCCGCCGACGGGCTCGCCAGCGTGCACCGGCGCGCCCGCCCGTGGGCCGAGTCGGCGGCCGTCGTGATCGAGAACAGCACGGGACACGTGATCGCGCTGGCGGGCGGCTTCGACGTGGGGCTGGAGGGTTTCATCCGGGCCACGCAGGCACGGAGGCAGCCGGGGTCGAGCTTCAAGCCCGTGGTCTACGCGAGCGCGATCGTCGCGGGCAAGCGCCAGACCGACATCGTGGTCGACGCGCCGTTTTCCGTCCCCGGCACCAACGGCCTGCCCTGGGCGCCGAAAAACTACGATGGCAAGTACCACGGCGCCATCCCGCTTCGCACCGCGATGGCGCTGTCTCTCAACACCGTGGCTGTCCGCCTCGGCCACGAGGTGGGTATCGACCGCGTGGTCTCGCTGGCGCGGGCCCTGGGCATGAAGTCGCCCCTGCGCAGCGACCTCACCGTGTCGCTCGGGAGCAGCGAGGTCACCCCGATGGACCTCGCCGTGGCCTACAGCTCCATCGCCCGGGGCGGCGTCCGCATCGATCCGACCTGGATCACCCGGGTGCTCGACCGCACTGGCAGCGAGCTGGCACGCGAGGGCGGCGTCACCTCGCTGGCGGGCGAGCCGCGGACGTTGCCCGGCGGCCTCGGCGAGCGGGTGATGCACCCGGCCGACGCCTACGTGGTCATCGACATGATGCGGAACGTCTTTTACGCGGGCACCGCCAAGAAGGGCCAGCGGGAGGGCATGGACTTCGGGGGCAAGACGGGGACGACCTCGAACTTCGTGGACGCCTGGTTCGTGGGCTTCTCGCCCCGCTACACCGTGGCGGTGTGGGTGGGCACCGACGGCCAGTCGAGCATCGGCGACAAGGAGACCGGCGGCAAGACGGCCCTGCCGGTGTGGTCGAAGATCATGGAGTTCCTGCCGAACGTGCAGGGCGAGCGCTTCCCCGTCCCGGCCGAGGTGGTGCTGCTGCCGCAGGACAAGCTGTGGCTCGGCTATGCGCGCGACCGGCTCCCCGGCGAGGCCATGCTCGCCGTCCCCGCGCTCGGCGAGGATCCACTGCCGCCCTTCGGCCTCTCGCTGCCCGCCGCGCGGGCGGAGGCCGCCTTGGAGCCGCCCGTGGCGCCTGCCCCCACCCTGCCCACGGCACGGCCCCCGGAGGCCCGCGGCGACATCGAGGAGGGCGCGGGCGACCCGGAGGTGGCCGTCCCGGTCGACGCGCCCTTGCTGGGGGGCGGGCCGCTCGATGAAGCGCCTCGGTAGCCTGCTCGTCGCGGTCGGCCTGCTGGGTTGGCTCGCATCGCGACACCCGGGAGTCAGGTTCGTTGACTTCATCAGCTTCGGGGGCCGTGCGAGCGGGCTCGCGACAGGGCAGCCGGTGGTCGATGGGCTCTACCCACACGGCTACCCGGCCCTCCTCGCCGCCGGGCAGCTGCTCACGGGCGACCTGCTGATCTTCGGCAAGGCCCTGTCGGTGCTGGCGGGGGCGGTGCTCGTAGTCGCGGTCGCGACGCGGCTTGGGCTCGTGGCCGGCGCCTACCTGCTTGCCCAGGTGCCGCTGTTGCTGTGGGGAAGCACCGAGGGCTCCGACATGCTCGCGGCGGCGCTCGCGCTGGCCGGGCTGCTGTCGCGTTCCTCGCCCGTGGCCGGCGCCTGCGTGGGGCTGGCCCTGGCCACCCGGTGGACGGCCGCCGCCTGGGTGTTGCCCGCCCTGTGGCTGGCCGAGTCGCGTCCCCGGTTCCTCGCCGGCCTTGCGCTCGGCTTCGCGCCCCACCTGGTCCTCTCGGCGGTCCTCGGGGGCGGCTGGCTGCCCGACCAGGGACTCAACGTGGCCATCGCCGGAGGCGGGTCGCTTCTCGCTCGACTCCCCGGGGGCTTGCGCCTTGCCGCGTCGGCCCTCGGCGCCGATCCCTTCGCGGTGGTGGGCGGCATCGCGCTCGTCCTGGCCCTGCGGCAGCCTCTCGGGCGTGCCCTCGCGCTGGGCGCGCTCTTGCACGCGGTGGGGCTCGCGGCGGTGTTTGCGAACCCGCGGCTGGCGCTCCCGGCCACGCTGGCGCTGATCCTCGGGCCGCCGGTGTTGCTGGCGTCATGGAAGCACGGGCGGGCAACGACGGCGCTCCTGGCCCTCGCCGCCGCCGGGCTCGCGACCTTCACGTCCCGGCAGGCCGACGACGAGGCGGATCGGGCAGCGCGCGTGGCGGCGCTAGTGACCGCTGTCGAGGGCGAACTGTGCAGCAACACGCCCTGGGCCTACGCCCGTCGCGATGGCTGGGTGCTCCCGGCGCGACAGCTTTCCTCGCTGGGGCCACCGCATCTCCTCCTGCCGGCTGGCGTGGCCGAGCACTGTCCTTCCGTGCTGTTCGACGCGGCGCGGGGGCGTGGCTTCCCTGGACTGCGGCCGATGCTAGGGGGCGAGGCGGTCAGCGGCTGGACACTGCGGGCACGCGACGGCGCGCTGGCCCTGTGGACCACCACAGCGCCGCCTAGCCGCTGAGCCCCAGCGCCACCAGGGCGAGAGAGCCGGCGGGGACGGGATGGTCGGCGTCGACGGGGAGGACAAGCCCGATGGCGCCGGCAGTGGTGCTTGACGTCGTGAGCGCATTCTCAACGGAGGTGACCGGGCCGAGCACCGTGCCGGGCGTGGCGCGCAGCATGTCGGTGCCGGTGAACAGTCAGGTCGTCGCGGTGCCTACGCCCCAGAGGAAGGCGCTCGCCCAGGTCGGCGGGCGGCCACCGGGGAGCGTGTGCGCAGCGAGCACCATCGCCACGTCGAGGGCGCCCTCGCCGCGCTGCAGCGCCTACACGCTGAGCCCCACGTAGCTGAATCACTGCCCGACCAGGGACACGATCTCGCTGTAGAACAGGGCGCGGAACGCGCGGATGGCAAGGAGGCGACGGTAGGGCTCGGTGATGGTCCCAAGCTCGCCGGGGAAGCGGCATTTGTCGTAAAGTTTGCCAATATATTGGCGATCGGCTCACCGCCGGGCGCGCACGCCCAGCCCAGTGGTGTTCTGGCCCGCATGGCTCGCGGCGCCCGGGCCTTCGCGAAAGTAGCCCCCGGAGCCCCCATCAAACTTCACCACGGAGTCGAAGCCGCTGGCGGCGAGGTCGTCCTGGATCTGGCGGCCGGTCCTCGCCTTGGCGAGGATGTGGAAGGCCTGCCCGTCGCGGATCCCAACGAGCACGTGGTGGGTGCTCCGCATCTGCTGGGCGTCGAGGCCGCCCTTGCCCTGGTCGAAGCGTTGTTGTTCTCGAAGGTCGGCGCTGTCGACCTTCCGGCCGTTCTCGATGAGCAGCGCACCGCCGCCCATGAAGTCCTTGACCTTGCTGTCCTTCTTCGCGAACTGTGACTGGACCGAGGCCGCGTCGCGGCCCTTGCCCCGGCCCACGACGATGCTCCCGTCCTCGAGCATGGCCACGCCGCCGCGGCTGGCGGACTTCTCGTGCCCCTGCGTGTCGAGCTTCCCGTCGCGCATCACCGGGCCGGCGCTGTGCACGTAGTCCACGGTGAAGGTACCGCTGGATACCACGTCGTAGCCACCATTCCCCACCGGCTGC
>VGRE01000360.1 GCA_016875435.1 Deltaproteobacteria bacterium | reverse complement strand
CGGGGGTGCGAGGGCGAGCTCGGCGGCCACGTGGACGGCCTCGTCCTCGGGCCCGCCGTCCACGAGCCGGACCGCACCACGGAGCTCGGCTGCCAGGGCCAGGGCCGCCCCCGCCACCGCCGCCCGCTCGGGCCGCACCTCGAAGCCCGGGACCGGCAGGCCCTCGGGGCAGCACAGCAGCACGGGGGGATGGCCCTCGCGGGGGAGGGCCGCCCCCAGGCTCCCGAGACCCGCCAGGCCGTGCTCCGCCGCCGCCAGCAGGCCCAGGGCGCCCCCCGCCCCGACCAGGTCGGAGGCCCCCGCCCACACGATGGCGGCCGGCGTCCCACCGCCGAGCTCGGCGGGCTCCGCCTCCACGACCTGCAGCCCCAAGCGGGCCAGGCCGCCCGCCAGGGACGTCCCCGGGGGCACGACCACCACCGGCCCGGCGACCTCCCCCCCTCGCCCCGGTGGCGCGAGGCGCCAGGCGGGCACGAGCAGGCCCTCGTGCGAACGCTCTCCAGCGCTCGCGGCCACGACCCGCCGGCCCACGGGGGGAAGGTCGAGCCAGAACCGCCGACGCTGGAAGGGATGGGGAGGCACCGGGACGCGGCGCAGGGCCGGCTGGAGAGCGAAACGATCGACGTCGGCCCCCGCCGCCCACAGCCGTCCCAGGGCCGCCCGCGCCGCGCCTGCCTCGCCGCCGCCGTCCTCGAGCAGGGCGAGGGCCACACCGCCGTCGGGGAGCAGCCCTCGCACCGCCCGCGCCAGCCCCGCCCGGGGTCCGACCTCGAGGAAGGTGTCGTGCCCCGCCTCCAGCAGCCGCTCGACGGCCTGGTGGAACAGCACCGGCAGCCGGGCCTGGGCAGCCCAGTGGGCGGGCTCGGGGGCCCCCCCGAGGGGCTCGGCCGACAATGTGCTGACCATGGGGAGGGCCGGCGACCGGAAACCGAACCCGGCGGCCACCGCCTCCAGGTCGGCGAGGACGGGGTCCATCTGGCGCGAGTGGAAGGCGTGGGAGACGGTCAGACGCGTCGAGAGAATTCCTTGGATTTCGCAGTCTTCGCAGAATCGGTCCACGTCCGCCGCCGCCCCCGAGACGACGGTCTGGGAAGGCCCGTTGCAGGCCGCCAGCGACAGCCGCGGATGGTCCTCGAGCAGGGCCCTGACGACGTCGTGGGGTGCCCCGACGGCGGCCATGGCGGCCCCCTCCCCGCCGCAGCGCTCCGCCATGAGGCGCCCACGCTCGGCCGCGAAGGCCAGCGCGTCCGCCGGCGGGAGCATGCCCGCCACCGCCGCCGCGGTCAGCTCCCCGACGCTGTGGCCCAGAACCGCGGCCGGGCGCACGCCCAGCGCCCCGAGCCAGCGCACCAGGGCCAGTTGGAACGCCACCAGGGCCGGCTGCCCGATGGCCGTGTCCACGAGATCGGCGGCCTCGCCGTGGGTCAGCCAGTGGAGCACCGTCGCCCCGCCCACGGGTCCGAGCCCGGCCGAGAGCTCCCCCAGGGTCTCCCGGAAGACCGGCTCGCCCCAGAGCTCGCCCAGCAGGCCCGGGCGCAGCGCCCCCTGGCCCGGGAAGACGAACACCACGCTGCGCGGGCGCGCCGACCGGACCTCGCCATCCAGGACGTCCTCCCCCGCCCCGAGCGCGCGCAGCCGGTCGCTCACATCCTGGGGACCCGCCAGGCACAAGCGCCAGGGACGCTCGCCCCGGGCCGTGCTGGCCGAGGCCACCAGGGCGGCGCGGAGCTCGTCCGGGCACGCGTCCAGCGCCCCCGCCAGATCCCGCGCGCTCTGGCGCAGCGCAGCCTCGCTGCCCGCGGCCAGGGTCAGGAGCCCCGACTCCCGCAGCCCGAGGAACCCCTCCATCTCCGGGGCGGGGGCCTCCTCCACGACCACGTGGGCGTTGGTGCCCCCGAAGCCGAAGGCGCTGACGCCCGCCCGCAGAGGGCGCGGCCCCTCCCAGTCCCGCAGGGACGCGACCACCTCGAACCCCGCGGCGCCCAGGTCGGCCCGCGGCCGCGTGCAGTGCAGGGACGGGGGCAGCGCGCGGTGTCCCAGGCACAGCAAGACCTTGATCAGGCTCGCGATCCCGGCGGCGCTCGTGAGGTGGCCGATATTGGTCTTGACCGCCCCGATGGGCCTTGGGCCCCCATCCGCCAGGGGCGGCAGGACCTGGGCCAGGCTCTTGGCCTCGGCGGCGTCTCCGAGGCGGGTCCCCGTGCCGTGGGCCTCGATGTACGAGACCGTCGCGGGATCGAGGCCGCCCGGGCCGTAGATCGCCCGCAGCACCGCCACCTGTCCCTCGGGCCGGGGGGCCATCGGGGCGATCCCCTGGCCGTCGTTGTTGACGGCCGTCGCCCTCACCAGGGCCAGGATCGTGTCCCCCCGCGCGCGGGCGGCCTCGGCGGGCGCCACCAGGACGAAACCGCCCCCCTCCCCGAGGACGAACCCGTCGGCCCCCTCGTCGAAGGCCCGGCAGACGCCCGTGGGCGACAGGGCGCCCGTGCGCCCCATGCTGACGAACGGCGCCAGGCCCGGTATCAGCGCCACGCCCCCCACCAGGGCCAGCTCGCAGTCGCCAGCCTCCAGGCTCAGGCGCGCCAGGTGCAGGGCCACGAGGGACGACGAACAGGCCGTGTCGAGCGCCAGGGCGGGCCCCCGCAGATCGAAGCAGTGGGCGATGCGCGCCGCGATCATGTTGCGCAGGTTGCCCGTGGCGGCCGTCGGATGCGTCGGCTCGAGCTCGTAGATGCGCTGGATGTTGGCGGCCTCGTAGAGTGACTGGCTGACCCCGACGAAGACGCCGAAGCGCAGGCCGCTGCGCCGCGACGCCGGGCCGTAGCCCCCCTGCTCCAGGGCCTCCAGCGCCAGCTCCAGACAGAGACGCTGCTGGGGGTCCATGACGGCGGCCTCGGCCTCCCCCACCCCGAACAGCTCGGGCTCGAACCCGGCGATGTCGTCGAGAAAGGCGCCGAAACGACTCGGGGATCTGGCCGGATCCTGCCCCGTCGGATCGAACAGCTCGGGCGGCCAGCGCGTGGCCTCCACCGGCCGGACGCTGCAGCGCCCCGCGGCCAGGTTCTCCCAGAACACCTCCGGGGTGGGCGCGTCTGGCAAACGGCACGACGTGGACAAGATCGCCAGGGCGGGGGCGGGGCGCACAGACATGGGACTTCCTCCAGCGATCGATGAACCACCGTACCGGCCATGGCCCCCCGAGGCCAGTACCGCCGCGCCCGGCCCGATCGCGCCCGGCGGACACCAATCGCCCCTTGCGCGAAGTGTGTAGGAGAACCAAACGGGGTCGGGCTGTCAAGGGCCAAGTTCGGAGGATAGGCAACATGAACCGCTCTCCGGGAGGTAGACCCGGTCATCGTAGCCCCCGCGAGCAGGCCCAAAAAGCGGCGGGGAGTGCTCACGAGCTGGCCTCCAGCGGGTGAACCCGGTCCCGAGGCGGGGGGCGGGCGTAGCTCCGCCCTCCAGCCCCGTCTACGCGCCCGCGTGGACCCCCTGGTCGTCGCCGCCCCCGCGTGGCGCGGGCGGGCCCCTCGAGCGGAGCAGCCCGGTCACGATCGTCGTGCTCGCAGGCGAGCCCACCACCACCGTCCGCAACCGCATCCGCTCCCCACAGTCCGGGCAGGCCCAGCCGTCGACGCCGAATACGCGCCGGAGCAGCTCCGCCCACCCGGGCGGGGCGTCGCCGGCCACCTTCA
>VGRE01000359.1 GCA_016875435.1 Deltaproteobacteria bacterium | reverse complement strand
CGATCGTCACCCGGCGGCTGTTGCTGGCGGCGGGTGTCCACGACGACGCGATCCTGGTCGAGGAGAAGTCGCGGAACACCCGCGGCAACTTCCTGTTCGCGCGGGGACTGGTCCCCGGGGCCGTGCGCGTGTTCGTGGTCACCGAGCCCTTTCACCTCGCTCGCGCCTTGTTCCTCGCCCGGGCCGAGGGTTTCGCCGAACCCTTGCCGTGGCCGGTACACTCCCCGGCGTGGGGACGGCCCCTCGACCGGGCGCGGCTCACGGCGCGGGACTGCCTCTCGATGGCGATCGCGCGCGCCGGGGGGTGAGCGGAGTCACCCAGCCCGGAGCGGCATCCTGCCGCCCCGCGGCATAGGACGGGCCCGTGGAGCCTGCGATGCTGCTCGACGTGGTGGTGCCTGGTCTCGGCGAGTCGGTGAAGGCGGCGATCGTCGCCAAGTGGCTGAAGAACCCAGGCGACGCGGTGGCGGTCGACGAGCCGCTGGTGTCGCTCGACTCCGACAAGGCCACCGTCGATGTCCCTTCCCCCGCGGCGGGGCGCCTCGCCGAGGTGGTGGCCCGGGCCGGTGACGAGTTGGCCATCGGCGCCTTGCTGGCGCGCATCGAGCCGGGCGCCGTGGGGGCGAGCGCGGCGGCCGTGGCCGTGGCGGCCCCTCCCGTCGCGAGCGAGGTAAAGTTCGGCCCCGCCGTGCGCGCGGCCATGGCCGAGTCCGGTGTCGCGCAGTCCGACGTGTCCGCCACCGGCGCGGGCGGGCGGGTCACCCGGGGCGACGTGGAGCGGGCGGTGTCGGCCCGGGTCGCTCCCCCGCCACCGGTCGCGACCGTGGTCGCCAGCGAGGGCGAGGAAGTCGTCCCGATGAGCAACATCCGCCGTCGCATCGCGGCGCGGCTGGTGGAGGCACAACAGACCGCCGCGATCCTCACCACCTTCAACGAGGTGGACATGAGCGCGATCATGGCGGTGCGCGAGCGTTACCAGGAGCGCTTCCAGAAGAAGTACGGCGTGAAGCTCGGCTTCATGTCCTTCTTCGTGAAGGCGGCCATCGAGGCGCTCAAGGCTTACCCGTCGGCCAACGCCGAGATCCGCGGGACAGACATCGTCTACAAGAAGTACTACCACGTGGGGGTGGCGGTGTCGGGTCCCCGGGGGCTGGTGGTGCCGGTGCTGCGCCACGCGGACCGACTGTCCTTCGCCGACACCGAGAAGGCCATCGCCGCCTTCGGCGAGAAGGCGCGCAACAACGCGATTACCGTCGACGAGCTGAGCGGCGGCACCTTCACCCTGAGCAACGGCGGCATCTTCGGGTCGCTCATGTCCACCCCCATCCTCAACCCGCCCCAGGTGGCGATCCTCGGCATGCACAGCATCCAGAAACGCCCGGTGGTGGTCGACGACCAGATCGTGGCGCGGCCGATGATGTACCTGGCGGTGAGCTACGACCACCGCCTGCTCGACGGCCGGGAGGCGG
The DNA here is from genome assembly GCA_016875435.1 of Deltaproteobacteria bacterium. Lineage (GTDB taxonomy): Bacteria > Myxococcota_A > UBA796 > UBA796 > SXON01 > SXON01. Next base: position 2,254 of record VGRE01000359.1, on the reverse strand, counting down.
TGGGCTTGCTCGTGCGCATCAAGGAGTGCGTGGAAGACCCGGAGCGGGTGTTGTTGGAGGTGTAGCCGGCCGGCGCCTCTCGCCGTCGCCGCGCCGCCCCCGCCCCCGCGACCTCAGCCCCGCCGCCACCTGAAGTCGCACCGGGAGCCCCCGCGGCCGATCGTCTCTTGTCGCGACAGGCCGAGGCCGAACACCTCGCTCTCGAGGTCGTCGAGCGCGCACACCTGGGGGCCAAGCTCGGCCTCGCCGATGCGGTGGAGGAAACTCTGGATGCCGCACGCGGTGTAGTCCACGCCCATCCCCCCGGGGCCGGTGTCGACCCGCTCGCCCTCGAAGCCGCCGCCGCCGAAGGTGCCATCGGTGACGCGGCGGAAGAACCACGGCTGGAAGTACAACCACCGGTAGAGCCAGCGCACCGGGCGCGGCAACCAGCCCGCGGCGTGGGACAACGCCGACCGAAACAGCGCCGCGCTCTCATCGGCGGGCAGGCCCACCGCGCGGTGGAAGGCCACGAGCTGGCAGGCGGCGGCGAGGAAGTAGCGCGCGCCGTCCTTGCCCGGCGTGGGCGGCAACAGCGCCAGGATGCCCGGCAACTCAAGCCGCGCCCGGCGCCGCGCCTCCGACACCCCGGCTGCGCCCAGCCGGGCCACGATCGGCGCGCGGCCGAGAGTGAAGGCGGCGGCGAGGAGCACGAGGACCGGTAGCGCGGCGCGGCGCGGGCGACGATAGCTGCGGCCACCATGCACCTCGACGCGATCCTCATCGATCTCGCGCTCATCTTCGGCGTGGCCGTGGCCGTGGTGCTCGGACTCGCGCGCGTGGGCCTGCCGCCGGTGGCCGGCTACATCGCGGCCGGCATCCTGGTGGGGCCCGGTGGGCTCGGCCTCGTGGCCGACCACGCCCAGGTCGAGTCGCTGGCGGAGCTGGGCGTGGCGCTCCTTCTGTTCACCATCGGGCTCGAGTTCTCTCTCGACCGGCTCCGCAGCATGGGACGGTGGGTGGCCCTCGGCGGCGGCGCGCAGGTGGCCTTCACCGTGCTCGCCGCGCTGGCGCTCGGCTGGGCCGCCGGGCTGGCACCGGGGGAGTCGATCTTCTGGGGCTACGCGGCGGCGCTCTCCAGCACCGCCATCGTGCTGCGGGCGCTGGGCGACCGGGGGGAGATCGCGGCGCCCCACGGTCGTTTCGTGGTGGCGGTGCTGATCTTCCAGGACCTGTGCATCGTGCCGATGATGCTCACCCTCCCGCTGCTCGGCGGCGGCGACGAGAGCACGGCGGCGATCGTCGCGGCGCTGGCGAAGTCCCTCGTGGTGATGGCGGCGATCCTGGTCGCGGCGCGCTGGATCGTGCCGCGGGTGTTGCTCCGCGTGGCTGCCACGCGGCGTCGTGAGCTGTTTGTGCTGAGCGTGCTGTTCATCAGCATCGTCGTGGCGGTGGGCACTGCGTCGCTCGGGCTCTCTGTGGCGCTGGGGAGCTTCCTCGCCGGCGTGATCATCGCCGACACCGAGTTCCTGCACCAGGCGGCGGCCGACGTGGCCCCGTTTCGCGACGCGCTGGCGAGCGTGTTCTTCGTGTCGATCGGGATGCTGTTCGACCCCGCGACGGTCATCGCTGCGCCCGCGCTCGTTCTCGGAAGCGTGGCGCTGCTCGTGGGGGGCAAGCTCGCCCTCGCCACCGTCGCGGCCCTCCTGCTGCGATTCCCCGCGCGCGTGGCGCTGGTGGCGGGCCTCTCGCTCGCGCAGGTGGGCGAGTTTTCCTTCGTGCTGGTGAAGGCCGGTGAGGGGCTCGGCCTCGTCGAGGCCCACGCGGCGCGCCTCTTCATCGCCGCGAGCGTGATCACCATGTTCCTCGCGCCGCTGGCCGTGGCGGCGAGCCCGCGCCTCGGGGCGGCCGGTGCTCGCTTGTTGCAGCCCCTGGAGCGGCTGTGGATGCCCGCCGACCTCCCGGCGGCCCCGGCGGAGGCGCGGCTCGAGGGCCACGTCGTGGTGGCGGGGCTCGGCGTGGCCGGGCAACTGCTCGCCACCGCGCTGCGCAACGCCGGCGCGGCCTACGTGGGGCTCGACCTCAACCCCGACACCGTGGCTCGGCTGCGCCGCGAGGGGCACCCGGTCCACTACGGCGACGTGGCGAGCCCCGAGGTGCTGGAGCTCGTGGCGCAAGTGCCCCGCGCGCGGGTGGTCGTCTTCCTGCTCAGCGATCCCGACGCGGCGCGGCGGGCGGTGGCCGTGACCCGGGCCCACTGGCCCGCCGTGCCCTG
>VGRE01000358.1 GCA_016875435.1 Deltaproteobacteria bacterium | reverse complement strand
GGCCTCGAGCGCCGCCGGGTTGACGGTGGAGTCGTTGTCGTCGCAGTCGCCTTCGTCGGTGGTGAAGTTGTCGCCGTCGTCATCGCCATCGTCGACCACGCCGCTGTCCTTGGGATCCGGCACGGCGAGATCGGCCCGGCAACCGAGGGCGAACAGGGCGAACAGGGCGTGGCGCATCGGCCGAGCGTACCACGTCGCCTTTCCTCCCCGGGTAGCCGGCGGCGTCAACGACTGGGGGAGATGTCACAGTGGGCCGGAGCACGCACCGTAGACCTGTACTTTGGCCTCCTCACCGCAACCACCGCAACCACCGCCATCACCCCCGATACGGCCCGATGCGCGTGCGCCGCAGCGACGAGAGCAGCGCGCCAAATCCCAGCACCGCGCCCGCCTGGTGCGCGAGAGAGCGGGCGTACACCCCCGCGTCCACCGTCAACTCCGCGTCCACCCACGCGAGTGACAGCCCCGTCCGCCCCACCAGAGCCCAGTCCGCCAACACCGCGTCCTGCCGAAAGGCCCCCCGCACCCGCGAGATCCGCTCAGCCACGTCTGCGGCGACGTCCGCCGATGCCACATGGCCTCGCCCGAGTACCCTCGCCTGCCTCACGACCATCCTGCGCATCGGCACCTCGATCTGCGCGAGCAGCCCCGCCGCCGCCCACGCGTGAAGGGGCTTCCCACGAACCTTGTGGGCGCTCCAGGCGGGCAGCGGCAGCTCGTGCGTGCCAGCCATTCCGGCCACCCAGGCCGCGCACGCGTCGACATCGGCCGTTCCGCCCAGGGCGAGCCGTCCAAGGGCGTCATGCGTGTCGCTCGCCAGTCCGAACAAGAACCGGGCGACGTACTCCTTGTCGTGGCCGAGGTGCGCCGGGAGCGCGTACCGATCCTCCCCCGTGAGCACGAGCAAGAGACCCTCCGCCATCGGGTCGAGTCGGCCCGCGTACACCATCCGCTCCGCCGCGAGCTCCGGTCGAGCAAGGCGCAGCCGGTCGAGGGCCTGGAGCGGCGAATCGCCGCCGCGCTTGTAGACGGTGAGGATCACGCCTCGCGAACCCGGGGTCGCCGCGCTCGAAGCACGCCGCACGCGGCTCCGCCCCCGGTCCCGCGTCCTCGCGCCCTCCGGCGCTGGAGACGGTCCCTCGCGAGCGGCGAACGGAGGACGTGCCGACACGGCCGCTCGAGGCCGGCGCGGTCGCTCGCCTTGAAGCCCACGCCGGCATGGAGGCCCCCCCCGAATGAACGGTGAAGGCGACGCGGGCGGGCTCCCACATCCACGCCGAGAGCCTCGCCTCCCCGTCCCGCCCGAGACAGAAGGGCGTGGCCGGAGCGTGCAGGCCGCTGGCCATCAGCACGCGCAGGCGCGGGTTGGCGACGAGCGCCTGGCGCAGGTCGTCGGTCATGGTGACGCGGCCCATGCGCTTGCCGTGTGCCCACTTCCAGCCCTCGTGGACCCTCTGGCAACGACCCCCTCGGGGTGGTCGATGGGATCATCCTCGAGGACCTAGAAAACTAGCGGCGGCGCCGGGACAGGAGCGCCGCCACGGCTAGGCCCGCGAAGCCGGCACCCGCGGCGCCACCGTCGCAAGAGCAGGTGCTCGCATCGACGGCGCCCCCGCCGCCGAGTCCAGCCTTGTCGCCCGAATCGCCGGGCTGCCCGCTGTCTCCGGGGGTCACGAGGTCGGCGCCATCGCAGTCCTGGTCGATGCCGTCGTCGGGAATCTCCTCGGTGGGCTCGCCCACCGCCGCGTCGGCGTCGTCGCAGTCGGCGCCCCCGTAGGTCGAGGCCACGAAGCCGTCTCCGTCGACGTCGGCGTCCTCGCTCTCGATCGTCATGTAGTAGTAGTAGGCCTCGGCCTCGCCGGGCTCGAAGGCCTCCACCGGGCCTCGCGCCTCCACCCGGTAGCTCGCCGTCACCCGGCCGAACCAGGGCTGCTCGGTGCCGTCGTCCTGGTAGAAGTAGTACCAGTCGCCGCCCACGAAGGCGCCGATCGCGTAGGTCCTGCCTGCCTCGAGCAGCCAGCTGACCTCGCCACTCGAGGCCCAGCCCTCCTCGCGCTCGGGGAGGCCCTGCGCCTCGGCGGCATCGACCAGCGTGAACTGGTCGCCGTCCCGCACGTAGAGCACCAGGAACACGTCACCGTCGCTGCGATCGTTGTACACGGCGAAGTCGAGCTGGGTCACGACGGCCGCGTCGGCGACGGCCACCTCCACCAGCTTGAGCATGTCACCTTCGTCGTTGTCCTCGCTGTCGCCGCCGATGGTGTCAGTCTCCGCCAGCGCGAGCGTGGCAAGGGCAAGAATCATCGGGTGTTGTCCTCCTCGTGGAGACCAGCTTCCTCGTCGAGGATCCACTGGTCGAGGTCCTCGGCCGCGCCGGCCATGCTGTCGATCACCAGCCCCACGGCGAGGTCCTGGTCGATGTCGGTGTCGACGAAGGTGTAGACGAACCAGGTGGCCTGCAAGGATCGCGCGTTGCCGTCCTCGTCGGGGACCAGCGCCCAGAAGAAGAGCTGCGCGTCGAGCTCCAGCCAGTCGACAGAGATGACCGGCTCGCGGATCAGCCAGGTGCGCTCGATGATCACGTCGCCGCGCTCGAAGGCCACGCGACGGTACTGCACCTGGCTCATCACCTCCACCTGGAGGAGCGTGTAGTCGATGTCGTTGTCGATGGTGGTGTCGAGGCGGTCGCAGGTGCCGTCGATGAAGCAGTCGGGGTCGGTGAGGTACTCGCGCTCGAAGGCGGTGTAGCTGTCGGGGTAGAGCTCGGTGGACGGCGTGGTGATCGTCGTCTCGATGAGCTCCTGCGGCGAGTGGACCGAGGGGTAGCCAACCGCGGCGCCGGCGAGGTTGCCGTCGATCTGCGCGTGAACGTTCTCGAGGCCGTCGATCGCCTCCTGCGTGACATTGTCGACCGAGTAGCCCTCGCGCGTTTCATCCATGCCGTCGATGAGCCATGTGTCGAGGTTGGCCACGCCGGCTTCAAGCTCGGCGGGATCCTCGTCCTCGAAGTGCTCGAACAGGAAACCCACGAGCTCGTCGAGCTCCTCGGGGGCCTCGGCCGGGGGCTTGCACGCCACCAGCAGGCAGAACGGTAGGTACCTCATGGGCCCGGAGTGTAAACCACGGGCGCCCCGAAAGGCGCGCTGATTCGGATCCCGAGATGGTCGCTCAGGTGCAGGCCGTCGGCCTCGATGCGCTCGCAGGCGAGCGCCGTGCCGGGGTGCGTCGCGTCGAAAGCGGCGTTGGTGCCCACGCGGTCGAACACCGCGCCCGAGAACACGCCGTCGGCGACGCCGCGGAGCGCGCCGAGGAAACTCCCCTCGTGACAGGGGCCACGGTCGGCGGCGAAACGGATCCCGGTGGAGGCGGAGAATCGTTCCAGGGTGAGCGCGTCGGCCCGCGCCGCGGCGGCGGTTTGCGGGTGGACCAGGCCCTCGAGCACGTTGAGATCTCCCGTCACCAGCACCGGGTGCTCGGCGCGCCCGAGGTCGCCCGCGAGATCGGCGAACTGGCCGGCGCGGCCGCGACCCTCGCCCCCCACGCCGAGCAGCGGGCGCCGCTCGTAGCTTGCCTGGGTGTGGGTCCACACCCAGGAGGTGCCGTCGATTTCCACCACCGCCCAGGCCTTCTCGAAGCCCACGATCTTGCCGAGAAAACCCTCGGCGAGCGACACCGCCCGCGCCCGGTACGCGCGCCCGGCGGCCGCGCCCACGTCGCGCGCCTCGCCCACGTGGCGCCGCCGCACGCCGAGCACCA
>VGRE01000357.1 GCA_016875435.1 Deltaproteobacteria bacterium | reverse complement strand
CGCGGGCGAGCCAGCGGCGGCAGCGGAGATCGCGGTGCGCTGGGCGTGGCCCCTGGTGCGGGCCGGCGGCCACGCCGAGGTGCTACCGCTCCTGGAGCGCGTGGCCGCCGCCATACCGAGGCTCGAGGGGACGACGGGCGTTCGCTTCTGGACCCTCCTCGCCGAGTGCCTCACGGAACTCCAGGTCGACGACGCGCGCGCCAACGTGGCGGTGAGCCGGGCCTCGGCGCTGGTCCGCGACGGCGCCGACGCCGCTGACGTGGAGCTGGCGGCCAGCCGCCTCGCGAGGGCGCGGGCCGATGCCGGGGCCGAGCGCGCCCTGCTCCGGACGGCCATCGAGCGACTAGGCGACGCCGACGAGGGTGGCCGTGCCGCCGAGGGCCGGGCCCACATGGCCGACTTGCTCGTGCGCGCCGGTGACCTGCCCGCCGCCGTGTTGGAGGCGGGGCTCGCGTTGCGCGCCGCGGGCGGCGACGTGGTGCGCTACGCGACCACCCTCGGCTACGCGCAGCTCGCCGCGGGGCAGATCAGCCAGGCGGAGCTGACGTTCCGGTCGGCGGATGCCCGGGCCCGCGCCGAGGGGCGCACCGCATGGCGCGCGCTCAGCGGCCTGGTCGTGGTGCTCGTCACGCAGGGTCGCTACTCCGAGGCGGCCGAGATCGGCGACGCCACGGAGCGAGACGGCCGCGCCGGCGCGCCCGGCGACCGGCTCGCGAGCCTGCAACTGGCGCTCGCCGAGCTCGACCTTGCCTTGTTCCGGCAGGGGGTGGCGCGCTCGCGGCTCGACCAGGCCCTCGATGCCCTGCGCGGCGAGGTGCCCCCGCGGCTGGAGGTGCGCCTCGCGCTGGTGCGCACCCGGCTGGCCTGGGAAGCGGGCGACCTCGGCGCCGCCATCGGCATCGCGGAGGACGCGCTGCGCAGCCCCGGGGTGGCGGTCGCCCGTGTCGGCGCCGCCGAGGTGCGCGGCGTTCGAGGCGTGCTACTCTGCGCCCAGGGGCGCCCCGACGTGGGCTGGATCGACCTCGCGGTCGCCGTGTCGGAGCTGGTGGAGATGGGGGGCCTCCCCGCCCTCGCGCGGGTGGCCGAGATGGCCACCCTCTGCATCGACGACGCGGCCATCGTCGAGCCCTTGTGGACGCCGCTCTCGCACTGGATCGACGAGGAACGCGCGCGGTCGGCTCGGCTCGCCCGGGCGGTGAACCGGCTTCGCTACGTGCGCAACCGGGGCTGGAACGACGCCGACGAGGCGCAGGCGGTCTACGCCAGCTGGTCTGACCTGGTGGCCCAGCTCCAGCCCAACGACGCGAGCGCGATGCTGGTACACCCGTGGGCGAGGCTGGGGGGGAGGCTCTAGGGGGGAGGCTGTAGGCTGTAGGGGTTAGGCTGTAGTTCCTCGGTGGCCGCGCCACCGCCTCCCGCCCCCCTGCACACGGCCCACGGCCTTCAGCCTCCAGCCTCCAGCCTCCAGCCTCCAGCCTTCAGCCTTCAGCGTACAGCCTACAGCCTTGCTCCCCCCGATCACCGACCCCGCCATCCTCGAGGGGTACCTCCGCGACGCCTCGAACCTCCTCGGCCACGCCGACATGCTCTTCCGTCCCCGGGCGCCGGATGAGGTGGCCGAGGTGATGGCGTGGTGCCAGTCCCACGGCGAACCGGTCACCGTCACCGCCAAGCGCACGTCCACCACGGGTGCCTCGGTCCCGATGGGCGGGGCGCTCTTGTCCACCGAGTTGCTCGCGACGGTCCACGACCTCGACGACGTTGATGGTGGCTTGATCCTGGCCGACTACCAGGACCACGTGGAACGGGCCGGCCGCTTCTTCCCGCCCGACCCCACCTCGCGGCACGATTGCTCCGTGGGCGGCGCCGTGGCCTGCAACGCCAGCGGCGCGCGCACCTTCAAGTACGGGCCCACCCGCCCGTGGATCGAGGCGGCGCAAGTGGTGTTCCCCACGGGCGAGCTGCGCTGGATCGACCGCGGCACCCCGAGCCCCTGGCCTGTCCCCCGGTGGACGGAGCCAGCGGTCAAGACGGCCGCGGGCCTGTTCCCCGCCGGCAACTTGCTCGACCTTGTCATCGGCAGCGAGGGATTGCTTGGTGTCGTCACTCGCGTGCGCACGAGGCTGGTCGAGCTTCCCCGCCACGTGCTCACCTTTCTCGCCTTCTTCCCGTCGCGAGCCTCCATGTTGGCCTTCCTCTCGGAGGCCCGGGGCGCTGGCCCGCGGTGCATCGAGTACTTCGACCGGGGCTCGCTGGCTCTCATCCGTGGCCGGGTGCCCGAGGTGCCCGCTGCCGACTCGGCGCTGATGCTGGAGGTCGAGCACGCGGGCGAGGCGCCGCTGGAGGAGTGGTACGAGCGGCTGCTGCGTCACGGGGCGCTCGCCGACGACACCATCGTGGTGGAAGACGAGGGGGGGCGCGCGAAGTTGCATGCCGTCCGGCACGCGCTGCCGGCCGCTGTCAACGAGATCATCGTGCGTCACGGCGTGCAGAAGGTGGGGACGGACTTCGCGGTGCCGGCCGATCGGCTGGCCGAGATGCTCGATCTGTACGACAAGGTGCGCCTGCCGACCGCGTGTTTCGGTCACATCGGCGACAGCCACCTTCACCTGAACATCCTGCCTGCCAGCGCCGAGGAGCTCGCGGAGGCGCGGCTGGTTTACATGGAACTGGCGCGCGCGGCGGTGGCGATGGGGGGCACGGTGTCGGGCGAGCACGGCATCGGGCGGCTGAAGCGGGCCCACCTCGCACTCATGGTGTCGCCCGAGTTGATCGACGCCTGGCGGGTGCTCAAGCGGGCCGCCGACCCCGCGTGGATCTGTGGCCGCGGCGTGATGTTCGACCCGGCATGATGCCCCGGGTTGCGCCCGGCGTGTAAGAATCGAAACCCTCCGCCCGTTCCATGGTCGGGTGCGCCAAGGAGGGCACCCTGCTCGACGAAGCCGAACTCCAGCCCATCGAGGACGAACGCGCCATCGTGGAGGCCCTCCTCCGCGGCGACCGTCGTGCCGCGGGCACGCTCTACGCCTGGTATGGCGACGCCTTGTTCCGGGAGGTGATCCTCCCGCGCCTGCCGCACCGCGACCTCGCGGAGAACGTGCTCTGCGACACCTTCCGCATCGTGCTCGAGCGCTGCGAGACCTACCGACCGGAGTCGGACAAGTCCATCTACTTCTGGATGCGCCGCATCGCGATCAACCGTGCCATCGACGTCCACCGCAGCTACCAGCGCACGCGCCGCCTGGAAGAGGCGCTCCTGTCCGAGTCCGACGGGGAGCCCTCCACCGAGGCCAGCGCCGACGCCGGGCTCGAGGACACCGACCGGCGCGCCGAGGTGGAGGCGGCGCTCGCCCAGCTCAACCCCCGCTACGCCGAGGCCTTGCGCCTGCGGCTCATCTTGGACCTCGAACGGGAGGAATGTGCCCAGCGCATGGGCGTCACCCTCGGCAACTTCGACGTGATCCTCCACCGCGCCTCCGCGGCCTTCCGAAAGGCGTACCAGCCCGATGTCGACTGAAGAGACCCGCGCCCAGCTCCTTGCCGACTGGCTCAGCCAGCCGCCGGGGACGGATCCGCCCGAGGGCCTCGAGCCCGAGGTGATGGCTGCGGTGTACGCGATGCGGCCCGACCTGGCGCCCCCGCCACGCACGCGCATCGACGACGTGCTTTCCCGGGTGACGACGGGGCCCTTCGCCGCTGGGGCCGAGGCCGGCGCCGAGGTGGTGTCGCTCAGCGCGGCGCGCTCCCGTGCCGCCGAGCGGGAAGCGGCGC
>VGRE01000356.1 GCA_016875435.1 Deltaproteobacteria bacterium | reverse complement strand
GGTGCCTAGGGAAAGGTAGGGAAAGGTGCCGGAGGTTAAGGGTTAAGACTTAGGTGTTGCTGCGTCAACCGGCGGCGGGCTCGAGGCCGCGCCTGGGTCGGGAGGCGGGTCGGGGGTACTCCCCTCCCGACATCGACGACGTCGTCCAGGACATCGAGACCCCTGTCTCCATGCGCCGACGTCGATTTCGATGTCCTTGTCCTCGTCACTCCCGCGCGACCGCGCGCACCCCCATCACCCCACCTCGACCCGCCACGCCCGCTCCCGCCCGCCGATCCACACCGCGCTGCCGGCGGCGGCGAGGGACCAGGGACGGTCGAGTTCCACCGGCACCGGCACCGTCCCCTCGCGCGTGGCGACGTAGAGCCGTCCCTCGGCGACCAGCCACAGCCGCTGCCAGCGATCCACCGCGAAGGCGGTGGGCTCGGGGGGCGCCGCCGTCCAACTACACCCGTCGAAGCGGTGATGTTGACCCCCCGCTGCCGCGTGGAGCACGCCGTCGGCGAAGGCGAGGTGACGCACTGGCAAGTGCTTGCCCGCCGAGAGCCGTCGCAAGGGCCCGCCGTCCACCACGTGGAGCCCGCCGTCCCCCGTGCCCGCGTAGGCGACGCCCGCCGCCTCGCACAGCGCGAAGCACTCGCCGGGACCCTCGCCGCCCTCCAGGCCCGTCCTCCAGCCGAGCAGGAGCTGCCGGCCGGTCGACAGGAGGCACCGCAGCTCGTCCCACCCCTCCTCGGCGTCGGCCCCGTGCTTGCGCGTGGTGGGCTCGCCGCGAAAGTCCCAGCGCACCAGTGACTGCGACGTGGCCACGAGAAGGTCGCCCTGGTGAACACACATCGCCTCCACCCGGCGCGCCTCGCGGCGTGCCCCCCGGGGCCAGGGGAAGGGGACGAAGCGCCCGTCGCGCCACAGGGTGAGCCCGTAGTCCGAGCCGAGCGCCACGCCCCCGGGGACCGCGATCGCGCAACGCACCGTCGCCACCGGATCGTCGCCCATGTCGCGACAGCTCCACGACTCAACTCGCCCAACGCGGGCCGGCGGCGGCGGGCGTTCCCGGGGGAAACGCAGCACCGGCAAGCTCACGTCGACGGCCCGCGCCCGGGGTCCCGGCGATCGACCGGCGAAGAGCCCGGCGAGCAAGGCGGGATCGGCCTCCCGGGCGGCGTCGAGCAGGATCGCGTCGGCGAGGTCGGCTGTGAGGGGAACGCCGTCGCGACCAGGGTAGTGTCCGCCCTCGCGGGCAAGGCGCTCGCGGATGTCGAAGGGATCGGGACACCCGATCTTCGCCGCGACGCGCGCGCGGGCGAGGCCCAGCGCCTCCCGGTCGAGCCAGGCCACCACCTCGGCGGCGGCACCCGCGGGGATTCTACTCGCTGTCAACGCCGCTATCTTCACCGCTGCCACAGGGATCCGACCAGCCGGTGGTGGCCCCGCAGAGTTCGACCACCACCTCGGACGTCGTGCCGTCGTTGCTCTCGATGCGGATCGCACCCTCGAACTTCCCTTCCTCCGTGGTGTAGAGCGCCACGACCCAGTCCACGCTGTCGCCCGGGTTGATGCGCACGTCGGACTTGTCCTCGAAGGTGAACACGCCACCCGGGTTGGCGATGAGCCGCGCCTGGTACACCTGCAACTGCTCCTCGCCGACACTTGCCACGTTGAACGTCGCAGACTTCGCGTAGGAGGTCTGGAGGCCCTCGAAGAGCACGTAGCTGGGGGTGACGGCGATCACGCCGTTGCCGCCGGAGATCTCGTTGTCGGTGCCCGACTGGAAGCCGGTGTCTTGCGAGCAGGCGGCGAGGAAGAGGAGCGGGAGCGCGCGCATCGGAGCCTCCTGATAACGCAGGGGGCGATGATAACGGTCGAGATCGAGGTGCCGCGAGGGGGCTTCGTCAAGCGCGAGGCAGGGCGAGGCGTGGAGTACGTGTCGCCCCTGCCTTGCCCCTTCAACTACGGGAGTGTGCCCGGGCAGATCGGCGAGGACGGCGACCCGGTCGATGCGGTGGTCCTCGGCCCCCGCCTCGCGACGGGCACCCGGGTGGACACGACGCCCTGGCTCCGCGTGCTCTTCGTCGACGACGGCGCGCAGGACGACAAGCTGGTATGCGGGCCCGTCCCGCCCACCGCCACCGACCGCGCCCTCCTCGCCGCCTTCTTCGCGGTGTACGCGGTGGCGCGCACGCTCCTGAACCGCGCGCGAGGGCGTGGCTCGGCCCGCTACCTCGGCATTGCACCGCTTCGCGTGCGATAGACTCCTGCCGTGCGGCTCTTCTGGATCGCCGTGGCGTTGTTCGCGCTCGTGGCGTGGTTGTTGGCACCGCTGTCGCAGGGCGGCCTCCTCGGGGCGGCCGGCACCGACCTCTTTCGCGGCACCTGGGGCTTCGACCACCAGGCACGGGCCCTTCCGCTCCCCTTCTGGACCGACCGCGTGGGCTTCCCCGGCGGGGTGAAGCTCCTGATTCTCCCTTTCGTCTCGTCTCTTCTCGGCGCCCCCTTACACTGGGTGCTCGGCCCGTGGGACGGCTACAACGCCTGGATGGTGGCCCTGCTCTGGCTCGGCGCCTTCTGCACCGCGTGGTGGGTGAAGGAGGCGAGCGGGAGCGGCGCCGCCGGGTTGCTGGCAGGCGGCCTCATGGTGTCGCAACCTACGCTGCTCCTGGCCCTCACCGACGGCACCGCCGAGCACGTTGCCTTCTGGTCGATCCCGGCCATGCTCGCCTCGCTCGCCCGCGCGCGCACCGACCCGGGCAAGCGCTGGGGCCTGGCGGCCGGGGTGTTTGCCACCATCGTGGCGCTCGACAGTCCCTACCACGCGATCTTCTCGGTTCCCCTCGCCCTGTTGCCGCTCTGGCGCTGCCCGCCGCGGGCGCGGTGGGCCTTCCTCGGCGTGGCCGCGCTGGGCGTGGCCGCGGTGGTGGGGCTTTACTGGGGACTGCCGCTGGCCGGTCGCCTCGAGGACAAGACCCGGAACGCGGTGAAGCTCGCCACATGGTGGCAGTGGGACGCGGGGAACATGCGCAAGCCCTGGGATTTCACCTTCTCGCCGGCCTTCGTTCCCAGCCACATCCTGCTCGGGGCGGTGGCGCTCGCCGCCGCGCGCCCCAGTCGCGCCCTCCCATGGGTAGGCTGCGCCGTTCTATGCCTGTTGTTCGCGCTGGGCGCGTCGCCGGAGAACACCAGCGTGCTTGGGCGCTGGTGGGGCGACACGGGCTCCGCGCTAGGTCGCGGGCTCTCTTGGTTCAACGAGCACCTATCGCCGGATGCGATCCGTTTTCCCAGGCGATGGCTCATCCCCATGGCGCTGGCCTTGTTCACGGCGGCCGGCATCGGACTCGGGCGCCTGCCGCAGGAGTGGATGCGCGTGGCCGTGGCCATCCCGGCGGTGCTGGGCGGCACCTGGTTGTCCATGGAACGCACCGGGTTCCGGGTGGCATTCCCGCGAATCGCCGTCCCCGAGCCCGCCTTCGCCAGCTTCGTCCACGACCACCCCACCGAGGGGGCCGCCCTGGTGCTGCCCACGGTCCGGGGCGCGAGCCGTCTCCACGAGCGCTTCGAGCTACCGGTCTTCGCCAACCTCGGTGCCACGCTGGTTTCGGCCGACCAGCCCTTCCTCCAGGTGGCCCTGGGCCGGGCGCTGGTGAACGCGCCGCAGGGGCTCTTCACGCTGCAGCCGAAGAAGCGCAAGGACATCCGCGTGGAGCGCTTCTTGCAGGACCTCAACGACCTGTGCACCCCGCAGACGACGGGCAACGAGGTGCCGCCCTCCGCCTTGCAGGAGCCGGAGAACCGCGCCGCACGGGCGC
>VGRE01000355.1 GCA_016875435.1 Deltaproteobacteria bacterium | reverse complement strand
GCCCGACTCCTCGAAGAGCCCCAGGCTCTCCCCCTCCCAGGTGAGTCGCCCGAGGGCATCCCAGCACTGGCTCCAGCGCCACTCGCGCTCGGCGAAGCCACCCCCCGTCACGAGGGCGTCGGAGCGTCCGCCCGTCCCCGGCACCCAGCGCGTGCGCACCTCCACGGTGGCGTCGTCGGTGCTGCCGTCGTCCTCGATGTCGCCGACGTAGCGATACTGGAAATCGCCCTCGTTGTCGGTCTTGCGCAGCGCGTAGGTGAAGGAGACGTCCTCCGCCGCGCCGCCGTTGTACCCCTCCACCACCACCACCAGGTCGATGCCCTCCCGATTGTCATAATCGACGGTGAGCAGCCCCGAGTCGCCGCTGTCGCACCAATCGCCCATCCGGCCGTGATCGTAGGTGAACTGGCCGTCGCCGGAGGCCACGGTGCTGCCCGCGTAGTGGGTGCCGTACAGGAAGGTCACCTCGTCGCCTGATTGGCGACCGGAGAAGGACCAGTCGTACACCCCCGACGCCCGCGACATGCGCGCGCTCACATCGAGCCCGCAGTCCACCCCGAAGGGCCCCCACCGGCGGCTGTCCTCCGTCCGCTCGGACGGCGGCAGGCTCCGGACGTGGTCCACCACGCCGAGCAGGCGGAAGATGAAGGCGTTCACCTCCTCGCTGGTCGAGAGAGACAAGGTGACGAGGTCGGCCTGCTCGCCCACGGCGGCGCGGGCGCTCTCGGCCGAGAGGTCGTCCTCGTAGGGTATGGTCTGCCGCTCCTCGCTGGGGAGCGCCGCGATAAAGTCCGCGTCGTCCGCGAAGATCGAGTTCGACATTTCACCGCAGGCGAGAAGGTGGAGGATCATGGTCAGAACCGGTAGCCGAGGCCGAGCAGGAGCTCGGAGAAGCCCATGGAGTCGTCGCGGCCATCGACGACATAGGGCAGGTAGTGAATACGCAGCGACAGCTCGATCTGGAAGCTCCCCGGGCGGAGTCCCACCCAGCCCTGGGCGCCGGGCGAGACGGTGAACAGCGACTGTTCCGGCACGCCGCCGCCGGGGAAACGCCGACGCATCCAGATCCCCTCGAGGTGGAGCCCGCCCCCGGCCTGGACCATCCCCGGGCGCGTGGCCCAGCCGGCGCCCGCGCCCACGGTGGCGGAGTCGAGGCCCACGCTCACCGGGTAGGCGAGCTCGGGGATCTGCAACTCGGTCACCCCGCTGCCGCCGAGGAAATCAAGGGACAGGTACTTCCCATCGTGCCAGTCGAAGCGCGCCTCGATGCCGACGGCCGGGGTGTTGGGAAAGTACTCCGCCTGGATTTCCGGGTCGGAAAACGCTCGCCCACCGGTAACGAGGTGCAAGGCCAGCTTGGGCATCCTCGCCCGTCGGATGGTGGCGTCGATGCTGCCCTTCGCCACGTCGTCCTCGTACTCGCCGTCCTTGAATTGCCAGGCGTCGAGCCGGGCGAGGGCCCCGGCGGCGAGTGACAGCTCCGCCACTGCGAGGTGCGTGGGCAGGCGTTCCTGCACGAGGTATTTTCCCGGCCGGAGCGCTACCTTCCGGTCGCTCTGCTCCACGGTCACCTCGGCCACGAACATCCGGCGATCCACGTCGAAAACGGCGAAGCTGCCCGGGTTGCTGGCCGGCAACAGGAGCGTGCCCGTCCCCTGGCGCCCGAGCTCGGTAATCACCACGTCGCCGGAGCCGGACAGGTCCCAATCGAAGCTCGGGTGCTGCGTACCGGCCCGGGTCGAGGCGGTGCGCAGGATCGTCTCGTGGTACACGTAGCGATAGGTCTCGCTCAGCGTCACCCGGCCGTTGCCGTCGTCGTCGGCGCCGCCCGCGAGGCCGCTGGCGAGGAAGTGGGTGAAGTAGCTGCCGCCGATCTCGTTGGACTCCTGCGAGGCCTCGTCGCCGGTCGAGGAGGTGATGATGACGCTGCCCTCGCTGTCGAGCCGCTCCTTCAGGTCGAACACGAAGCTCGGGGCGGGCGTCCCTCCCTTGCGACGGGTGATGGCACCGGACTGGCAGGCGTCCACGAAGGCCACCCGGACGTCGGCGCCGCTTTCCTGCAGCTGCTCCTCGAGCTCGTCCCAGGAGAGGCCGCCGCCGCGCCCGAGGTGCAACTGCCGATCGTCGGCGTGGCCGCTGTAGAAGAAGTAGAGCACCGTCTCGGTGCCGTTCGCCCTGGCGCTGGCGATGGGCGCGCGGATCTCGCCCATGGCGCGGAGCACGTCGTTACGCCCTTTCCCGAGCAGGACTCGCGTGTTGAGCAACGACACGCCGCCCAACTCGGTGAGCACGCCCTGCATCTTCCTCGCGTCGACCTCGGCGAAGTAGAGTGGCCGGTCGCCCGCGGCCCCCTCGTTGTTGCCCACCACGATGGCAAAGCGTTGCACGTCGGCGCGTGCCATGCTCGCGGCCATGGCGAGGGCGAGGATCAATCCTTGTCCAGCACGAGGATCGCCACGTCGGTGCGCTCGGCGTCGAGGGCCTCGATGGCCTTGCGACCGCCCGCGTTCCAGGCGAGCCGCAGTTCGCGCGCCGCCTCCTCCGGCTCGGTGCCGTCGAAGAAACCGACGAAGATCTCGGGGCCCGGGGCGTCGTCGAGGAGGATCGAGCCCTCGAGCACGTGGCGCTCGCCCGGGGTCACGGTGAGCGGGGCCTCGTCCTCGTCGGGAAAGTACACCTGCGCCGTGCCGTTGCCATCGATGCCGACGATCACCAGCTGGTTGAAGCCTGCCGGGTGGTAGGTGAACTGCAACTGGTCGCCCGCGCGCACCGCGTCGCTCGGGTCGCCGGGGAAGGCCTCGCCGTCGCGGAACACGTAGAAGCCTAGGTCGACCTCGCCCTTGGTGCGGTTCGTGGGCTCGCCGTCGGGCACGCGCACGGCGAGCACTGCAGCGGCGGCCATCGCCGCGGCGGCGCCCAGGTAGGTGACCACTCGCCGGAACAGCGGCACAAGGTTGTCGGGCGGGTCGGCCTCGGCGCGCCGGCGAAGCGCGGCGATGTCGAGCGGCGGAGGTTGCGCGGCGTCGATCTCGGCGTTCCAAGCTGCGGCAGCGGCTGACTCCGCCTGCTCGGGCGGCAGCTCGATCTCCTTCGCCCGGTGACGGCCGATCGCGAGACGCGACGGGCGGCTTCCATCGTTGATCCTCGGCTTCATGGCGACCCCCCCGTGAACCACCACCACGCGAGCAGGGCCACCACCGGCAAGCCGAGGGACACTCTCGCGCGGCGCAGGAAGTGATCGAGACGCTTCCGCAGGGTGGGCACGGAGATTCCGACCATCCTGGCGGCCTCCTCCCGCGTCATGTCGTCGAAGAAGACGTGGATCACGATGCGCCGGGTTTCCTCGTCGGCGCCTTCGAGCAACTCGCGGACCAGGGCGTCGTCGAGGCCGCCGCCGTCGTCGGCGTCGGTCACCCCGGTCCCGGCGATCTCCTCCTTGTGGTCCTCGTGCTTGCGGTGGTGGCCCTTGCGATCGCGGATGCGGTTGAGGCACCAGTTGGTGTTGACTTGGTACATCCACGTCAGCGGCGACGACTCGCCCCGGAAACCGTCACCGGCGCGCAGTACCCGGGCGAAGGTCTCCTGCACGGCGTCGGCGGCCTCGGCGTCGTCACCGAGGATGCCGCGAGCGCGGGCGTGGAGGATGGGGGCGTATCGCATGTAGAGTTCGCTCAGGTCGGCGTCGGAGATGGACATCCGTCGCTCCTTCGACCCGCGAGCGCCCGCGGGTGGAAAAGAAAAGGGGTGCACAACTCTATCGCGGCGCCGCTGGGCCCTTCCGATGGCTCGGAGTCGAGTTACACTTGG
>VGRE01000354.1 GCA_016875435.1 Deltaproteobacteria bacterium | reverse complement strand
CGCTCCGACATCTTGAGCGCCAAGGAGGTGCAACACGCGGAACTGCAGGCATGGATCGCCGCCGATCCCCGGCGCGCGCCCTACGGCGCGGCGCTGGCGGAACTGCGGAAGGTGGTGGCGGACGACCTGGCCTACTGGCGGCGCGACCGCGTGTACAGCGCGCTGGTGCAAACGCCGCTCCTGCTCAACACGGCCGTGACGGCCTACCGCCTCGCATTCGAGCAGCAGTTCCCCGACGCGTCGCGCGACCCCGGCTTCCAGGCCCGCGACCGCTCCGACATCGCGGACCGTTTCCGCTCCTACGACCGCATCCTCGACCTGCCGTCGGACCGGGCGCTGATGAAGGAGTTGCTCCAGCAGTCGCAGGCCCTGCCCGAGGGCCAGCGCATCCCGCCGCTCGACGCCTGGCTGTCCAAGTCGGGTAGCATCCAGAACGTGGTCGACGAGCTCTACGCGGCCACCGCGCTCGCCAGCGTCGACGCGCGCCTCCGCCTGCTCGACCAGAAGCAGCCTGACTTCGAGCGGGCCGCCGACCCGTGGATCCGGCTCGCGGTGGCGCTCGACGGCTGGCACCGGGGCGTGCGCGCCGAGAAGCGGGTGCGCGACGGGGCCCTCGCGCGCCTGCGCCCCGTCTACATGGAGGCGATGCTGAAGATGCACCCGGGGGCGGTGTACCCCGAGGCCAACGGCACCCTTCGCCTCTCTTTCGGCAAGGTGGAGGGCTACGCGCCGGAGGACGGCGCCGTGCACCTGCCGCAGACGACGCTCGGCGGCATGGCCCGGAAGGTGCGCGAGAGCCCCTTCGACGCCCCTCTCCGCGTACTCGAGGAGGTGCCTGCCGCGCCGCGGAGCCGCTGGTCCGACCCCACGCTCGGCGACGTGCCCGTAAATTTTCTCACCACCGTCGACAACACCAACGGCAACTCGGGCTCGCCCACCCTCAACGCCCACGGCGAGATCGTGGGCCTGGTGTTCGACCGCAACTGGGAGGCGGTGGCCGCCGACTGGCGCTACGACCCCGCGCTCACGCGGTCGATCCACGTCGACGTTCGCTACCTGCTGTGGATGCTCGACGAGGTGGAGCGCGCGCAAGTCCTCCTCTCGGAGCTAGGCGTGCGCTAGCGAAGGAAAAGGTGTCGGAGGTTAAGGGTTAAGGCTTCCCCCCGCCACCACCCGCCCCCCGCCCTCGCCGTCGAACACCACCAGCACCTCCCCTGCCCGCGGCGGACCCGGCTCGGGACGGTTGGGATTGTTGGCGAGCTTCCGCCCGTGGAAGCGCTGGTCGAAGAATGGCTTCTGCGGGTTCTTCTCGCCCACGACTCGCAGCGTGGCTTGGCCCGGCGGCAGGCTGTCGTAGACCGCCGGCGCCTCGACCGGCGTCACGCTCACCCGCGCCGGCGACAGCAAGACCGCCTCCGCGACGACGAGCATGCCCGCCCATCGCCAGCGAGCCGCGCCCCGGCTGGCGAGCCCCACCAGCACCAGTTGACCGAGGAGCATCAATCGCGCGTGGTTGCGGAAGCGGTCGCCCCCGGGGACGGAGTGGAACAAGGTGGCGACCGGGTTCTTGACACCCAGCGGTTCCCCAGCGAACGACAACTCGTCGCCCGGAGCCACCGCGACGAGCGCCGCCACCGCCAGCATCGCCGGGTGCCACCCGCCGGCAGCCGCGAGGCCGAGTGTCGCGTACCCCACGTAGCTGGGGTGCTCGCGGACGATGGCGCCGCCGGTGTCCGGCCGGCCGGGGACGACGAAGGACGCGAGATCCGCGCCTCGCCAGGGGTTGAGCTGCCAGAGCGGCTCCGCCGCCGCCGGTGGACGGCCCACCTCCCGCGACAGGGCCGTTTGGAAGGGGGCCGCGAAGGCGAGCATCCCGGCTCCCGCCAGCGCGATCCCGAGCACCCCCGGCAGCGCCGCCCGCCAGCTTGGCGCCGCGAGCACGAGCCCCGGCCGCCGCCACGACCACGCCGCCGCCACCCCCACCGCCGCCATCCAGCCGAGGTACAACCCAAAGCCCGCGGTGATCCCCGCGAGCAGCCCTGCGCGAACCCATCGCCCCTCCAGGGCGCACGCGATGGCGAATGCCACCAACCCAAGGAAGTAGTCCTCGGTCAACCCTGATTGTACCGACCCCAGGTAGATCGCCATGAGCGGCGTCGCCAGCGCCCCGAAGTGCTCGCTGCCCCCCATCGCCCGGCAGAGCCGCGCCCCGCCCAGCGAGGTGACGACCACCCCCGCGAAGGCGAGCCCGTTCCACGCCCACGCGTGTCCCACCCCTCGTGCCAGCCCCGCCGCCACCCAGGTGGGCAGCGGATCGATCACCGGCCAGCTCGCCGTCCCCGCCGCGAGATCGGTCCCGGTGGGCCAGCCCGGCCACCCCGCCGAGGCCCACCACTGCACCCAGGCGTGGCCGTAGACTTCCGCCCCCGGCGACCCGGCCAGCCCGCCCGCCACCATCGCGGGCCCCACCACGGCGAGGCCGGCCAGGAGGCTGATCATCCAGGGACGCATCGCCGCGCACGATAGCATCGCGCCCGGTGCGCCCCCTCTGGCCCCTCGCGCTGCTCCTCGCCCTCGGCGGCGCCGCGCTCGTGGCCTGGCCCGCCGTCGCGAGCTGGCACGACACCATCATCGGTGGGTGGGTCCACCCCGACTGCCTCGGCAACCACTGGCTCCTCGCGTGGGTGGCCGAGCGCGCCGCCGGGCTGCAGTCGCTCGTCCACAACGATCGCTACTACTGGCCGGTGGGCGACGCGCCCTGGCTGGCCGGCAACGGCAGCGACGGCTTCCTCTACTTGCCCTGGCACTTCCTGCTCGGCTGGCCGCGGGCCTCCACCGCCCACGTGCTCAGTATCCTCGCGCTCGACGGCCTCGGCGCCTACGCCCTCGCGCGCGCGCTCGGCGCCAGCCCCTGGGCGTCGCTGGCCGCCGCCCCCACCGCCGCGATGATGGTCTACGGGGCGCACGAGCTCGGCGCCGGGCGCTTCTCCCAGGCCGATTTCGGCTTCCTCGCCTTCTTCCTCGCGGCCTGGCTCAAGTTCTGCGCGGAGGGCAGCCGGCGCTGGGCGCTGCTCGCCGCGCTGGCGCTCGCCGCCACCTCGGCGCTCTACTGGTACTACGGCTTCTTCGGCGTGCTCGCCGGGGGCACCATCCTGCTCTTCCGCCGTCCCCCGGCGGCGAGGTTGCTGGAATTCGGGGCGGCCTACCTCGTCCTCATCGGTCCCCTGCTCTACGTCTTCCTCCGTCACTACGCCGACATCCCCGGCACCACCGAGGACGTCTTCCCCCACCCCGAGGTGGCCGGCGACTCCTGCTGGCCGGCCGTCCCCTTCCTCGTGGGGGGCGGTCGCCACGCGGGACGCGCCTTGCCGCTCACCACCACTCTCCTCGCCGCCGCGGCGCTGTTTCTACGTCGCGACCGACTCACGCTGTCCCTCGCCGCCGTCTCGGGGCTCTTCGCCGCGCTCATGGCCGGCCCCTTGTGGCCGGGCGGGCCCTACGAGCTGGTCTACGGCCTTGCCGACCCCCTGCGGCGTTTCTGGTGGCCCTACCGGCACGTCGTCGTCGTCAACCTCGCCTGGATCGCCCTCGCGGCGGTCGCGACCGACGCCCTGCTCCGTCGCGTGCGCTATCCTCGCGTGCTGGCCGCCCTCGTCGCCGTTTCTATACCCTTCCAACTACAGCTTTTCCGCGCGCCCTACCACGCCACCTGGTCGAAGGCGGTGGTTCCCACCGCGTTCTACACCAAGCTCCGCGGGCTGCCGGGCGACAAGCTCCTGGAGGTGCCCCTCACCGGCGACATCGCGGCCTCGCAAGCCACGCTCATCTACCA
>VGRE01000353.1 GCA_016875435.1 Deltaproteobacteria bacterium | reverse complement strand
CCTTCGGTCTCCTCGCAGACCTCCGCCTCGATCTCCGCGTAGGGATCTTCGTTGTCGTCGCTGGGCTCCCCCGTGTCGGGCCCGCCGCCGCCGCCGCCGCCGGTGTCGCCGCCGCCGCCGCCGCCGCCGGTGTCGTCGCTGGGGCTCGGGTCGCTGGGGCTCGGGTCGTCGTCGGCCGTCGAGCCGTCCTGGGTGGGGCTGCCGTCGGGGCCGGAGGGGCGGGGGCCCGGACCGGGCTCGGCACTCAAGAAGCCATATTCGCTACAGGCGCCTAGGAGGAGGAGAGCGAGGGTCACGGGATGCTCCGGGGGGTGTACCCCAGCCTAAGCAAATCCCGGGCCACCGCTCGTCGAAGGATTCTCGGCGTTCGCCCGTTCCGTGCCGGACCACGGAGGAGGCGGTACCCTGCGGCGCGCACGCCTCGCCGGGACATCGACGTCCCGGGCGCGCGACCGCGCCGCGCGGCGGTTGATCCTCGTCGCCGGGCTCGACCGAGCCACCATCGACGACCCCGGCGGGCGCGTCGAGCGCGAGAAGTCGCGCGCCCGCGGCCGGCCGAGCCTGCGCGGAGGGCGCCGGAGGAAGTCGGAAGGGGCTTGCGCTGCCCCGGGTGGTGGCGTATCGTCGAGGCGGGAGTCGCGAGGATGTGGTTTAAGTTTCCTGCCCGCGAAGGAGCCCCGCTGCGGCCACGCCTACGGATCATCCTCCCGCTGCTGTGGAGCGCCTGCGCGCCGTCGGAGGGACCACCCGGCGGCGGGGACGACGACGCCACCGCGGACTCCACCGCGGACACGGGCGACGACGCGGACACCGGAGACAGCGAGGACTCCGCCGACACGGCGGACAGCGGCGGCACCGACGCGCCGGCGCTCCTCCTCTACGTGAACGAGATGGTGTCCGACGCGGTCCGCGCGGAGCTGTACCCTTCGCTCGGAGCCGAGGACGCGTTCATCGTCTACCAGTGGCAGTTCGACGCCGACGGGGACGGCGCGGCGGATGCAGGCGCGGCGGCCGCCGTGGCGGCGTACCTCGACGGCGTCGCCCCGGTCGGGACGACGGCGCCGGTGTGCATCGACTGGGAAGCCGACACGATGTCCACGCTGTACGCCGGCGACATCGGCAGCGAGGCGTTCCGCTCCGCCGCCGCAGTCTTCGTCGACTTCGTGGAACAGGTCCGCGCTCTGCGCCCTGACCTCCGCTTCGGGTACTACGGCATTCCCGTTCGTACCTACTGGGACCGGGACGCGGCCTGGCACGCCCGGAACGACGCGCTCCTCCCGATCCTCGACGCGAGCGACGTCGTGTTCCCATCGGTGTACGACTTCTACACGGATGCGGACATCGCGGAGGCCGAGGACCTGTCCTACGTGCGCGACAACGTCGGCGAAGCGCTGCGCCTTGCCGGTGGCAAGGACGTGCTCCCGTACGTGTGGCACCGCTACCACGACTCGAACGCCACCGTCGGCGGCCGTTTGATCGGAGAGGACGAGTTCAAGGCGCACGTGGGCGCCGTCTTCGAGGCGGAGGTCGAGGGCGCGCGCGCGGCGGGCGTCGTGTGGTGGGGGGCAGATCGCTACTTCGCGGCCAGCGGGACGCAGCCCTGGGTCGACGTCTTTGCCGAGGAGGTGCCCGCGGGCGCGGACCTCGATGCCTACCTCGACGGGCTGCACGCGGAGCGCTTGCGCTGGCTCGGCCAGGTCCTCGACGCTGCCGCGCCGGGGTAGCCGGCCACGCAGTCGGTGTGCTCGCAGGGGGCGCAGGCTTCGGTCACGGCGTAGGCCACGGGAGGCGGTGACGGTCACGGTCGAGGTGCGGGGCGCGGGCGATGCGCGGCGTCGCGCGATCGTGGCGGAGGGGCACGCGGGGTTCCTGGGGTCGCTGCACGAGGCGGATCGGACATCGCCGTGGTTCGCGGGGCGTGAGTTCCGCGCGGGACGGGACAGCGAGAGGCGGCGCGGGGGGAACCCGGGGGCGGCGGGGGTCGTGGCTCATGAGGCCCATCGTGCAGACCATTGGGGACTGCGAGAATGGTGCCGTCGAAAGGCGTCGAGCCGCCTCGAGAGGCCGGCGCGCGCCTACCCCCGCGTGGGCTCCCACCGCGCGTTTCGCAGGAAGGACGCGTCGAGGTACTCGCGCTCGATCACCGTGGCCATCTCCTCGGCGTCGCGGAAGCGGTCGTAGTCCACCCGCACCACGGGCACCGTCCTGGAAATGTCATCGATGAAGCGGTTGTACTCGGCGTAGAGCGCCTGGAGGTAGTCGAGCGTGATGCCCGTCTCCACCTCGCGGGAGCGCATCTTGATCCGCTCCATGCTGCGCTCCGGCTTCACGTCGAGGTAGACGATCACGCTGGGGCGGCACATGAAGTTGCTCATGTGGCGGAAGAGCGACACGTAGGTGCGGTAGTCGCGCTCCTCCATCAGCCCGATGTCCACGAGCATGCGGGCGAAGACCGCGTCTTCGTAGATGGTGCGGTCCTGGACGCCGCCGCCGCCGCGCCAGATGATCTCCTGGTGCTGCTGGAAACGGCGGTTGAGCAGGTAGATCTGGGTGGCGAAGCTGTAGCGCTTGGTGTCGCGGTAGAAGTCGGCGAGGTACTCGTTGTCGCCCACGGGCTCGTAGTACACCGGCAGGTCGAGGTGCTCGCCGAGCGTGCGAGCGAGGGTGCTTTTCCCCGCGCCGATCATGCCGGCGATGCCGATGAAGAGGTCGTTGAGACGCGTGGGGGAGCGGTGGTCGGCCATGCTCGGCGACTAACGCACCGCCGCGAGCCCTTCCCGCTCCTCGCGCAGGGCCGTCACCACCGGGCTTGTCCACCCGAGGCGGGCGGCCAGCTCGATGCCCTTGTCGTAGCAGTTGAAGGCCTTGGTGCGCGGCGCCTCGGCCCGGGTGGCCAGCTCGGCGCGAAAGACGTCCACCTGCTCACCCCGGAGTCGCGACGGGGGACGCGCGGCGGCGAGATCGCCGGCGAGGTCCTCGTAGGCACGGCCGACCACCAGCAAGGAGCCGGTGATCCACTCGGGTTCCTCGGTCTTGAAAACGGCGTACATCTGCGCCTCGGCGTCTTGCAATAGGCGCACCCGCCGGGCGAGGTTGCGCTTCTGCCGCCCCTCGCTGGTGTCGAACTCGAGCGCGTTCGCGCTCTCGGCGAGGCTGTCGATGAGCGCGGTGCGGGCGCGCCCGGCCATCCAGGGGTGCAGCCCCGTGGCATCGACGGCGTCTATCCGCGAGCGGATGCGACGGGCGCCGCGGCTCCGCTTGCCCTCGTGCAGGTCGAGGATGCCCGACTGGAGCTGCAACACCGGCACGAACTCGGGCGCGAGCCCGGGCGTGTCGAGCAGGTGATCGAGGGCGTCGCGCGCGTCCGCGTAGCGACCCATGTCGTCGAGCACCACCACCAGGTGGTAGTGCGCCTCGGGCGCAGCCTGGCCGCCCGCCATTACCGCCGCCCGGTAGTAGGGCTCCGCCTCGCCGGGCCGCCACTGGAGCTCCTCGGCGAGCCCGCGCTCCAGGTTCCAGCGGGCCTCGTCTTCCGGGTCGACCAGGGGGCGCACCGCGTCGAGGTAGGCGGCCGCGCCGGCGAAGTTCCCGGCGAGGCGCGCGGCGGTGGCCTGTTCGAGGGGATCGACAGCGAGCGCGAGTGTGGCCAGCAAGAGGCTCATGGCGGGGCCTGACCACGATCTTGGCCCGAGGTTCCGAGGACCGCAATCCAGGCCAGCGCCGCGCGCGCCACCTCCAGGTCGCCGAGGGTGTCCTGCGTGAAGCCGCCCACCAGCACGCCGACGAGCCCGGCGGCGGCCGCCGGGTGGGCGCGTCGCAGCACGGCGGCCACGAGCGCCGCGAGG
>VGRE01000352.1 GCA_016875435.1 Deltaproteobacteria bacterium | reverse complement strand
CGCCCCCCGCCGACCAAGGCGCCAAGCGCCCCGGCCCGGCCAACGGCGACCGCCGCAGCGCAACCGTCGCCGCCCGTTGCGGGCGTGCCTCGCGAGCTGCTGCTCGCCGCCGAGGCCGATCGCGATCGACTCGCTGCCGCCTTGCAGTCCGCCGAGGCCGAGCGCGCTCGGCTCGCCGCCGCCCTCGTGAACGCGCTGGCCGAGCGCGAGCAGGCCCTCGACCGACTCGGTCGCCTCGCGGGCCGCGTGGCGGAGTTGGAGGACAAGCTCGCCCGCGCGCTCGCCGGGCGCGCGCCCGTCCCCCCCAGCGAGCCGGCACCGTCGCACGCGCCCGAGGTCAGCGAAGACGCGGGCGCGATCGCCTTAGCCCTGGGGCGCTTCAACAACGCCTGCCTGCTCACCGGCACGCGATACCTCGCGATCGTCGGCGGCTCGCCCAGCTACCGCGAGCAGCTCCGCGAGGGCGTCGACAAGCGCATCGACCTGCGGCTGGTGGCCGGCGACGTGTCGCGACCGCCGCGTTTCCCCGAGCGCACGCGCGTGGTGATCTGGGGCGCCACCGAGCTCGACCACAGCGTGGCGGCGGCCTACCCCGGCGCGTGGATCATCCCCCACCGGGGCATCACCCGCTTCCTCGACGAGCTGTCGCGACGCATCGACGGCAGCTAGGGGAACCGGAGCAGCGCGACCAGCGCCTCGACGTCGTGAACCGGCGCCGCGCAAGTCTGTCCCCGGCACACCCACGCGGTTGCCACCGCCGCGCGCCGTCCCGCCGCCAGCGGGTGATCGGCGGGCAGCAACTCCAGGCGCAGGATCACGCCGCGCGGCCCCAGGTGCCGACGCGCCGCCTCCACGAGCCCGTCGGAACCGTCGCCACCCACGATCACCTCCAGGAAACCGCGGTGGTAGGTGTCGAGCACCCCCAGCAGGTGGCCGGTCGCGTAGGGATTCGAGTCCAGCGCCTCGGCCGAGGCGCGTAGCGTGTCCTCCACGCGGGCGGTCCAGCGGGGATCCTCGTCGTGAATGGACAGGCGCTGCAGGAAGGAGGCCGCCAGCGCGGTGCCGCTCGGCGTGGCCGAGTCGTGCGCGTCGCGAGGGCGCACCACCAGGCGCTCGCCGCCCGCGGGGGTCATGAACCAGGCGCCGGCGGCACGATCGAAGAAGTCGCCTTCCATCGCCACGGCGAGCCCGAGCGCCCGGTCGAGCCATCGGCGCTCACCCGTGGCCTCGAACAGGAGCAAGAAGGCCTCGCCAACCGCCGCGTGGTCGTCGAGGAAGGCCGGCCCCTTCACGTCGTCGCCACAGCGACAGTGCTGCAGGCGACCGTCAACTACGAGTCGCGACATCAGCGCCTCGCCGCACCGGACAGCCTCCTCGAGCCATCGGGCCTGCCCGGTGGCGTGGTAGCCGGCCACCAGGGCCCCGATGGCGAGGCCGTTCCACGACGCGATGATCTTCTCGTCGCGCAGCGGCGGGATGCGCAGGTATCGGGCGCCCAGCAAGGCGGCCCGAGCCTCGTCGAGGCCGGTCGCGTCGCCCACGCGGCGCAGGATGCTGTGCCCCTCCCAGTTGCCCGCCGGGGTCACGTCGTAGGCGCGACAGAAACGGTCGGCGAGGGCCTCGTCGCCGATCACCGCTCGGACTCCCTGCGGCGTCCACACGAAGAACTTGCCTTCCTCGCCCTCGCTGTCGGCGTCGGTGGTGGCGTAGAAGGCGCCGCTCTCGTGCTGCATGTCGCGACACAGGTAGGTGAGCGTTTCGTCCACGACCCGCAGGAAGTCGCCGTCGCCGGTGGCGCGCCAGGCCGAGGCGTAGAGCGGCACGAGCTGCGCGTTGTCGTAGAGCATCTTCTCGAAGTGGGGGACGAGCCACTCCTCGTCGGTGGAGTAGCGGTGGAACCCCCCCCCGAGCTGGTCGTAGATGCCGCCCGCCGCCATCTTCCGCAGCATCAGCAACACGAGGTCGCGACAGCGCGCGTCACCGTTCTCCAAACCGTGGCGCCAGGCGACCCACGCGTTCGACGGCGAGGGGAACTTCGGTCGCGACCCGAACCCCCCGTGGACCGAGTCCATGCGACCGGCGAGGAAGTCCGCCGCCTCTGCCAGCAACTCAGACCCTGGCAGGGCGCCGCCCCCCGGGGCGTGGATGCGTTCCAGGCCCTGCAGGATCGAGCCAGCGGCGCGCTCCACGTCGGCCCGCCGCTCGCGGTAGGCCCGGGCCACCTGCTGCAACACCTCGCGAAAGCTCGGCATCCCGTGCCGCGGCTCGTCGGGGAAGTAGGTACCGACGTAGAAACAGCGCCCGTCGGGGAGCAGGAAGGCGGTGAGCGGCCATCCCCCGCTCTGCCGCATGAGCTGCACCGCCCCCTGGTAGATGGCGTCGACGTCGGGGCGCTCCTCCCGGTCGACCTTGATCGAGACGTACAGCTGGTTCATCAGCGCCGCCGTGGACTCGTCCTCGAAGGACTCGCGCTCCATCACGTGGCACCAGTGGCAGGCGGCGTAGCCGATGCTGAGGAGCACCGGCTTGTCCTCGGCGCGTGCCCGGGCGAAGGCCTCCTGGCCCCAGGGAAACCAGTCCACCGGGTTGTGCATGTGCTGACGGAGGTAAGGCGACGACTCGGTCGCGAGACGGTTGGCGCCCTTCACATCTGCACGCACACTGCGTCGCCCACCACCTTCACGTCGAAGGTCTGCACCCGGACGGTGCCGTTGGTCTGGCAACTGCCGTCGGTGACGTCGAACTTCCAGCCGTGGTACGGGCAGCTCACGACGCTACCGTTGAGCTTGCCGTCGCCCAGCGGGCCGCCGGCGTGGGGGCAGGTGTTGGCGATGGCGTGGTGCTGGCCGTTCACTCGCGCCACGGCGATCGCGGTGCCGGCGATGATCACCTCGATGATCTGCCCCTCGGCGAGGGCGTCCTTGTGGAGCACCACCTCGTAGCCGTCCGGCGGGGTGACGTCCTTCGGGGCTTCCTTGCGCAGGCCCAGCGCTTTCTCGGCGGGCTCGGGGGCCGCCGCGGCCGGCGTGGGCCGGGGCGAGCTCGGCGGCGGGCTCGGCGCGGACATCTTGTCGCGACCGAGGAGCTTGGCGCGGATGCCGTCGGGGCGACCGACCAGGAGGGTCTTCAGCAGGCTCATCAGGGCTCCAGAGTTCGCGGCCTCAAAATTCACTGGGGACCAGCCAGGCCGTCCCGTCCTCGTAGCCCGGCGCGGTCACTACCAGATCGTCGTCCAGCTCACCGTCCACAGCGGCCCCCGCCAGCGACAGGCCGATGTCGGCGCCCGAGGCGAGCCCCTCGAGGCCGGGGGTCTCGCGGTGGTGGCCCTGGGCGCACCGGCGACGAGGTCGGTGCCCGGCTCCTCGTCGACGTCGAGGCCCGCGAACGTGACGCCGAGCCCGAGGGGGCTGGCGGTCGAATCGATGCGCGCGCCCTGCGACAGCGCGGCGATGCCGCCGTAGATGACGCCTGTCCCATCGAGCAGCCACACCGAGGTGCCGCAGTCCTCGTCGGCATAGCTGAATCGCTCGGGCGTGTCGCGGTGGGTCTTCGGGTCGTTGTCGTCGCGGTCGCGCTTGGCGGCCTCGGTTTCGTCGGGGAGGTAGCCATCGATATCGGCGGCGGCGATCTGGGCGCCGGTGTCGCCCGTATTGGGTACGGTGTCGCTCGTGTAATTCCCGCCCGTGCCGGTATCTGCCGAGTCCATCCCGGTCTCCCGGGGAATGGCGCCGGTGTCGGGCAGCACCGGCGGAGGGCAGGCGACGAGCAGGAGCAGAATCATGGTTGCTTCCGTTGTCTCAGGTAACCGGGCCGAAATCCCCCCGTCGACTGCCCACCTCGGGCCCCGGGCCGATAGGCTCCACGCCATGAG
>VGRE01000351.1 GCA_016875435.1 Deltaproteobacteria bacterium | reverse complement strand
CGCGCTGTTGCCCTCGCGCGCGGGCAAGGCGGCGGCGCGGCCAGCGGAGCAGGCGGCCAAGTGAACAAGAAGGTGCTGGCGGCGGGGTTTGTCCTGGTGGCCCCCCTGGTGTGGGTGCTCGCCGAGAGCTTCGGCGCCGACCCGAGCCACATCCCCTCCCCGCTGGTGGGCAAGCCTGCGCCTGCCTTCAGTCTCCCCGTGCTCGACGGCAATGGCGCCACGCTCTCGCTCGCCGAGACCCGCGGCAAGCCCACCGTCATCAACTTCTGGGCCACCTGGTGCGACACCTGCGGCTACGAGCACCCGCTCTTGTTGCGACTGGCGCGGACGTACGAGGGCCGCGTGCACTTCGTGGGCATCGCCTACCTCGACAAGGAGGAGAACCTGCGAAAGTGGCTCAGCTCGCACGGGGGGCAGGCCTTTCCCACGCTCATCGACGTGGGCACCAGCGCCGCCGTGGCCTACGGCGTGGGACGCCTGCCCGAGAGCTACCTGATCGACAAGCAGGGCGTGATCCAGCACAAGGTGTTCGGCGCCATCGACTACGGCGACATGGTGCGTCGTATCGAGGAAATGTTGTGATCCTCGCGATCGCGCTGGCACTGGCGCAGGAAGCCACCGGTCTCGACCCGCGCCAGGTCGTGGGTGAGCCCGCCCAGGGGCCGCTCGCGGGCAACGTGCTCCACGACGAGGCGCGTCGTATCTCGCTCCTGCTTCGCTGCCCCACCTGCCAGGGCATGAGCGTGGCGGAGAGCCCCGCCGAGGGCGCCCGGGCGATGCGCGACGAGGTGGAGCGACTGGTGGCCCAGGGCTACGACGAGTCGCAAGTGCTCGATTACTTCGTGGCGAGCTACGGCGAGTTCATCCTCCTGCGACCCCGGCGCGAGGGAGCCAACCTCACGCTGTGGATCGTGCCCGCGCTGCTCGCCGCCGGGGGGATCGCCGCCGTGGCCATGCAGGCTCGCAGGCGCGCGTCGCTCCCGGCGCCGCCGCCGCCGGCGAGCACGGTCGACGACTACCGCGCACGGGCCGAGCGGGAGATCGACAGCGCATGATCCCAGCCATCGTGGCCATCATCGTGGGGCTTGCCCTCGGCGGACTCCTCGTCGCCTCGTCGCGACGCGACGCCACCCTGGGACGGCGGGCGCAGGCCGACGACCTCGCGGCGCGCAAGGAGTCTCTCTACGCGCAGGTGCGTGAGCTCGACGACACGCGCGACCGCCTCGATCCCGCGCTCTACCAGGCCGAGCGCGCGCGGCTGCTCGACGAGGCCGCCCGCGTGCTGCGCGAGATCGACGCCCCCCGGCCACCGGAGGCGGCGCCCGCGCCCGCCGCGAGCGGTGGCTTCCTGTCGCGACACCCGCAACTGGTAGGCGCCCTCTGGGGCGGCCTCGTGGGCGGCTTCGCCTTCGCCATTTACTCGGCGGTGAGCGACCAGGCGGCGCCGCGCGCCGAGGGACAGTCCATGACGGGCGGGCAGGCGGCGTCCATGAGCGCGCCGTCCGACGACCCCGCCCTTGCCGCGCTCGCCGCCGCGGTGGAGGCCAACCCCGCCGACCTCGAGGCGAAGAACCGCTACGGGCACGCGCTGATCAACGCCGATCGCGTGCGCGAGGCCTGGAAGCTGGCCGACGCCGTGACGGAGATCGACCCCGGCAACGCCGAGGCGCGAACCCACCAGGCGGTCACGCTGATGGAGATCGGCGACTTCGACATGGCCGGTGCCGTGCTCGACCGGGTGCTCGCGGGACACCCCAGTTTTGCCGAGGCCCTCGGCTACCGAGGCGCCATCTACGCCCGCGCGGGCGACAAGGAGAACGCGGTCGCGATGTGGACCCGAGCCCGAGCGGCGGAACCGTCGCAAGCAGCCGTCTTCGACGAGCTGATCGCCCGCGTGGACAGCCTGGCGGCGCCGCCCGCGCCAGTGGGGGCGCCCACGCCGGCGCCCGCCGAGTCCCCGGCGGATGCCGACGTGGAGTTCGCCGGCGAAGTGCGCGCCCCCGCCGGCACCGACGGCAGCACCGGCGTGCTCTTCGTGTCGGTTCGCCCCGCTGGCGTGGAGTCGGGCCCCCCGGCGCGCGCGTCGCGGCTCGGCGCGCCGAGCTTCCCCTCCCCCTTCAGCCTGGGCGCGGCCAACGCCCCCATGGGCGGCAGCATCAGCGGGCCGGTGGTGATCACAGCGAAGCTCGACCTCGATGGCAACCCCACCACCCAGGAGCCGGGCAACCTCGTGGGCCGCTCCGCGCCGGTGGAGCTTGGCGCCACCGGCATCGTGATCGAGCTGGGACCGCCGTGAAACGGATCGAGTTCTTCTTCGACTACTCCTGTCCCTACGCCTACCTCGCGTCGCGACAGGTCGAGGCCGTCGCTGCCCGCTGCGGCGCCACGCTGGCGTGGAAGCCTTTCCTGCTCGGCGGCGTGTTCCGCGCGCTGGCCCAGCCGCAGGTGTTGCCGCTGTCGCCGGCGAAGGCGCGGTACTTGCTCAACGACCAGGCCGCGCGGGCGACCGAGCTGGGACTGCCGCTGCGGCACCCGACCGAGCACCCTCGGCGCACCGTTTCCGCGCTGCGAGCCACGCTGGCCCGGGGCAACGACCCGGCGGTGATCCACGCCTTCTACCGGGCCTACTGGGAGGAGGGGCGCGCCATCGAGAACGACGCCGTCGTGCACCAGATCGCGGGGGAGGTCGACCTGGAGTCGCAGCGCGAGGTGCTCCGTCTCAACACCGAGGAGGCCATCCGGCGCGGGGTGTTCGGCGCCCCGGCGGTGTTCGTGGACGACGAGTTGTACTGGGGCGAAGACCGGCTCTGGATGGTGGAGGCGGCGCTCGGCGGCGCCGTGTCTCCGCCTGCCCCGGCGGTGAACGGCGGGCGCACGCTCGACTTCTTCTTCGACTTCTCCTCGCCCTTCGCCTACCTCGCCTCCGGCCAGGTCGACGCGCTCGCCCGGCGCACCGGCGCCACGCTGCGCCTCCGGCCGATGCTGCTCGGCGCGGTGTTTCGCGCCGTCGGCCAGGTGGACGTGCCCCTCGCGGCGATGAGCGAGGCC
This sequence comes from Deltaproteobacteria bacterium, assembly GCA_016875435.1. Taxonomy (GTDB): domain Bacteria; phylum Myxococcota_A; class UBA796; order UBA796; family SXON01; genus SXON01. The sequence continues at coordinate 825 of VGRE01000351.1, read as the reverse complement.
AAGCGCCAGTACACGCTCCTCGACCTCGGGCGCTGGGCCAGCCACTGGGGCGCGCCGCTCACCTGGCCGAGCGCCTTCCCCCTGCGCACGGTGTTGCCGCTCCGGCTGTTCCTGCTGGAGCCCACGGTGGAGCGCATGTCGCGACTGTTCCACGCGGCCTGGGCGGAGGGCCGCGACATCGGCGACCCCGCGGTGCTCCGCGGCCTCGGCTTCACCGGCGCGGAACTACAGGCGGCCAGCGAGCAGAAACAGGCGCTTGTCGACCGCACCGGGGCCGCCGTCGACGCCGGCGTGTTCGGCGCGCCGAGCTTCCTCGTGGACGGGCAGCACTTGTGCTGGGGACAGGATCGGCTCGGGCGGGTGGAGGGCTTGCTCAGGGGAGCGTAGGCGGGCCCCCGGGCGGACGGCCCTGGACGCGACGACGAGCACGCGGCCGCGCCCCCTCGCCGCCTGCGAAGTTACTCCTCCTCGCCCCGCCCACCGCCAAGTCGCACGGGCGCGAGGCCGAGTTCCCGCGCCCGCTCGGAGGATAGGCAACATGAACCGCTCTCCGGGAGGTACACCCGGTCATCGTTGCCCCCGCGAGCAGGCCCGACGAGCGGCGGGGAGTGCTCACGAGCTGGCCTCCAGCGGGTGAACCCGGTCCCGAGGCGGGGGGCGGGCGTAGCTCCGCCCTCCAGCCCCGTCTACGCGCTTGTGTGGACCCCCTGGTCGTCGCCGCCCCCGCGTGGCGCGGGCGGGCCCCTCGAGCGGAGCAGCCCGGTCACGATCGTCGTGCTCGCAGGCGAGCCCACCACCACCGTCCGCAACCGCATCCGCTCCCCA
>VGRE01000350.1 GCA_016875435.1 Deltaproteobacteria bacterium | reverse complement strand
CCGACCGGGCCGGATCCAGCGTGTCGGTGCCGACTTTCGCCGCGTCGGGCGGGATCTCGCCGGCGGCGAGCGCGCCGTCCCCCGCCGCGGGGCCGGGCCTACCCGTGGTGGCCGGCACCATGCACGCGCCGCGTAAGCCCGCCCCGTCGTCCCGGCGCAGCGCCCAGCGCTCGCCTTCGTGGTCCGGCCCCCTGTTCTCGCTTGGCTTCGCGGCCTTGAGCGTGGTGATCCTCTGCTTCACCGCCTGGAAGCTGTTCCTGGCGCCCCGCTCGGCGCCGGCGCCGAGGCCGGCCGCCCGCGAGGCGGAGGAGGCCCCGGCGGCCGTACTCCCGGAAACGCCCCCGCCGTCGACATCGGCATCGACACCGGCCGCGCCGGCACGGGCGCCGGCGGTGAAGGTGGTGCCAAACGTGCGCGTCGAGAAAGCCCCGGCCGGCGGCCGCACGCCCGCGCCGCTCATCGGTACGGTCGAGGCGCCCCCCCCGGCCCCGGCGGTCCCGGTGGACGCGCCGCCGGTCGCGACGCCAATCGTGAGCACCACGGTTGTCGCGACACAGGATGGCGCGCTCAGCCTCGGCTCCACGCCGCGCGCCCAGGTGACGATCGATGGCGCCTACGTGAAGTTCACGCCGCTCCTGGAGTACAGCCTACCCGCGGGCAATCACGTGATCTTGCTGGTTACCGAGGATGGTCGCCGCAAGAGTTTCCGCGTGGACGTGGCCCCGGGCGCGGTCACCCAGCGGGTCTGGAACTTCGACGAGGCGCGCTGGGAGGACGAAGGCCGGTGAGCGGCCTGCTCGCCCTCGCCCTCGCCATGCCCTTGGCTCGCGCGGCCGACCCGGTCCTGGTGGTGGTGCCCTCGTCGGGTGGTCCCCACGACACCACGATCGACGCGATCCTCGCCGCGCACGACCTGGAGCGGCGGGCCACCCTCGACACATCGAGCGCTCTCCGGGGCGTGGAGGTGCTCCCGCTGGTCGAGGGGCTCGGGCCGGACTGCGAGGGGCCTGTCGAGATCGACGCGTGGCGCGCGCGCCTCGCCGCGGCGCGTCGTCGTGTGCTGGTGCTGCAGGTGGAGGCCGCGCTGGGCGACCTCATCGGCCTCGACCTCGAGCTCGAGTGCCTGTCGCGACCGCTGGCCGCCTCCGACCTCGCCGCGCTCGATCTCGCCCGGGCCGAGGCCGACCTGTTGCTGGCGAGCGCGGCGGGGGGAGACGATCCGATGCGCGCCGCGTTCTACGCCTCGGAGGCCGCCGCGGCGCTCGACCGGGCGGCGGCCGCGCCCTCCGCCGCGATCCCGGTTGACGCGGGCGCCGAGGTGACGCAGGCCCTGGAGGTGGCCCGGGCCCGGCGGGCCAGCGAGCGGCCCGTGTCCATCGCGGTGATCGGCCGGGGCGCGCTCGAGGTGCGGCTCAACGGCAGGCCCGTCACCGGCCCCGCGGCGGGCGTTCCCGGCGACAACATCGTGCAGCTAGTCGGCAACGGCAGGGTGCGCGGTGCGCTGCGGCTCCACCGGGCCGCTGGCGAGGGGACGGTGCTCTCCGTGGGGGCGCAGGACGACGCGGAGGACCTCGGCCGCGCCGTGGAGGGGCTCCTGCGGGGCACGCCCGACCCGGAGGAGGAGAGCCTGCTCCTGGCGATCGCGGCGGCGAGTGTGGAGCCGATGGTGTTCGTTGGCTGGGAGGGCGGCGAGGCGCGGGCCTGGCTCGCCTCGGGCGACGGCCTCCAGGAGTTGGCGCCCGCCGCGGTCGACGTCGCGCCGGTACCGCCACCGCCCAGGAGGCGGGCCCGTCGCGAGCCGGCGGCCGACCGGCCCGGCGGCAACGGCCACGAGTGGAACGCGTCGGCGGGGGTGCTGCTCGGTGGCGCGTGGAAGTCCGTCCCCTACGACGGGGAGGCCGATGGTCTCTCGCTCACCGGTGCCCTCGCCGGCCGAGTCCGGGTGGCGAGCGCCTGGAGCGTGGCCTGGTCCGTGGGCCTCGACGCGCCCACGGCGACATTCGACACGCTGGGCCCCGGCGTCGACGTGACCGTTCCGCTGCGCGCGGGGGGCCGCTTGGGGCGCCGGGGACCGGGCTTCTCGCCGGAGATCGGTCTGGATGTCGGCGCGGTGCTCCCGGGGAAGAGCGGCGAGCCTCGCCCGCTCCTGGCCGCCTGCGGCGGGGGCAGCGGCGCCAGGGCGGGCACCGCGTTTCGCCTGGAGGCCTGTGTCGGTGGCCAACTCGACGGCTTTGGCGTGGGGCTCTCGCTCGGGCTCGAGTCGAGAGCGCACCTGGACTAGGCGGCACACGTTACCGGGGTGGGCGTGCGCGTGCTCTTCGTCGATGACGATCCCGAGAATGTCGAGGTCTGCGTGCGCGCGCTCCAGGCCGCTGCGGTGGCCGAGGTTGTCTGCGTCCACTCCGTCGAGGAAGCGGTGGCAGCGCTGCACGCGGGCGCCGTCGACATACTGGTGATGGACCTGTTCATTCCGCTCGGCGACGCCCCGCGGGCAGTGCTCGGTCCGCGGGCGCGAAAGTATCAGGAAAACCTGAATGATCTCGGCGGTCTCGTCCTGCTCGACGAGTTGGAACGCGTCCGGACGGCGCCGACGACCCTGTTGCATACAGCGTGTCGCGACCATGTGATCTTGGAACTCACGCGTGAGCGCGTAGACCGGCGGGTACGGAAGCCCGCGCCCGCCGATGTGCTCCTCGACGCGGTTCTCGACGCGATCAGAGCGCGTCGAGAACCCGGATGACTTCCTCGGCGTGCTCGGCTGGCTTCACCGGGTCGAACACCCGGGCAACGACGCCGTGCTCGTCGATGAGCACCGAGATGCGCGCGATGCCTTCGTACTCGCGGCCGTAGAGCTTCTTCGTTCGCCAGGCGCCGTACGCCTCGCAAATGCCACCGCTGTCGCTCACCAGCTCGAAGGGAAGGCACTCCTTCTCGCGGAACTTCGCGTGCGACCGAGTGCTGTCCTTGCTCACGCCGAGAACCACCGTGCTTCGCCGGGCAAACTGCTCGGCGTGCGTGGCAAAACCACGCGCCTCGATGGTTCAGCCGGGCGTCGCGTCTTTCGGGTAGAAGAACAAGAGGACGCGCTGGCCGCGCAGCGCCGACAAGGTGACGGAGCCGGCGCTGGTCGGCGCGGTGAAGTCGGGCGCCGGAGCGCCGGGAGCGAGCATGGACATCGCCGTGACATAACGTGGGCATCAGGCCGTTGACCGGTGCCCCCGAGGTTACTAAGCCGGTTCCATGCGACGCAGGGTGGGCGAGTTCGACTCGCGCGGTGGAGGCCGCGATCACGGGCGCGGGCCCGGCGGAAGGGGGCCGGGCGGCAGGCCTCGTCCCGGCGGCGGTCACTCGCGGCCGAGAGTCGACGCGGTCAGAGCGAACGCCGAGCATATCGTAAAGACGACTGGGGTCCCGCTCGACATCGCCATTCGCGTGGCCCAGGGGCGCCTCGACCTCAACGACGCCCTCAAGCAGATGGCGCAGCGCGACGAGATCGCGTCCTTGATGGCGCGCCACGGCATCGAGCGCGCGCTGGCCACGCAGATCGTGCTGGGCCAGGCCGACTTGCACCTGGTGTTGCGTCGGCGCCGCGTCGATGACCACCTTGCCGACCAGCGTGATCGCGACGTGTTCGGCGCCGCCGCGCAGGGCGGCGTCGAACTCATCATCGGCGTGCATGGCCGCCTGCTGCGGCGGGTGAAGGTCAACGCCATCCGGGCCTACGAGATCGACGTGGTCGATGTGGAGTCGGGCGCCAGCGAGACCATCCACAAGACCCGCGTCAAGTTTGCCTGCGACGCCCAGGGCTGGCAGAAAGCGCGCAAGTCGATGACCTGGGACGACCGCCGCAAGGCCAGGGTTGTCGAACCGGTGATGCGCCCG
>VGRE01000349.1 GCA_016875435.1 Deltaproteobacteria bacterium | reverse complement strand
GCATCATGGGCTCCACGGGGGCCGCCGCACTATAGCGGCTCTCGCTCGCGTTGTCGCGCCGGCCCACGCGCGGCGGGCGGCCGCTGTGGCGTCGAGAAACTCTGATACATCGTGCCCATGCATCATATATCGCTCAGCCTGAAAACCCATGTCCAAGTTGTCGAGTTCCTTGATGTATCGCGCCTCGGCGGTCTGCCCCGCGTCGGCCTCCTGCCACAGGGCCAGTAGCTCCGGGTGGCCGGCGAAGAGCGCCTCCGCTGCCTCGCGCTCGCGACGTTTCTTCTCCTCGCGATGCACGCCGTCGTGGGGGGTGATGTCGCCCACGCGCACCTCGGCGAGATCGTGGAGGACGGCCAGGGCCAGCACGCGCGCCCGGTCGAGCCCGGGCGGACAGCGGATGAGCGCGGCCAGCGCCATCGACCAGCTATGCGCGGCCACTGACTCCGGTCGCGACACCCCCACGCGCTTCCACCCCGCGCGGTCGAGGTGCTTGAGGCCCAGCGCCTCGGCGAGCAGCTCGGCGTCGGTCACGTGACCAGCGCCCGCTGCTCGGGACGACTCATCGCCAGGACGAAGGGCTCGCGCGCCTGGAGGGCGAGGAAGCTCGCCTTGTCGTGTACCCCGCGCCAGCCCTCCCGGGCGAGCACCTGTCCCGCCGCGCCGCCGAGGTTGCCGCCTGGGCCGAGCAGCACGATCGCCTCGGGCGCGAGCTCGCGCAGCGCGGTGACGAGGCCGAGGCCGAAGTCGTAGGGCTCGGTGACCTGGGCGCCCAGCGTGTACGCGCGCAGGGCCGCCGGGCTACCGTGCCGCGGCCAGTGGACGGTGCCATGGCCGTCGACCAGCGGCACGGCCGGGGACTGCCAGCCGAGGTCGGCGAGATCATGCTGGGCGCGCGCGGCGGTGGGCGCCATCAGCGGCGTATGGAAGGCGCTGTGCAGCGGCAAGATCATCGGGGCGTCGCGATCGCCGATCTTGCGGGGTGGGAGCCGCTTCATCGCGCCGTTGATCGCCTCGGTGCTCCCCCCGAGCACCGCCTGGCCGCCGAGGTGGATCGAGTGATACATCTCGGCTGTATCATCGAGTATCAGTTCGAGTTCGGGCGAGGGCAAGCGCTGCCACTCGTCGTCGACCAGCGGGTAGAGGAGCTGCGCGCCGATGACATTGTTCGCCTGGTACTGCCCCATGGTCTCCACGAGGCGGAGGGCATCCTGGAGCGAGAGTGCCCCGGCCGCCGCGAGCGCGGTGTACCAGCCCATCGAGTTGCCCACCACGCCCACCACCTCCACCTCGCGGAGTTGCTCCAGGTCGGCCAGGGCGGCGGTCATGGTGAGGATCGACGCGTTCTCCCCGGCCACGTGCAGTCGCGAGGAAAAGGTATCCGTCGCGTCCATCTCGGTGGGCGTGGGGCGGGCGAGGGCGGCACGGAAAGCGTCGGCGGCCTCCACGACCGGCCCCCGGGGAATCGAGCGCAGCGTGTCGCGACCGTAGCTGCCACGACCGGGGCAAACCAGGATGATACGTCTCATGGCTCAGTGCTCTCCGCTGGCGACGGCGGCGCGCGCGGCCACGAGGATGTCGGCCTCCTGGACCAGTACCAGGTTGGCCGCTGCGCCGAGGGGGATGTACACGTCGTGGCCGGCCACGCGCGCGAGCTTGCCCCGGTATCCACCGTCAACGAGGGCGGTGTAGATGGCCTCGGAGAGGCCACCGGTGCGGCGGCACTCGTCGACCACCAGCACGTTGCCGGTGGCGCCGGCCGCCTCGAGCATGTCGGCCACCGGCAGCGGCGCCACCCAGCGCAGGTCGAGCACGCGGGCCCGGATGCCCTCGGCCTCCAGCCGTTTCTGGGCGCGCAGGCTCATGTACAGCCCGTTGGCCCAGGTGAGGATCGTCAAGTCCTGGCCGTCGCCGTAGAGCCGGGCGCTGCCGGGGGGCACGTGGTGGCCGGCTGGCGGGTAGTCGCTGTTCCAGAGCCCGTCGCCGTCGTCGTGGAGGTCCTTGGTCATGTAGAGCGCGATGGGCTCCATGAAGAGGCACACGGCGCCGTCGACCTCGGCCATCGCGAGGCAGGTGCGGAGCATGGCGGCGGCGTCGTCGCCCCGGGCCGGGGAGGCGATCACCAGGCCGGGGATGTCGCGCAGCGCGGCGATGCTGTTGTCGTTGTGGAAGTGGCCGCCGAAGCCCTTCTGGTAGGCGTAGCCGGCCATCCGCACCACCATGCCGTTCTGGAACTGGCCCTGCGAGAAGTACTGGAGCGAGCAGGCCTCGCCGCGCACCTGGTCGCACGCGTTGTGGAAGTAGGCCAGGTACTGGATCTCGGGCACCGGCAACAGGCCCACGTGGGCGTGCCCCAGCGCCATGCCGAGGATGCTCTGCTCGTCGAGCAGGGTGTCGATCACCCGGTCGGCGCCGAAGCGCTTCTGGAGGTCGGCGGTGAGGTGGTACACGCCGCCCTTCTTCCCTATGTCTTCGCCCATCATCCGCATGTGCGGGTACTTGAGCATCGCGTCGTGCAGCGCGCGGTTGATTTGCACCGCGAGGTGGCGCGGCTTGTCGGCCTCGGGCGACTCGCCGCCCCAGTGGGCCAGCCTCGCCTCGGGGTCGGCGGCGGCGGTGGCCTCGGCGCGGACGGCCTCGGGCGAGCGAGGCCCCAGCGGGGCGATCACCTCCTCGGCGGTGCGCAGCTTCGGGCGCCGGATGGCCTCCTCGGCGAGCGCGGCGATGCGGGTGCGCGCGTCTTCGTAGATGGCCACCGCGTCGGCGGCGCGGATCCAGCCCTCGCCCACGAGCAGCGCGGCGGTGCGAATCAGCGGATCCATGGCCTCTACCGCCGAGATCTCGGCGGGCGTCCGGTAGGTTGTCTCCACGTCGCTGCCGGCGTGGCCGAGCAGGCGGACGGTGCGCAGGTGCAAGAATCCGGGGCGCCGGTGCTCGCGTACCCAGCGCACGGCGGCCTCGGCGGCGTCGTAGGCGTCGGCGAGATCGAGGCCGTCGCCTTGCACGTAGCCGAGGTTGGCGCGGTTCCCGAAGTTGGCGTGGATCCAGCCTTCCGGGGTGGGCGTGCTGATGCCGATGCCGTTGTCTTCGCAGGCGAAGAGCACCGGGCAGTCGGCGCCGCGCTGCGCCTGCCACTCGGCGTGGTTGATGGCGCCGACGGCGGTGCTGTGGTTGGCGGAGGCGTCGCCGAAGGTGCAGATGACGATGGCGTCGCGCGGGTAGTCGGCTTCCTCGGCGGTGCGCGCCACGTCGACGAGCCCGAGGGCGGCGCCCACCGCCTTCGGCAGGTGGCTGGCGATGGTGCTCGTCTGCGGGGGGATCTCGAGGTCGGCGTGCCCGAACACCTTGTGACGGCCACCCGCGATGGGCTCGTCGCTGCTCGCGGCCAGCCCGAGGAGCACGTCGAAGAGCGGGCTCGAACCGGGCACCTGGCGGGCACGCTGGATGTAGAAGGCGCCCGACCGGTAGTGGAGGAAGGCCGGGTCGGTGGGGCGGCTGGCGGCGGCCACGGCGGCGTTGCCCTCGTGGCCGGAGCTGCCGATGGTGTAGAAACACTCGTTGCGGGCCTTCAGCGCTCGCGCGGCGAGGTCGAGGTGTCGTGACTCTACCTGCGTTTGATACATCGCCAGCGCGAGGCGGGCGCTGAGCGAGGTGCCCTCGCGCACCGGGGCGTCGAGGCCGTGGCGCGGGGCGCCCTCGGGGAGGCCCGCGAGGTGGGCGACGAAGTTCTTGTCGACGATGCCGGCGCGGTTGACGGCCATGGGCGGGGAACCCGGGAGGCCGCGCGACTAACCGGCGGGTGGGGCGAGCGCCGGGTGAACGAAGGCGCGGAGCATGGCGGGGCGCAGGGTGGGTATGCGGTCGACGTCGAGCAACGCGAAGGCCGCGCGATCG
>VGRE01000348.1 GCA_016875435.1 Deltaproteobacteria bacterium | reverse complement strand
CCGCGCCCTCTCGCTCGCCTGGCTCGCGGGCCAGGCGCCCTTCCCCGCGGGCCAGCGGGCGGCGCTGGCCGAGGCCGAGCGCGCGGCAGGTCTCAACGCCTTCCAGTCCCCCAACGCCAGCGCCCTCCGCGGCGGCCTCGACGGCGCCGCGCTCATTTCCTTTCGCTCGCTTCCCGACGCCGTGGAAATCCTCTACGTTACGCCCTCGGGCGGCAAGATCCGCACCCTCCGCGCCACGACCGGCGAGGCGGTCGCGGCGTGGCTGCGCTCGGTGTACGGGGGCGAGTCGGCGGTCAACGCGGGCGACAAGCTCCGCGACCAGGTGCTCGACAGCGCGCAAGACGTGCTCTCGGGCGTGGGCAAGTACATCGTCGTAGGCGCCCCGCCCTACGGCACCCTCGCGATCAACGCCCTGCCCGAGCAGCGCGATGGCCTTCGCTTCCTCGCCGACATCCGCTCGGTTTCGTACTACCCCGACCTCGACGCCGTCAAGGCCGTTCCGGCGAAACCACAGGACGACTACCAGCAAACGCTCGTCGCCCTCTGCGCCAACCCGCTCGAGGCCGACATGATGAAGCGCCTCTTCCCGCAGGCGATGGTGCTCGAGGGCCCGCAGGCCACGGTGGCCGCGTGGAAGGCCAACGCCGGCCTGGCCCGCTTCGTGCACGTCGGCGATTTCCCGGTCGGCGCCTCGGGCGGCTGGCTGCTCGCCGATGGCGAGCTCACGGTGGGCGATCTGGCCACCACCCCGCTCACCGCCCGCGGCGGCTACATCGGTGGCGGTCCCGATCCCACGACGGCCTACGCACGTCTGGTGGCGGCACAGCGCGCCGGGCTCCCGGACTTCCTCGTGGGCAGCCCCGGCCCCGATCCCACCTTCCACGAGGGCATGCAGAACGGGTTCTGGGAGGCCCTGAACCGTCGTTACTCCGCGAGTCGCTCGCTCTACGATTCTCGCGCCTCCGCGATGAAGTTGGGTGGGGAAACGGCGAATCATCCGGCGAACTGGGCCCGCTACCTCGTTTACGGTCGCCCGTAGCTCACGATGCCCGGTGGTAGCTGGGCGCTCGCCGGCGGTTTCGTGCTCGCGAGGGCGGGCCTCGATCCCCTGCCGTTGCCGACCGGCTGGGGCTGGCTCGGGCCCGTTGTCCCGGGGGAGTCGGGTCGTGATACGGTTGTGTTCGATGGGTCGAGCTGCGCCGTGCGCGCCTTCGTCGTCGACCTCGACGCCGGTCCCTACGCGCGCGACGTGCGCCTGGCCCGCACGTGGGACGGCGAGGACTGGCGCTGGGCCGACGACTGGCAGGTGAGGGGCGACGACATCCTCCGCCCCGGGCGCAAGCCCCTCCCGGTAGTCGATCTCCCGGAGCGCCTCGAACTCGACGCCGCCGGGCGCGTGGTCGCGCGGGTGCTCGACGGGCGCCGGGTGCAGATCTTGCGCGACGCCGACGGTCGCTTCCGCGGCATGGCGGTCGGCACCGCTCGTGCGTGGCTCGAGGACGTTGATGGCGTGCCCGACGCGCGAGGGGCGAGCAGCGGCGGCGACGAGGTGAGCTACGAGCGCCACGGCCTGCAGCTGGTGGCCACCAGCGCGGCGGGCCGGCGCACGCTTTACACCTACGAGGGACGCGCACTCCGGTCGATCGCGTGGGCCGACGGGGGCGCGCTCCGCCTGGAGGCCGATGGTACCTCGGGCACCGGCGGGCGCTGGCGCTGCACTCGCCTGGGTGACTCCGCGCGGCTGGAGGCGCCGGGTGGCCTGTCCTGGGCCCTGGAAAGCAGCGCCGTGGTCGATCCCGGGGGCGCGCGGGCGGAACTGTTGGTCGAAGGCGGCCGCCTCGCCGGGTGGAAAGGGCCGGACGGCACCAGCGCGGTGCTGGAGCGCGAGGCCGCCGGACCCGTGGTGGCCGTGAAGCAAGGCGGGGAAACGACGCTACGGCTCGACTACGACGGTGGCCTGCTCTCGCGTGTGGTCGAGCACGGCGCGGCCTGGGCCATCTCTCGTGGCGGGGGCGGCGTCTTGGCCAGCGTGGTCGACCCGAGCGGCCACCAGTACCGGCTCGAGGCCGACGCGCTGGGATTCACCCAGTCCCTCGCCGTCGGGACGAGGTTTACAGTCGCCGGTCGCGACAGCGCTGGTCGGCCGGTGGTCCTGCGCGCGGGCAACCAGGGCGAGGTACGCGTGGAGCGTGATGGCAGCGGGCGAATCGTGAAGGTACACGACGCCACCGGCGGCACGTGGGCCATCGATCGCGAGGGCCCCCGCGTGGCGGCGGTCACCGACGCGGACGGTGGGCGCTGGAGCCTCCGCCGCGACGCCCTCGGGCGGCTGGTGGGGGTCGACGCTCCCGGCGCCCGCGCTGCTCGCGTGGTGCGCCAGGGCGACGTGATCGTGCAGGTGCAGGGCGGGACTGGCGGCCCGTGGAGCTTCCTGCGCGATGCCAGCGGCGCCCTCGCCGGGATCCGCGACCCGGTTGGCCGCCTGTGGGGGCTCGCCCGCGACGCAGGAGGGCGCCTTCGCGCCGTCCGCAGCCCGGCGGGGTCGAGCGTGAGCGTCGCGACCGACGGTGCTGGACGCTGGGAGCGCGTGGGAGCCCGCTCGGTGCGACGTCGCGACGGCTTCGCCACCGAGGTGGCCGGCCTGGTGCGATGGAAACGCGACGCGGGTGGTCGCACGATTGCGGTCGATGCCGCGCCCGTGGCCTTCGCGCTGGAGCGCGACGCTGCGGCGCGCGTGAGTGCGGTGGTTTCGGGCGAGTCGCGCTGGTCGATCACGCGCGACGCGGCCGGCCACGTGTCGGCGGTCGGGGGTGCGAGCGAAGCCCAGGTGGATCGCGACGCCGCCGGCCTGGTGTCGCGACTGGTGAACGAGACGGGCGCGCTGCGACTGGGTCGTGACCTCCGCGGGCGGGTCGACACGCTGAAGCACGAGGTGGCGGGACAGGAGCCCAGCCTATGGGACCTCGGTCGCGACGCAGTTGGTCGCGTGGCCCGTGCGGAGGGCCCAGGGGGCCTCGTGGTGGGCGCGGACTTCGACCGGGGCGGTGAGCTGTCGCTCCTGCGCCTTGGGACGGGGACGATCGTGCGACGGAACGTCAGCGCCGACGCGGGCGAGGTGCTCGCTCTCGACGCGCGGGGCGACGAGATCGGCTGGGCGCAGTGGGTGCTGGACGACGCGGGGCTGGTGTCGCGACTGGAACTGCGCGAGGACCTGCAGCTTCAGCGAGACGCCGAGGGCTTGCTCCGCGCCGTGACGGGGGTCGGGAGCGCGTGGTCCTGGACGGGCGCGAGCGTGGGCGGCTGGGACGGGCTCGAGGCCGTCCTCGACGCCGGGCGACCGGTTCGCCTCCGCCTGGCCGCCGACGGCGAGCGTGCCTGGGGACTCGAGGCAGGGGAGGCTGACTATCGCTGGGACGACGACGGGCGCCTGCTCGGCCTCGGGGGTAGCGCCGGTCAGGTCGAGCTGGAGTACGACGGCATCGGGCGCTTGACCCGCTTCGCCACCGGCAAGCTTTCGCTGGCGGTCGCGCGCGACGGGCTCGGGCGCCTGTCGCGCGTGGGCGGGGCCGCGGTGGTAGGCTGGGACGGCCTCCTCGCTCTCGGCGAGCAGGTACGCGTCCCGATCTCGCGGCACGCCGTCGCCCGGCCGGGCGGCGCAGTGCTGCTCGACCCCCGCGGCTACCCCTTCCTCGCGCCCTGGGTGGGCGGCTTGCTCGCCTGGCCGGGGGGGCTCGTGGGCGGGGTGGAGGCGGCCGAGACCGGCGCCGGTGGGCGGCTCGCGCTGCCCTGGTCGGGCCCACTCCTCGCCCTGGTGGAGGCCAGCGACCCGGTGACCGGCGCCTGCCTTGCCTGCGCCCCGCGCTGGCCCTGGGCCAGCGACCGTCCCGAGCTCCCGCC
>VGRE01000347.1 GCA_016875435.1 Deltaproteobacteria bacterium | reverse complement strand
CGCCGAGGCCGGCCGCCCCGCCGAAGCCGCCCTCGCCGCCGGCCAAGGTGGCGCCGCCTCCCGTCGCGGCAAGCAAGGCCGTGGCGGTGACGGCGGGCTCCGAGGGGCCGGTGGCCGATGGCGACGCGCTCGCCACGCTCGATGCCGGCTGCCAGGAGGTAAAGGAGCGGGTGGAGGCCGGGGAGCCGGTGGTGCTGCTCGACGTGCGCGAGCCGGAAGAAACCGCGCGCGGCGTGGTGCCCGGCGCCGTCCTCATCCCGCTGTCGCAGCTCGAGACGCGCTGGAAAGAAGTGGAGAAGTGCAACGAGATCATCTGCTACTGCGCCAGCGGCAAGCGGAGCCTCACCGCCGCGAAGATGCTGCGCGAGCGGGGCCTGTTCAACGCCACCAGCCTCGAAGGGGGCATCGCCGCGTGGACCAACCTCGGCGGCAAGGTGTCGCTCCCGGCGCGGTAGCCGCTGGGTGACGCGCTATACTCCGCCTGTGCCCTCGACAGCCCCCACGCACGAGCGACTCCTGCGCCGGGGCGACTACATCCACGGCTCGTTTATCAAGCCGGAGTCGATCGAAGGCTACTTGAACGCCTCAAACCCGGGTGATCGGCGTGACGTGCTCGGCCGCTTCCCCTTCTCGTTGCGGAGCGTCGACGACGCGGTCGACGCCGCGCAGGTCGGCTCGCGGGCCTGGCGTCGGCTGGGGCTCATGGACCGCGCCGCCATCATCGGTCGATTCCGCGAGGCACTGGCCGCGAACGCCGAGCCCCTCGCCACCTTGCTCGTCCGCGAGTCGGGCCGCCCGCTCTGGGAGTGCCGCCTCGAGGTGGCGGCCTCGGTGCGCGCCGTCGACGCCTTCCTCGACGACGGCCTCGGCCTCATCGCGCCGCGGGTGATGGAGGACATCTCCGGGCGCAGCGACTACGTGCCTCGCGGCGTCGTCGGCCTGTTGTTGCCCTCGTCGATGCCGCTGTTCAACGGCGTGGTGGGGAGCGTGGCCGGGGTGCTCGGCGGCAACGGCGTGGTGATGAAGCCCTCGAAGTACGCGCCGGTGGTCGGGCAGGCGGTGGCCGAGGTCTGGGACAAGGCCAAGCTCCCGCGCGGCACCTTCAACCTCGTGCAGGGGCCGGGCTCGGTGGTGGGCCAGCGACTCGTGGCCCACGCCGGCCTCGACGCGCTGGTGCACACCGGCGCCTACGACACCGCGCGCGAGATCCGGCGGGCGCTCGTCGAGCGTCCAGAGCTCACGACGGTGTTCCAGAGCGGCGGCAAGGCCCTCGCCATCGTCTGCGAGGACGCCCCGAAAGACCGTGCCGTCTACGAGATCGTGGTGGGCGCCTTCCTCAGCGCGGGCCAGCGCCCCACGTCGACCGCCCGCGCCATCATCGTGGGCCGGGCCTGGGACGCGCTCGTGCCCGAGATCGTGCGCCGCGCCCAGCGGGTGAAGGTGGGCTACGGCTTCGACGACGACGTCTTCATGGGCCCGCTGTCGAGCGAGACGGCCCGCACCCGCTTCCGTCGTTACTGCCGCGCGCTCACCGCGAAGGGCCACGTGGCCCTGCTCGAGGGCGACGTGATGGAGCTGTCCAACCACCGGGGCAACTACGTCACCCCCGGCGTATACAAGATCGATCACGCCAACGGCGCGCCCTTCCTCAACGAGGAGCCTCCCGGCCCGCTGCTCCTGTTGTACAAGGCCCGCGACATCGACGAGGCCATCGACCTGCACAACCGGGCCGTCTACCGCCCCGTCACCAGCGTGTTCACCCGCCCCGACAACACCGCGCTCGCCGACATCCGCGAGCAGCTCAAGACCGGCGGCATCCACGTCAACCGCAGCACCGTCGGCTCGAGCGTGCGCCTTCCCGCCTCGCCGCAGGGCCGGGCCGGCAGCGGGCTTGCCGGGGCCATCGACCTCGTGCGCGCGCTCACCTTCCCTCGCGCCGCCACCACCGAGTCGCGCCGCTTCGAGCCGGCGCGCGTGGTTCCCGGCCTCGCCTGGGGTGACGACGACGGCACCATGGAGTGGGGGCCGATGGAGCTGCGAGTGGAATAGGGCCCCCGCATGTCGCAGATCACCATCGGCAACGTGCACATGGACCTCGGCGCCGGCCGCCGCGGGGTCGACATGGGCCCATCAGCCATCCACCTCGCTGGCCTCAACCGGGGCATCGAGCAGCTCGGCCACACCGTGGTCGACACATTCGCCATGGGGGTGCGTTCGCAGGAGATGCTCGAGGTGGGCGACCCGCACGCCCGCTTCCTCGAGGAGATCACGCAGGTGTGCTCGGCGCTGGCCGACCGGGTGGAGTCAGCGATGGAAGCCGGGCAGTTCCCGGTGATGCTGGGTGGCGATCACTCCGTGGCTATCGGCACCATCTCCGGCATCTCGCGCTACTGGCGCAAGCGCGGCAAGCGCATCGGCGTGCTGTGGGTGGATGCCCACACCGACGTGAACACGCCTGCCACCTCGCCCACCGGCAACATCCACGGCATGCCGCTGGCGGTCTTGCTCGGCCACGGCCCCCGCGAGCTGGTGGCCATTGCCGGTGAAGGTCCCGCGCTCGACGCGCGCAACGTGTGCGTGATCGGCGCCCGCGACGTGGACGCCGGCGAGTCGAATTTCGTGCGCGACATCGGCTTGCGCGTGTACACGATGTCGGAGCTCGACGAGCGGGGGACGGCCCTCTGCGCGCGCGAGGCCATCGAGCGCTGCCTCGACAACACCGCCGGCGTCCACCTCTCCTTCGACCTCGACGGTGTCGACCCTCAGCACGCCCCGGGCGTCGGGACCGCCGTGCCCGGCGGCCTCAACCTGCGCGAGAGCCACCTCATCTGCGAGAAGGTGGCGGCCACGCGGCGGGTGCTCGGGGTGGAGATGGTGGAGCTCAACCCGGTGATCGACAGCGAGAACCGCACGGGGAAGCTCGCCGTGTGGCTCATTCTCTCGGCGCTCGGGAAGACGATTCTCTAGAAGCCGGTATCGACGCCACCACCGGAGGAAGACGCAGCGTTGTCCTTCCACTCGTGGTAGGTGATGACCTCGTTGCCCTCGACGCGCTGGGCGGTGAAGTCCATCTCCTGCGCGGGACAGATCTCGGTGATCTGGATGTGGCAGTCGACGGCGTCGCAGTCCTTGTCCTCGGAGAGATTGCGCTGCGGGAGCAACTCGCCGTCCTCCTTGTAGACCAGGTAGGTGGCCGAGGGAATGTCGCCCACCTGGTCGACCAGGGGCTCCGTTTCTTCCGGGTCCCACTTGTCGGACTCTTCCCAGCGGATGTAGGCCTGGGAGTCGGCGCCGAGCGTGCCCGTGGCATCGGCGAACGCGTTCTCCTTGAAGGTGATGGTGACGGTGGAAGTGGTGTCTTCACCGAAGAAGTAGCGGTAGCCGTCCTCGTGCTCCTCGGTCGCTTCCAGGTGGTCGGCCACCTCCCACGTGAACACCCACTCGCCGCCCTCCTGCACGCCGGGGAAGATGGCGTCGCTCATGACCAGCACCGCGCCGCCGCCGCTGGTGGCCTTGGTCTCGATGAACATCGCCGAGCCCGACGAGCGCGTGTAGAGCGTTTGCACCCACTCGCTCTTTCCACCGGACGAGGCCGTGGGCGAGTAGCCATCGCTGAAGTTCTCTTCGAGCTCGGTGGTGCAGATCGACACCTCCTCGTCTTCGGAGCTGGTGCGGCTCTCGCTGCCGGGGAAGGTGAGCATCCAGATGCCGGAAGGCGCGCAGCCAACAAGGAGAACGAGTGCGGAAAACATGCTGACTCCGAAGGGGCTGATCGGCTAATCGAGCGCCCTCCAGCGGGCAACTACGAGCTGGCGCTGGTGTAGTGCGCGAGGGCCCTGAGCAGGACCAGTCGCGACACAATCAGGCTGGCAGCGGCGACGGCGACCGAGCCGAGCGCCAGGTCGAGATCCAGGCGACCGAGCAGCG
>VGRE01000346.1 GCA_016875435.1 Deltaproteobacteria bacterium | reverse complement strand
GCCCGCCTGTCCGTTGACCGACGGTCCGCGAGCCGATAGCGTGCCGCCTTCCTCGGGGTCCTGCATGGTTCCGGCGTCCGCGCGCGCATGGGTCGAAGAGGTTCGGGCCCTCTGCCAGCCCGACCACGTGGTCTGGTGCGACGGCTCGGAGGCCGAGCGCGAGCGCCTCACCGCCGAGGCCGTGCGCGACGGTGTGCTGCTGCCGCTCGACCCGGTGAAGCAGCCGGGCAGCTACCTCCACCGCTCCGACCCGAGCGACGTGGCGCGCACGGAGCACCTGACCTTCATCTGCTCGAACACCAAGGACGAGGCAGGACCCAACAACAACTGGATGGCACCCGCGGATGCGCGGGCGAAGCTCACGCCGCTCTTCCGCGGCGCGATGCGGGGGCGCACCCTCTACGTGGTTCCGTTCGTGATGGGCCCGGTGGGATCGCCCTTCTCGAAGGTCGGCATCGAGATCACCGACAGCGTCTACGTCGTGCTCAACATGCGGATCATGACCCGGATGGGGAACGCGGCCTGGACGCAGCTCGCCGACGGGGACGACTTCACCCGCTGCCTGCACAGCCTGGGCGACCTCTCGCCGGATCGCCGCTTCATCTGCCACTTCCCGCAGGACAACACCATCTGGTCCATCGGCTCGGGCTACGGCGGCAACGCGCTGCTCGGCAAGAAGTGCCTCGCCCTCCGCATCGCGAGCGCGCTTGGCCGCGACCAGGGCTGGATGGCCGAGCACATGCTCATCCTCGGCGTGCAGAACCCCCGGGGCGAGAAACACTACCTCTGCGGCGCCTTCCCGAGCGCCTGCGGCAAGACGAACCTCGCCATGCTCGTCCCGCCGCCCGCCCTGGCTGGCCGGGGCTGGAAGGTCTGGACCGTCGGGGACGACATCGCGTGGTTGCGCCCCGGGCCCGACGGGCGCCTCTGGGCCGCGAACCCCGAGGCCGGGTTCTTCGGCGTCGCGCCGGGCACGTCGAACAAGACGAACCTCAACGCGATGCACACGCTGGCGCGCAACGCGATCTTCACCAACGTCGGCCTCGGCGCGGACGGCACCGTCTGGTGGGAAGGCCACCACTCCCCGCCGCCCGCGGACATGGTGGACTGGCGCGGGCGCCCGTGGTCGCCGGGCGCCGGCGAGAAGGCCGCGCACCCGAACAGCCGGTTCACCGTGCCCGCCAGCCAGTGCCCTTCCATCGCGCCGGAGTGGGAGGATCCCGCCGGGGTCCCCATCAGCGCGATCCTCTTCGGCGCGCGGCGCCCCCGCACCGTGCCGCTCGTGTTCGAGGCGCGGGACTGGCAGCACGGCACCTTCGTCGGCGCCACCTTGGCGTCCGAGACCACCGCGGCGGCCACCGGCGCGGTCGGCGTGCTCCGCCGAGACCCGATGGCGATGCTTCCCTTCTGCGGCTACGACATGGCCGACTACTTCGGCCACTGGCTCCGGATGGGCGCGCGGGTCGCGCGCCCGCCGCGCATCTTCGGCGTGAACTGGTTCCGCACGGACGCCGCGGGCCGCTTCCTCTGGCCGGGCTACGGAGAGAACCTCCGCGCGCTCGAGTGGGTGATCGAGCGCTGCGAGGGGCGGGGCGATGCCGTCTCCACCCCCATCGGCAACGTCCCGGCGTCGCTCGACCTCGAGGGCACCGGGCTCGACGCCGCGGCCCTCGCGGCTCTCACCGCCGTGGACCGCGAGGAGTGGGCGAAAGAGGCCGCCGCGCAGGCCGATTGGTTCGGCACATTCGGCGACCGCCTCCCCGAGGCGGTATGGGCCGAGCACGCGCGGCTCTCCGCGGCCGTCAGCGGCTGAAGTCCAGCGCCGCGAGCTCGTCGTAGCGCCACACGTTCGCCAGGATCGCCTTGACGAACACCTCGAGGTGCATGCTCTGGTCCGCACGCGGTGCCGACGACGAGGTCGTCGAAACCGTCGCCGTCGGCGTCGCGATACCAGACACCGGCAACGCAGTCGCCTGTGTCAGTCACTCCCGAGTCACGCCCGCGCCTCCGACTCTCGTGCCTTTAGTCCTCTGGCAGGGAAATCAGGCCTGAAGGAGTTGGAGGACCCCCTCGTTCAGCCTCTTCGCCTGCGCCAGCACGGCGACGCCGGCCTGCTGCAGGATCTGGCTCTTGGCCATCTCGACGGCCTCGTAGCCGAAGTCTGCATCGCGGATGGCGCTCTCGGCCGCCACGGTGTTCTCGGTGAAGCGCTCCAGGTTGGAGAGCGAATTGCCGAGACGGTTCTCGGCCGCACCGTAATCGGAGCGGTAGCCGCTCACGATGGTGATGGCGGCGTCGATGTCGGTGAGCGCCGTGCTCGCGAGGGCACTCGTGCTCATGTCGATGGTGCCGGTGTCGACGCCCAGTGTCGACGCCGAGAGGTCACCCAGCGTGATTTCGATCTGGTCCGAGGCGGTGTTGTGGATGCCCACCTGGACCGCCAGGACGCCACCCGTGATGGAGGCGTCGGTCAGGTTGATGCCGTTGAACTCGGTGACCGCGGAGATGCGGTCGACTTCGGCCGACAGGGCGACGAACTCGTCCTGAATGTAGGCACGCTGGGCGTCGTCGAGGGTCTCCGATGCGCCCTGCACGGCGAGCTCCCGCATGCGGCCAAGGATGCTGGCGACCTCCGTGGAGGCGCCCTCCGCCACGGAGATCATCGAGATGCCATCGCCCACGTTGCGCTGAGCCACCCTGGCCGACCTGAAGGCCACCCTGAGGTTCTCCGCGACGCCGAGGCCCGCCGCGTCGTCGGCGGCCCGCGAGATGCGAAGGCCGGACGAGACGCGCTCGTACGCCCTCGCGAGTCGACGGTCGGTGCGCCCCAGCTGCGTGATGGCAGAACTGGCGGCCGTGTTCGCATTGACGGTGAGTGCCATTCCTTGCTCCTTATCGGGCGCTGCCCGATGGGAAGGATCATACACCAACGGGAATAGCGGGGGGAACCGTTTTTCGTAAGGCGCAAAAAACGCAACGGCACCCGACCTACAGAAGGTCGGGTGCCGCTCGTAGTGGATCACTGCAGGAGCTGCACGTCCCCCTGGTTGACGCTCTCCGCCTGCGCGAGCACGGCGACGCCGGCCTGCCGCAGGATCTGGTTCTCGCTCATTTCCGAAGTTTCGCAGCCGAAGTCGGCATCGCGGATGGCGCGATCGGCTGCCATGGTGTGCTCGGTGAAGCTCTCCAGGTTGGAGAGCGCATTGCCGAGGCGCTCGTGTCGCCCGCGGGCGCGATCTCGAAGGGCCAGGTCGCGTCGGGCGCCGGCATCACCGTCGTCGCCGGCACGAACGGCGGCGGGGCCTGGGTGTACCGGGTGGAGCAGGGGTCAGATCCCCCCACCCCCGAACACGAACAGGGCCCCCGCGCTCGTGGCGCCGCGGTCGTTGCCGGGGGCGCCCACCAGCGGGTCGACCGCGCCGTTGCCGTCGAGGTCCGCGCCGCCGACCGAGGTGCCCGCGTCGTCGTTCGCCGCGTCCGGGATCAGCGTCGCGTCGGGCGTGCTCGCGCCGAGCGGGCCGTACCAGAGGAGCGCCGCGCCGGCGCCCAAGCCCGCGGTGTCCTCGCCGTCGGCGCCGGCGACGAGGTCCGAGAGGCCGTCGCCGTCCACGTCGCCGCCGAAGATCGAGAGGCCCAGGCGGTCGTAGGACGCGGCACCGGTGACGGCCACGTCGGCGTCGGTGACGCTCGCCGAGCCGGAGGGCAGGGTGAAGAACACGTAGACCGCGCCCGCCTGCGCGGAGGAGCCGGCGTCGGGCGCCCCGACCGCGAAGTCCTCGCGCCCGTCGCCGTCGACGTCTCCCATCGCGGCCAGCGCCGCGCCGACACCATCGTAGCTGGCGGCCCCCGCGATCTTCGCCTCCGCGGCGGAGAGCGACAGGGACCCCGAGGCTCCGCCGAGCACGAGATAGCTTGCGCCCGATTCGGTCCCGCCG
>VGRE01000345.1 GCA_016875435.1 Deltaproteobacteria bacterium | reverse complement strand
AGGAGGCTCCACTCGAGGGCGAGGGCGTCGCGGCCGGGGCGGCGAGCCGCAGCGAAGGCGAACGCCTCGCGATGGAAGCGGAGGCGGGCGCCACGGACGCTGCCGAGACCGAGACCGAGACCGAGATCGGGACTCGACTTCGAGACCGAGCCCCGGCACCCGGGCCCCGGGGACGAGACCGGTACTCGATGCCCGAGGCCGAGCCCGCCGCGGACGACGGCGACGACGACACGCGCCTCGGCATCGCGCGCTGGGAAGAAGCGGCGGGTATCACCGGCGATCCGAGACGCATGCACGAGAAGGGCCCGGGAAAGTGGACCCTGCAGGGACGCTCGATGGAGGAGCTCGCCGAGCAGCTCCCTCCCGGCGAGTCCCGCGTGCTCGACCTCGGCGACCGTCCCGCGGGGGGCGTCCCGTGGTGGGTGGTGGCCGCCGGGGCAGTTGCCGCGGCGATCGGGTCCTGGATGGCGTTCACCTAGCTCGTCGCGACAGGTATACAGAGGTCATCGGTCCCAGTTCGACACGCCGGCCCGACCCATCCACCGGAAAACAAGACACCCGGCCCCGACCCAGCGCCGAGTCCTATTTTTTTTCCCCGATGACCCTGGCCAGTGTCCGATTTCCGGGGGGATGACCCCACCGTCCCGCCTCACCGCAGCCCCCGGTAGGCCTCCCAGCCCGGCTGCCGCGCCACGTCGCCCGCGGTGAGCGGCCACCAGCGGCCGTCGCCGACCACGCGCACCGCCACCGCCAGCAACGGGTCCTTCATCGGCCGGCCGCGACTCGGCGTGCCGTCGCAAAGCCGGTACACGCTCGATCTCGAGATGTCGAGCACCTTGGCGAGGCCGAGTCCCCCGAGCTTCCGCGGCTCCAGCAGGCCGTGGGCCGCCGCCGTGCGCGCCAGGAGCGACCGCGCCTCGGGCGCCAGCTTGGCGCCCACCACGGTGCGTGTCACCGAGCTGACGGCGTCGCGCACCGCGAAGAAGTCGAAGTCCTGGTAGCGGACCTCGGGCATCGGCGTGCCGGCGACGCTCACCGACGGGTCGCCCGACACGTAGCCATGGAACCAGGCCGGGCGCGCGTGGCGCCATCGCTCGGCGCCCGGACCAAGCCCCACGAAATCACGATGCGAGGAGAACGGCCAGGCGAGGGGGTCGCTCACCAGATGCTTGCGACAGGGGTTCAAGTGCACGTAGCGGATCACCCGGTCCAGCTTCTCCGCCGTCACCGCCTCCGGCGCGGGCGCCCGTTCCCACGCGAGCGCCGCACCCTGGCCGCCCCGGTGCGCCAGTCGCGACCGGGCAAAGGCACTCATCACGCGACGCAACTGGGCGAGAGCCGCGCCGTGCGGCAAGACAAGGTGCACGTGGTCGGGCATGACGCAGTAGGCAACGAGGTCGGGGAAGGCCCGGCGCAACATCGAGTCGAGTCGCGCCGCCTCGGCCCAGGCGCGGAACAGCAATGTGCCATGGATGGCGCGGGCAACGTAGTGGAACATGCCGGGCGCCCAGGCAAGCCCCATGCCAACCCTTCTACGCCTGTTTTCACAGCCTCTCGCGGCCGACATCCGTCACCGTGGGCGACGACCGTCACCCGAGATAGCGCCGCCCCCTCCCGGGAACACCATGCCGCTCGTTGCCCCCAGCATCCTCAGCGCCGACTTCGCCAGGCTCGGGGCCGAGCTCGAGAGCGTCGCGACCGCAGACTGGATTCACGTCGACGTGATGGACGGCCGCTTCGTCCCGAACATCACCATCGGCCCGCTGATTTGCGAGGCGGCGCGACGGTCCACCGGCCTTCCCCTCGACGTGCACCTGATGATCGTCGAGCCGGAGAAGTACGTGGAGGAGTTCCGCAAGGCCGGCGCGGACTGGATCAGCGTGCACGCCGAGACCTGCGCCCACCTCGACCGCAACCTCCAGCAAATCCGCGCGCTCGGCGCCAAGGCGGGCGTGGCGCTCAACCCCCACACGCCCGAGAACACCATCGACTACGTGCTCGAGGTGACCGACCTCGTGCTGTGCATGACGGTCAACCCGGGCTTCGGCGGGCAGTCGCTCATCGACCGGGTGTTCCCCAAGGTGGAGCGCATCCGCGAGCGCATCGAGCGGCTCAAGCTGCCCACCCTGATCGAGGTCGATGGCGGCGTGAAGCCCAGCAATGCAAGGCGTTTCATCGACGCGGGCGCCCACGTGCTCGTGGCCGGCTCCGCCGTGTTCGGCGCGGCCGACCGGGCTGCAGCCATCGCCTCGATCCGCGGGGCGTAGAACCGGCGTATGGTGGGGAAATGCCCACCCGCCGCGCCTTCCTCGGGACCCTCGCCGCCGCCGCCTGCGCCCCCGAGGGGCGTCCTGGCGACTCTGCCGCCGGGAACGCCGACGACCCAGAGACGCTCCCCCCGATCACGCCGAACGACGAGTTCTACACCGTCGCCATCTCGGCCTGGCAGCCCGACGAGGCGTGGCTGGCCGCCTGGTCGCTGCGCCTGACCACCCCCGAGGGCGGCGACCACGCCCTCTCGCTCGACGCCCTGCGCGCCATGCCCACCACCGAGCAAGAGCGCACCATCTCGTGCATCGGCTCCACCACCGGGCGTTTCACCGGCAACGCGATCTGGACCGTGCTCTCCCTCGGCGACTTGCTCGACAGCGTCGGCATCGTCACCAACGCCAAGTACATCCGCTTCACGTCGGGCGACGGCTACACCACCACGCTCCCCATGCGCGATCTCGACGAGGGACTGTCTCTCGCCCTCGCGATGAACGGGGAAGACCTCCCCGCCGGGCACGGGGCACCGGTGCGGGCGCTCGTCCCCGGGCGCTACGGGATGAAGAATCCCAAGTGGATCGAGCGGATCGACCTCGTGGAGGAGTGGGAGGCCGGCACCTGGGAAGCCCGCGGCTGGTCGGACTCGGCGGCGTACCAGGTGGCGTCGTGGTTCATCAAGCCCGACGCCTACGCCACCGTCGCCCCGGAGGGGGGGTACATCCACGGCATCGCCTTCGCCGGCGAGGCGGGCATCAGCAAGGTGGAACTGTCGGACGACCAGGGCAAGACCTGGTTCGAGGCGGAGATCGTGTACCCCGGTGGGGCCGGGGTGTGGACGATCTGGCGGGCGGTGTGGGTGCCCCCGGCGGCGGGCGAGTACACGCTGGTGGTGCGCGCCACGGCGGCCGACGGTCGCGTGCAGGCCTACACCGAGGTGTACGATGCCGACCTCGACGGCTTCGAGGGGTTCGACCAGCGCACGTTTGTCGCGACCTAGACGGCGGATCCCTTCAAGAACCTCGTCAACGCCGAGTCGATCGCGCGCATCCGGCAAGCCGTGGCCGCGGTGGCACCCCTCGACGCGGCAGGACTCGAGCGACGCGCCGTCGCTCCGAGCCGGCCTGGGCCCACGTCGACGCCTGGGTCCACGACCCCAGCGAGCACGTCCGCCGCCTCGCCTCAGAGGGCACGCGCCCGCCGCGGCCCGGGGAGCAACGCCTCTCGTTGCGCGTGACCGGCATCGACCACGGCCCGGCGACCTTCCTGCTCCTTGACGCCGACTCCCCGCGGGAGTAGTTCGGGGCCCCTCGGGGCGTAGCGCAGTCTGGCTAGCGCGCTTGGTTCGGGACCAAGAGGTCGTGGGTTCAAATCCCGCCGCCCCGACCATAATGGAGCACCGCCCGCTTTCGAGGAGTCGGAGGCGGGCGTTGTCGCCTCTATGGGTCGTGAAACCACGTCTCGCGAGTACGCTTCCCGTTGGAACTCACCCGCCCGCAGACCAGTCCATGGGCCAGAAATCTCGCGGTCGAACGACGGGAATGACTTTCCAAAGGTGCAACACGAGTAGGTCCTCGCCTCCCGTCACCCACACGCCAGCTGCCAACGCGAGGGCCAGCGCAAGCACCCGGTCGCCGTCCGGACGCGGCACGCTGGCTCCTCGGGCGGGTGGACGGGCTCAGTCTCGC
>VGRE01000344.1 GCA_016875435.1 Deltaproteobacteria bacterium | reverse complement strand
GCAGCCGCGGCCGCCCCTGACCCGGCCGAGCCCAAGGCGGCCGCCGCGAGGGCGCCCGCGCCCGAGATGAAGCCCGTGACCCCTCGCGATGGCGCCGTGGCCCCCCGGGCGCTCACCGGCGAGGAGCAAGGGCTCCTGAGCGCCGCCACCGCCGTCGCCCCGGAAACGACGCGACTTCGCTCGGCAAAGTTCGTGCTCGAGGGCAGCACCGAGCGCATCGAGGTGACCTGCGGCGACACCTCCGGCTCGGGCTCGGGCAACGCGCTCTTGCATTCCTTCCCCGCCGGCCCCTGCACCGTGCGGGCGGCCGGCCAGTCCACCACGGTGAACGTGGAGTCCCCCCGCAAGGTGGGTTGCGGCCTCGAAGGCGGGAGTCTCTCGTGTCGCTAGTGCTCGCTCTCATCGGCTCCGCCTGGGCCGACCGGCTGTATTGGACCGCCCCACCGTCCCCGGCCGACATCGACGCCGCCGAGCGCACCCTACCCGACGCACGCGCCATGTCCCTCGACGGGCTCGTCACCGGCACCGTGCGGACAGGCGACCCCGCTCCCACGCTCGACACGCTGCGTCGTGAGCTCGACAGCGTCCGACCGCTGGTCAACGAGTTCGACGGCGAGTTGCAGATCATGGCGCGCCTCGCCAAGGCCACCGCCGACGTGGAGGCCCTCCGCAACCCGGACGACACCGAGCTGCTCTGGGAGGCGCTCTGTTTCCAGGGCTTCGCCGTGCACCGCTACTTCGGCGATCGCCTCGGCACCGACCCGGCCGCCGCGCCCTACCGCGTGGGCTCCGGTGCCGACGCCCAGGTGGCCGCGTGGATCGACGCCGCCGCGCTCTTCGGTCCCCGGGAGCCGCGGAAGGAGGACATCCCCGAAGACGCGCAGCGCCTCGCCTTCGACGGCGTGCGCGCCATGGTCCAGGTGATGCCGGCGGCGAGCCTGGCCGTGGGGCAGCTCGCATCGGGCGCCACGCTGATGCTCGACGGGCGAGTGGTCGACACCAAGGCCCAGGTGCGTACGCTCATGGTGCCCGGGCGCCACTTCCTGGAAGTGCGCGTGGGCGACACGGTGCTCCTGCGCGGCGCCACGCGCATCGGTGGCGGCTCGACGATGTCGGCCGAGGCCCCCTTCGGCCCGGCCGAGCGCGAGGCCCTCGCCAAGATGGTGGGCACGGGCGGCGGGTGGACGGTGCCCGCGGCGGCGATGCTGCCGATCACCGGCGCGGGCGAGCCGGTGTACCTCGGCGAGCCCGGCAACGGACTCCCCCGGCTGCTGCGGGTCGATCGCGGCACCGCCGAGACGATCGCCATCGTCATGCCCGCCCGCGAGCAGAGCCCGCTCGCGGTACACGTGACCCTCGGGGGCGGCTGGCTGTCGACCGGCGACTTCTTCCTCCAGAACGTGGAGAGCGGCGCGCCTTACGACGAGTCCAGCGTGAACGCCTTCGCCCCGGTGCTCAGCGCCGACGGGGAGTGGCGCGCTGGGCTGTTCGCCGCGAGTGTAGGTGCCACCGCGCTCCTCGCCACTGGCGAGTTCCACTCGCTCACGACGGGCGACACGTCCACGAACGCCTTCGTCTACCCCCACGCGGGCGTGGGGCTCACCTACGTGCAGGCCACCGTCGGCCCGCTCTTCCCCTGGTATCTGGGCGTCGGCGGCAAGGCGCGGGTGGCGGTATGGGAGGGGCTCGAGGTGTCGGCCGGCGGCGTGTACGGCGTGCCGCTGGACATCGCGCGCAGCGGCAACGACCCGGCCTTCACCCCGCAACCGGCCTACGCGGCCTGGGGCGGGGCGGGGTGGGTCTTCGACTAGAAAACGACGTCCCCGTGAATACCCCCGTCTCTTCTCCCGCGAGCGCCCCCAGCATCTGCCTGCGGTACCAGCCCCACCCGTGAAACAGCGGCGACGCCAGATCGTAGGCGACGGTGGCGATTTCGCCTGACGGGGTGACGTGGACGCCGCCCTCCGTCTCGCACTCGGGGTTGGGCAGGTCGGTGCTCGCGTCGCAGGCCAGCAGCAGGAGAGCCAGAAGCGTGCCGAAAGCGTAGCCTCGCGGCGCCCCCGCCGCGGCGCTCATGATACATCGACGCCCCCGTGCGCCCGTTTCTGATCCCGTTCGTCGGCCTTTTCGGCTCCGCATGCCTGTTCGCCAGCGACGAGGAGGTCGAGCGCCTCGAGGCAAGGGTGGCAGCCCTGGAGGCGCAGGCCGCTGCCCAGGCGGGCGCGAGCGAGCCGCGCGTGCCGGGCACCGGCGCCGCCGGTCCGCAAAAAGAGCGGCCGGGTGAGCGCCTGCTCGAGGAAGGACGTGCCGCCATCGACCGCGGCGACGTGCGCGCGGCGCGAACCAGGCTGCGCGAGTGCACCGTGCTCTACCCCGAGTCGGCCGCCGCGCGGACATCCCTCCAACTGCTCGATGCCATCGCGCTAATCGGCAAGCCGGTGGCGACAGTTCCCGTGGAAAATTGGCTCAACCAGCAGGGCTCGAACCGTCTCGATGCGCCTACCCTGATCGTGCTGTGGGAGGCTCAGAGTCTCGACGCCGTGCGCGACATCAGCCAAGTCGACCGGGCCACGCAAGCGGTACGAAAGCGCGGGACCCAAGTCCTGGGGCTCGTGCGACTGGCGAACCCGGGGGCAGAGGAGGCCGCCCGGAAGGTGCTGGCCGACACCATGGCTGGCTTCCCGGTGGGCGTGGAGACCGATGGCGCGCGGCAGCTCTTCAACCAGACCACCCTGCCCGCCGCGATCATGGTGCGCGACGGCGCCGTCACCTGGGTCGACCACCCGAGCCGTATTCACCAGTCCCTCGCGCGCAAGCTGGCCGGGGAGCAGGACGGGGAGCCAAGGTAGCATCGACGGCTCAGGGCGGCGGCGCGACCGCCACGTCGTCACTAGTGGGGTACAGCGCCCCCCGGAACGCGCCGGAGTCGACCAAGTTCTCGCGCCGCGTGGGAGACAACGTCGCGATGAACCTTGCGAATGGCGACACCGCCGCCGCCCGCCAGCGGCGCCAGGCCTCCGTCGCCCCTTGCACCGCCGCTCGGTAGGCCAAGGGCTCGAGGGGTTGTTGCACGCCCAGGGGCCGGAGCTTGTCGATCGCTCGCACGCAGCTCTCGCGCCAGGCGCCGAACTCGCGCCGGGCCAGGGCTCGGTCGGCCGCGACGAGCAGCAGTTCCTCGCGGCTCAATGCGCCCGCAGGCGAGCGGTCGAACGCGTCGATCTCGCGGGCGAGAGGGTGATCGGTGAGGGCGAGCACGAGGATCGCGGCCGGCCCGTGCTCGCTCCGCTTGCGCCAGGCCGCGGCCGGGAACTGGGCGCCGATCGTCGCCACCGCGTCGAGGTCGCCCAGGTACAGTTCGAGTTCGCGGTCGATCTCCTCCTCCACCCGAGCCACGACCTCCTGCCCGCCCCGGCCGTCGCGCACCGCGGCCTCCAGCATCGCCATGGAAGCCACTTGCCCCGCGCGGCGGGCCTCCTGGGCAGCGAGCAGGCCCGGCACCACCGCCTCGATCGCGGCCACGTCGGCCCGCTCGATGTCGGGACCCCAGGTGGTATCGATGAGCGGCGCACCCGCGTGCAAGCGGCGCAGCGCGACAGGAGGTTCGAGGCTGGCAATCCCCTCCGCCTCGGCCCCCTGGGGCGGCTCGACATCGCACCCGAGCGCGCCCGCCAGCAAGGGCGCCAACAAGCACCGCGTACCAACCGCACAAAAAGCTGAAGACCTCAGCGCAGTCAAGTGGCGCCCGCCCGGATACTCATTGGCGCCTATAATCCCCCCGCTGGAGGTCTCTGCATGTCCGTCTCCTCGCTCCTGCCCCGGTCCGCCCTGCTCGTGCTTCCGCTGCTCGCGTGCGACGGCGACGAACCCAAAGACACCAGCAGTGGCGATGCCGACACCGACACCGACACCGACACCGACACCGACACCGGCGACGCCGACGCCGCCACCGCCGCCACCGC
>VGRE01000343.1 GCA_016875435.1 Deltaproteobacteria bacterium | reverse complement strand
TGACGAGCCGATCGGTGCAGCCGAACAGCGCTAGCGCGTACACACCAGGCGCCGGTAGAAACCGTGCGGCTCCTCGACCACGTCGGGGCCGAAGGGACTCGCCTCCGCCAAGCGCCGCAGCTCGGCGAGGCGGGCATCGTCCATCCCGTACTTCGCCCACTGGCGACGCACGAGGCGATCGGGCGGGAAGGGCCCCTGCCTCGCGATCCACCCCTCCGGCACCTCGGCGGCGGGGTTGGCCTCGTAGACGTAGAACTTGCCGCCGTCGACGAGCACCCGGTACACCTCGGCAAGCACGGCGGCCGGGTCTTTCCAGTGGTGGGCGGACTGCACCGCCACCGCCAGCTCGAAGGTGCGCTCGGGGTAGACGATCCGCGTGGCGTCCATCTTGCGGAAGGTCACGTTGAGGCGCCCTTTCTTGTTGGACTCGGCGTAGCCGAGCATGGTGTCGCAGAGGTCGATGCCCACCGCGTCGATCTCGGGCCGCCCCGCGGCGAGGTGGATCGCCACCCAGCCCGGCCCAGTGCCGACGTCGAGCACGGAACCACGCTCCACGCCGATGTCGGCGGCGATGAAACGGTAGGCCGGCTGGTAGTAGCGGCCCGGCCCCACCTGGTAGGCGAGCGCGCTCAGTTCGCGACGATTCGGGAGGAGCCCCATCCCAGTCTCCGGGGGCTGCGCTAATACGCGCGGCATGCCCGATCCGTCAACGCCGGCGCTGCCCTTTCGCCGCTGGGCCGTCACCGGCGGTACCGGCCTCGTGGGGAACAACCTGGTCCGTCGGCTCGTGGCCGGCGGGGCCGATGTCCGGGTCTTGTCGCGACGCAAGCCACGTCGAGAGTTCGCGGGCCTGCCGGTGGAGGAGGTCGAGGGCGACGTCACCGACGCCGCCTCGCTGGAGCGCCTCTGCGCGGGCGCGGAGTGCGTCGTACACGCGGCGGCGCTGGTGGAGATCAGGCACGGGGGCCGCGACGAGTTCGAGCGAGTGAACGTCGCCGGCACCGCCGCCATGCTGCGCGCCGTCCCCCGGGGCGCGCGGCTGGTTTACGTGTCGACGGTCGACGCGCTGGGCCTGCGCGACCGCGCCAACCCGGCCGACGAGGACACCGAGCCGCAACCCCACGAGGGCGGCGTGCCCTACGTCGATACCAAGCGCGCCGCCGACCGGCTGGTGCTCGACAGCGCCCAGGACTGGGTGATCGTCTACCCCACCTACATGCTCGGTCCCTGGGACTGGCGCCCGTCCAGCGGCCGCATGCTGCTGGAGGTGGCGCGAGGGCAGGCCCTGTTCGCGCCGCCGGGCGGCAACAACTTCGTGCACATCGACGACGTCGTCACCGGCCTGCTCGCCGCCGCCGGCCGCCCTCGCGGCGGGCGCTGGATCCTCGGCAACGAGAACCTGAGCTACGCCGAGGCGTGGACGCTGATGGCCGAGGTGACCGGGGCACGCAGGCCGCTGGCGACACTCCCGCGCTGGGCCGTCAGCGCCGCCGTGCCGCCGCTGCACGCAGCGCGCAAGCTCGGCCTCCGCGAGGGCGACATCAACGCCGCCGCCGTGGCGATGAGCCGCGTGCCCCACTACTTCAGCGCCCAGCGGGCGCGGGCGGAGCTCGGCCTACCGGCCACGCCGATCCGTCAAGCCGTCCACGACGCCTGGACCTGGTTCAAGCTGCAGGGCATCGCGCCCGGCACGCCGACCTAGGAGATGGCGAGGCCGTTCTCGCGGAGGAACTGGCCCAGCGTCATCTTGCGCAGGGTGCGCAGGGCGCGGGTGGACAACTTCAGCCGAACGAAGCGACCTTCTTCCTCGAACCACACGCGGCGCATCTGGAGGTTGGGAAGCTGGCGCTTCTTCGTCTTGATGTTGGAGTGGCTGACCTTGTTCGCCACGTTCGGGCGCTTGCCGGTGAGATCGCAGCGGCGGGCCATGGGATTCCTCGGGTTTGGAAGGCCCGCCGTCTACCCAGCCGTGCGCCATCGCGCAAGTGCTTGCCCTGGGCTCGTGGCCGCCGTGTCGGGCGTGCTCGGGGTGGGGCTCTGCGTCTTCGCCGTCCCCGTGTGGCTCGTCAGCGCGCCCCAGGTGAACCGGCAGCCCTGGGTGGTCGCGCTGGCGCGGCTCGCCGCCGAGCACGGGCAAGTCATGCAGGAAGACCTCGGGCGCGGCATCTGATTCGACGCGGTCCACGGCGGCCGGTGCCGACGCGGCGCGCCGCTGATTAGGCCTCCTCTCCGATGCAGCCCGTGTACCACCGCCTGCCTGTCGTCGACGCCGGCGGCATGGAACTCCACCTCCCCATCTGCGACATCGGCCCCGGCGCCCCGCGCCTGTGCGTGGTGGCCGGCATCCACGGCGACGAGCCCTCGCCCCTGGTGCTCGTCGATCGCCTGGTGGTGGCGCTGCGCGAGCGAGAGATGCGCGCGGCGGTGCGGGTGGTGGCGGCGGCGAACATGCCGGCGCTCTTGCAGCGCAGCCGCTGGAGCAGCTGGGACGACGAGGACATGAACCGCGTCGGCGACGGCGAGGGCGGGCCGGCGCTCACCCGGCGCCTCGCCGCCGCCGTCGTCGCCGCCTGCGAGGGTTGCACACTCGCGGTGAACCTCCACAACTTCGTGATGCGCACCCCCTTGCTCGCCATCCAGCCGCCCGGCCAGGACGCGGACCGCCGCTCTCGTCACGACGCCTACATCGCGGCGCTCGACCCGCACGTGGTGTGGGTGTTTGGCGACGGGCCCGACGACGTGCGCACCTTCGGCAGCAGCATCGACGCGGCCATCGAGCGCCGGGGGACAGACGTGCTCGCGGTCGAGATGTCCGACCTGCCCGAGCTCGACGAGCCGCTGCTCGCCCGGGGCATCGCCGGGCTCTTGCGGCTGGCGGCCCACCTCGGCTGCATCGACGACCAGGAACGAGCGCCGAAACGCAACCGCGTGTACGTGCGCCGTCGGCTCGTTCGGGCGCCGGGGGCCGGGATCTTCGAGCCGATCGCCGCGCTCGGGGGACAGGTGGCGGAAGACGAGGTCGTGGGCGAGTTGATCCCCCTGGAGCGCCCTGGGGCGCGCGTGCCGGTGCGATCGCCGGAGCGCGGCTGGCTGATCCAGCGCCTCGGGCGCCGCTTCGTGCGCCCGGGCGACATGATCTTCACGGTGGGGCGGAGCGTGTAGCGGCGATGACCTCGTCCAGGGGGGCGGCGAGTTGCCCGGGGCGAGTGCGGGCCAGGGTGGCCAACTGGAAGGCGAGCGCGCTGTCGTCGGCGTTGTAGGCGTCTACCGCCACCGCATAGAGCGCGTAGGCGCCGGCCTGACCGTCGGGATCGAGGCGGAAGGCATCGCGCGCGTGCTGGGCGCGCGCGGCGAGCTCGCCCTCGCGCTCGGCCACCGCCCCGTGACAGCGGGACGCCACGCTGTTCACGTCGGCCCTCGTCGCCAGCCGGATACACTCGGCGAGGCGAGCGTCGAGGTCGCTCGCCTTCGCGTCGTGATCGGCCAGCACGGCGGCACCGTAGGCACGGGCGTAGAGCTCGGCGTCCTCCACCTTGGCCGCCTCCTCCACGAAGGACTTCCAGGCCGCCCGCGCCGCGTCGGCCCGGGCGAGCACCAGCGCGTTGTAGCGCGACCACGCCGCCGAGCGCCGCGCCCGCAGCGCGTACTCCTCCTCGTCGAGCGCCTCAAAGCCCTCGCGCGACGCGCCGAACTTCTTCTCGGCGCCGGCGAAGTCCCGGGCCGCGTAGAGGCCGAGCCCCTCGTCGTACAGCCGAGAGGCTGCCACCATCGCCTCCTGGCGCTTCACGAGCTCGCCGATGCCTGCTTCGCTGGCGAGCCTCGCCACGTCGGCGTCATGACCGAGCAGCACCAGCGCCGAGGCGGCGTTCTCGCGCGCGACGCGGGCGAGGGTGGTGCCCCGCCCGCCGCCCACCGCCTCGGCGGCGGCCGCCGCCTCCGCGAAGCCGCGCAACCCGTCTTCCAGGCGGCCCG
>VGRE01000342.1 GCA_016875435.1 Deltaproteobacteria bacterium | reverse complement strand
AGCGTGAATGCCGAGGGCTCCATTTCTCGTACACCCGGATAATCCACCCGGAGGAGTCCAGCCGATGCTCAGCGCCCTGTTGACGATTGCCCATCCCGCCCTCGCCGACGACATCGTGGTCCCCGCTCAGGTCGAGGTGGCCGTCGACCCGGCCACCGGCGAGGCGGCAGGCAAGAAGAAGGACAAGGACAAGGACGGCAAGGGGAAGGGGAAGGACAAGGACAAGGACAAGGACAAGGACAAGGACAAGGACAAGGACAAGGACAAGGACAAGGACAAGGACGACGGCGTGACGAAGATCGCCGGTTTCACCGTCGAGCCCTACGTCTCGCCCGGCGGCGGCGTGCAGGTCGACACATCGGGGGACACGGCCATCACCGCCGGTGCCGACGTGGGCGTGATCTACACCAAGAAGAAGATCGAGGGCAATCTCTACGTCGGTGGCGCCTACATCACCGGCGAGGGCGTGTCGGGTTACGACGTGCACCTCGGCAACACGCTCGGCTACCGCGCCGACAACTGGGGGATCGGCGGCGGCCTCGCCATCACCTACAACGGCCAGACCAATACCGAGACGGGCGAGGACATCCTCGCCCCGGCCCTCGGCGCCCAGATCCCCGTCGACATGAAGGTAGGACCGAAGGAGTACTACGCCATCGCGGGCGTCACTCCGGCCTGGTACTTCGACGATGCCCGCAAGCCCGATCCGGGCGAGGTGCCGCTGGGCGACGAGTTCGAGTGGCGCGTGGGCGCCGGCCTGAAGATCGGCGACTTCAAGGCCGAGATCGGCTACGCCACGCTGTACACATCGGCGGGCACCTACAGCACGCCGGTGCTCACGGTGGGCTACAACCCGTAGCGCCTAGGGCAGGGCGAGCATCGCGTCGAGGGGGCGCTTCGCGGCGAGGCGGAGCGCCTCGTCCATTTCCAGCCGTGGCTGGAGGTCGCGGAGAGCGAGGTACATTTTCTCCAGCGTGTTGCGCTTCATATGCGGGCACTCGTTGCAGGAGCAGGACTCGTCCTGGCCGGGGAGGGGAATCAGCTCCTTGGCGGGCGCCGCCTTCTTCATCTGATGGAGGATGCCCGGCTCGGTGGCCACGATGAACGACGGCGCGTCGGTGTCCTTGACGTAGTTGAGCAGCGCGCTGGTGCTACCGATGAAGTGCGCGTGCCGGAGCAGCGTGGGCTCGCACTCCGGGTGCGCTACCACCCGGGCCAGCGGGTTCTTCGACACGAGCTCGATGAGCTTGCGCTCGGAGAAGGTCTCGTGAACGATGCAGGTGCCTGGCCACAGGATCATGTCGCGACCGGTTTGCTTGGCCACGTAGGCGCCGAGGTTGCGATCCGGCGCGAAGATGATGCTCTCGCCCTCGGGGATGGACCGCACCACGCGCTCGGCGTTGGAGGAGGTGCAGATGATGTCGGAGATGGCCTTCACGGCGGCCGAGCAGTTGATGTAGGACACAACCTTGGCGCCGGTGTGCTTGTCCTTCAGGCGCTGCAACATCGGCGCGGGACAGGCATCCGCGAGCGAGCAGCCCGCCGCCATGTCGGGGATGAGCACGATGCGCTCGGGGTTGAGGATCTTCGCGGTTTCCGCCATGAAGTGCACGCCGCAGAAGAGGATGACGTCGGCGCTCGTCTCCTGGGCGGCGCGCGCGAGTTGCAAGGAGTCGCCGATGTAGTCGGCGACGTCCTGGATGTCGGGCTCCTGGTAGTAGTGGGCGAGGATCACCGCGTTGCGCTGCTTGCGGAGTTCCTCGATGGCGCCAATGAGGTCGTGGGGGATGGCGGCGGGCATGCCTCCAGAGATAATCGCACGACCCCGTTCCCGTCGCTCCGGGAAACCCTTCTGGGCGGGGTCGGTCGAGAAGCGGTCGTCGGCCCGGAGCTCGAGAGCGCGTAGACACCCGGCCTGAGCGTGGTGGCGGGGCCCCCAGGGAGAAACGGCCGTCGCCAACTCGCCGAGGCCGACTACGACGATGCGAACACGAACGGGTAGGTGATGATGGCGATGCCGCCGCCCTTGAGCGCAGGGAACTGCATCTGCAGGAACTTGTTGGTCATGCAGCTCTCCGTGGGCGGGTGCCCCAGCGTCGATCGCGACACCGTGGCGGCCGAGACGGAACCGTCACCCGCGATCACGAAGCGGATGCTCACCTTGCCGCCGAGTTGCGGCTGCTTCTGCAACTCGCGGCTGTAGCAGTAGCGCAGGTAGGTGAGGTGATGCTTCACCACGTTGTCGACGTCGGCCTTGTCGATGCCGCCAATCATCGTGGGGGTGCCCTCGACGTCGAGCCGGGCCTCGGCCTTGGTGAGCTTGAAGTCGCCGCCCCACTCCTTGCCGTTGCCCCTCTGGCGGTCGTCGTTGCCCCAGGGGGCGGTGCCGTCGCCCGAGGCCACGCCGATGCCGGTGCACTCGGCCGACAGGCAGCGCCCGGCGGTGAGGCCCCCCGCGCCCGGCGCCTGCGTGCCATGGCTGCCGATGAGGTTCTTGATGCCGGCGGTGGTGTCGGCGTCGAGCGAACTCTCGGCGAGTGCGTCGATGCCGCCGAAGATCTCCTCCACCTTGTCGCGCGCCACCTGCGCTCCGGGGTTGCCCGGCCGGGGGTCGCGACTCGCCTTCGTTTCCCGGGGACTCTGGCCGCCGCCCGCCCTGGGCTCGCCCGGGTCGCGGGCCGGGGCCGAGATGGGCTCGGGCTTGGGACGATAGAGCTCCAGGTCGACGATGCGGAGTATGGTGTCGTTGCGACGGGTCTCCGGGTGCGGCGTCACGTAGGCGGCCACGATGCCGAGAACGGTGGCGAGGAAGCCCATCGTGACGGCGATCAGCACCATCGGCACGTCCACGTCGCTCGCCAGCGGCACCGGGAGCCGTCGCGAGCGCCAGATGGTGCGGGCCACGAAGAGGCTTTGGCCCACCTCGAAGACCATCACCTCGTCCTCGTCGAGTCGCACTCGGCCGGCGTCGGCTCGGGCGTGCATGTCGGTGCGGGTGTCGCCCTGGTCGATGAAGCCTGCCCACTGCGGGCTGAGCTGGGCCACCCAGCCCCGGCCGTCGTGGGTGAACACCGGGAAGTGATCCTCCGGCAACAGGTCGACCGGCACGACGAAATCGTCAGTCATGCCGATGCGCACGGTGTCGCCGCGGCGGTAGTGGCGCAGGTCGACGATGTTCTCGCCAAACACCTGCGCGACCTCGAGCACCTGGCCGGCGCTCCGGTCGACGGGGGGGCTCCCCTGGGGGCGGAGCAGGAACGCGAGCGCAGGCTCGCTCATGTCGGGGCTTTCCTCATGGACAAGGGCGTTCATCGGCACCTCCGCCGGGCGCAGACACGTTCCGGCGCCCGCGGTTCGTGAGCGGAGTGCAAAGCGGCGGTGGGGCGGGTGTCAACGGGCGGCTGCGTTAGCCTCGCGGGGTGATCACCTGGACTCCCGCTGGCGCCGTGGAGCGCCCTCGCGCGCTGCAAGTTCGCCTCCAGCGCAGCTATCCGGGGAGGGTACGCGCGGGCGCGCCAGTGCCTACGCGCACCATGAGCACCGACGAGGTGCGGGCAAATCTCGGCTTCTTCACCGAGGCCAGCACCCGGGGGCGACCGGTGGAAAGCGTCGTGTTCTCCGGCGTGGGCGCCGCCTCTCGCGACGACCTGCGCGAGATCTGCGCCTTCGCGCGCGAGCGCGGCGTGCGTCGCCTGACGCTGCACGCGGGGGTGGAAGACCTCGACGGCCTGCATGCCGATCGCGTGCCGGTCGATACCCTCGTGCTCCCCCTGCAGGCGGGCGAGTCGGGGTCCAACCTCGCCGCCGGCGCGCGGGTGCTGGCGCGGGCACGCGAGATCGGGCTTGCCACCGTGGCCAACACCGAGCTGGTGGGCACCGCGCTCGCGATGCTCCCCGGCGCCGCGCGGGTGGCCCAGGCCCACGGGGCCGGCGGCATCACCTTCACCTACCCCTTCCCCGTCGAAGGGGGCAGCGCCTCA
>VGRE01000341.1 GCA_016875435.1 Deltaproteobacteria bacterium | reverse complement strand
GGCTACCCGAGCGACCCCGTCACCCGCGCGCACCTGCTCGGCTTCATCCAGCGCGGCGAGGCCTTCCCGCCCTACGTCCGCACCCGCTGGGCCACCCTCGACAACTTGCGGCAGGGCCAGTTGTTCGGCTGATAGGCGGACACCGGCCGGTTGGGATAGCGTGCGCGCCTTCCCCGGGAACCGCGTGATCCTCATCCTGCTCGCCTGCACCGACGACGAGATCGACAGCAGCGACAGCGTGTCCGAGGACAGCGGCACCACGCTCGCCACGCTCCAGCTCAGCTTCCAGATGGACGACGACCTGATCGGGGGCATGGACGAGCCGCCCGCCGGCGTGTTCCGCGGGTCGATCTACCGCGAGGACGACGCGACGGCGGTGGGCATGAACGACGGCGCCGAGTCGCTCGTCGACTTCGAGTCCTCCAGCCTCGACCTGTCCGACGGCGGCGGCCCGAGCGCGGTGGCGTGGACCAGCGAGGCCCTGGATCCGCAGACGCTCTGGGTGCTCGGCTGCCTCGACAGCGACGCCAACGACTGCGAGTGCGGCGACCCCATCACCGTGCCCAACGACAACAAGTTCGCGGTCGTCCCCGGCGACAACGCCCTCACCATCCGTATGGAGTTGCTCCACCCATGCTGATCCTCCTCGCCTGCGCCGCCGACACCTCCGACAGCGCCGACACCGCCGCCGTCGACGCCCTCGACCTCCGCATCCAGGAGGCCGACCTGGGCGAGCTGGCCGACAACCAGGTCGTCTTCGAGGGGCCCGACACGGTGATCGAGCCCGGCGACGACGTGATGATCTGCCTGTTCGACACCTACGAGGGTGACGACGTGGGCCTGCACGATGTCCACACCTACCAGGCCAGCGGTGGCCACCACCTGCAGGTGATGGGCACCACCACTCCGGCGATCGACGTCCCCGACGGCACGGTGATGGATTGCACTGGAGACGGCGGCGACTTCCGGATGTCCGACCTCGAGCCCGTGGGCATCACCAACGGCAGGCACGTGGGCGGCGAGGAGTTCGAGAGCTCGATGCCCCTGCCCGAGGGCATGGCCTTCGAGCTGGAGAAGGGCCAGCGCTTCGTGATGCAGTCGCACTACATCAACACCGGCGTCGAGCCGACCCGCGTGCGCGACCTCGCCGTTCTCACGCTCACACCGGAGGACGAGGTGAGCACCTGGGCGGCACCGCTCATCTTCAATCGCGACGACTTCGAGATCCCTCCCGGCGGCACGCTGAGCACCGACTTCGAGTGCACCACCGACACCGACTGGAACTTCCTCTACGTGCTCGGCCACATGCACGAGTGGGGCACGTCGTTTTCCATCGAGCGCAAGGTGGGAGAAAACCTAGAGGCGTTTTACGACATCCCCGAGTGGGACCCGGTGTACCGCGACGCGCCGATCGTCGACTACTACCCCGACGCCACGATGGCCGTGCCGGCGGGCACCACCTTCAAGACGAGCTGCTCCTGGTTCAACGACAAGGATGAACCCCTGTTGTTCCCGCACGAGATGTGCGTGGGGGTGAACATCGTCTACCCCCAGAAGGCCACCGTGATCTGCGACGGCAACGAATGATCCTCTTCCTCCTCGCTTGTTCCGAAGACGAGCCCGTCGACAGCGGTGTAGCGCCCACGCTCGTCAACGTGCAGGCCGAGGTGTTCACCGCCTCCTGCGCCTTCTCCAGCTGCCACGGCGACGGCGGCGGCAACGCCGGGCTCTCGCTCCTCGATGGCGTGTCGTACGGCGAGCTGGTTGGCATCGATGCCGAGGGCGATCAGGCGTACGGCCCGCCGCCCGAGGGCGCGGTGCGGGTGGTCCCGGGCGACCCCGACGCGAGCTACCTCGTGGCCAAGCTCAGCGGCGAGGGCGACTACGTCGGCATCTTGATGCCGGGCGCCTCGGGCCTCGACGCGGAGCGGCTGGAGCTGGTGCGCCAGTGGATCAGCGAGGGAGCGCAGGACAATTGACGGGATCGAGCAACGAGGCCATCGCGGCCGGCGCGGGATTCCTGGTCCTGGCCATCCTGTTCTTCTTCGCGCGGCGGGCGCTGTTGCGCTGGTTGTCGCGGTAGGATTGCCCCCATGATCTGGCTCATCGCCTGCTCCGAGAACGAGCTCGTCGCCAAGGAAGACGCGGCCGACGAGGAGCTGCCCACGGACGACGCCCCCGACATCGAGGTGTCGCCCGCGCGGGTGAACTTCGGGGAGGTGGCGCTCGGCAGCGAGAATGTCGCCACCATCACCGTCACCAACGCCGGGAGCGGCACCCTGCTGGTGGACTCCCCCCGCCTCGCCCGCAGCAACGCGGATCTCACCGTGTCGGCGCTCGGCTCCTCGATGCTGGCGGCGGGGGCCACGACCGACTTCGTCGTCACCTGGGTGCCCGTCGACGGCGACAGCCTCGACAACGCGGTGCTGGTGGACAGCAACGACGCCGACGAGCCCTCGGTGGAAGTGCCCCTCGGCGGCACGCTGCCCGCGGGCGAGATCGAGGTGACGCCGTCTAGCTACGACTTCGGCACCGTGACGGTGGGCGCCAGCACCAGCACGCCGGTGACGGTCAGCAACGTGGGCGAGGGCCCGCTCACCGTGAGTAGCCTGCGCTTCGAGGCCACCGACAGCGACCTCGGCGTGCTCGACTACGGCGGCCTCGCCCTGCTCCCGGCGGTGCTCGCGCCCGGCGAGGCGACCGTCGTGAC
This sequence comes from Deltaproteobacteria bacterium, assembly GCA_016875435.1. Classification (GTDB taxonomy): domain Bacteria; phylum Myxococcota_A; class UBA796; order UBA796; family SXON01; genus SXON01. The sequence continues at coordinate 1,319 of VGRE01000341.1, read as the reverse complement.
CGTGAGCTACGCGCCGAGCGACGGGAGCGGCGACGAGGGCACGCTGGGCATCTTCTCCGACGACCCCGATACCTACGAGGCTGGCGCCACCTTCACCGGCCAGGGCGAAGACCCCGATCCTTGCGACGGCTTCACCCAGCACGTGAAGCTCACCCTCACCGCCGACGACGCCTGGGAGGGCTGGCTGGACGGCGTGTCCTTCAACGCCCCCGGCCAGTACGGGTGGGACACGATCGACACGCTGGAGTGGGATCTCGCCTGCGGCGACCACGCGCTGGCGCTCTACGCCACCGACACCGCGCAGGTGATCGCCGGTGTGCTCGCGGCCATCGAGGTGGAAGGCACCGTCACCTTCGTGAGCGGGGGCAGCGGCTGGACGATGTACGACACCACCCCGCCGGCCGACTGGACCGACATCGCCTTCGACGACTCGGCCTGGCACGTGCCCGAGGCGTGCGGCGACACCTCGCCCTGGGGATCCACGCCCCAGCCCCTCTACGACCTCGGCGCCCGCTGGATCTGGTGGACCAGCGACTGCCGCAACCTCGGCGAGGCCTGGGTGCGGTTGAACTTCACCGTGCCCTAGGTCGAGCTAGGCCGGCCCGGTGACCGACATGACCGGCAAGCGCATCCTCTTCACCGGCGCTGGAGGGCCGCACCGGGCTTTACTTCAACGAGCTGGAGGAGAAGCCGCAGCCCCGCGGGCCCAGGACGACGCGCTCGCGGATCGGTTGTGGAGCACGAGCGAGCGGCTGGTGGGGAGCTAGCGCCGTCGACTCGCCTCGACCCCCTGCGCCGCCAGCCGGTCCGCCCGCTCGTTCTCCGGCAGACCCACGTGGCCGGCCACCCACTCCATGCGCACGCCCGGTCGCGCCCGGAGCTTGGCGCGGATGCCGGTGATCAGCGCCACGTTGGCCTTGGCCTTCCACCCGAGGGTGAGCACGCCGCGCGCGTACTGGCTGTCGGAGAAGATCACCACCTCGGCGGCCGGGTCGACCTCGGCCACGGCCAGCACGTCGAGCGCCATGTCGATGGCCGTGAGCTCGGCGATGTTGTTGGTGCCCTCGCCCAGCGCTCGCGACTGTTCCACCGCGCGGCCGTCGGGGAACTTCACCAGGAGGCCGCTCCCGGCGGGGCCGGGGTTGCCCTGGCAGCCGCCGTCGGTGAAACAACGGATGGCCGACGACGATGACTCCACCTTGGCGCTCGCCGCCACCTTGGCGGCGGCGGCTTGCGACGCGGTGCGGGTGCCGGCGGAGCCAAAGCCGCTGGATCGTCCCGAGGCGGGGGGCAACGGTCGCTCGCCGGGCGGCCGGGAC
>VGRE01000340.1 GCA_016875435.1 Deltaproteobacteria bacterium | reverse complement strand
GGCCGCGTTGCCGTCGGTGTCGGTAGCGCCGAGGATGCCGCCATACACGTCGGGGTCTTCGCACCAGTCGTCGACGTTCCACATTTGCACGATGATGACGCTGGTGGTGGTGGCCATCGCGTCGACGATCGAGTCGTCGAGCGACGACTTGATGACGCTGAGCAGGTTGTCACTGGTGCCATCGCCGTCGAGATCGAGGCCGTCGCCACTGTTCGCCACCTCGAGGGTCTCGACGACATAGGTGAAGTCAGGGCCGCGAGGCGTGCCACTTGCCGTCCCGGTGTCGGTGTCGTCGCAGTCGGTTCTGTCCGCCACGTAGCCGCTGGGCTGCTCGCAATCGACGGCCACCGTGGTGGCGTCGCCATAGCCGTCGCCGTCGGCGTCGGCGTACCAGGTGGCGGCGTCGATGGCGGCATCCTCGTCGATGGCGCCGTCGCAGTTGTTGTCGATGCCGTCGCAGTACTCGGTGGCAGCGGGGTTGACCGCCGGGGCGCCGTCGTCGCAGTCGGTGTCGTCGCCGACGTAGCCGCTGGGGGCGTCGCAAGAAACGGTGGTGGTGTCGGGGGTGCCGTAGCCGTCGCTGTCGGCGTCGGCGTACCAGGTGGCGGCGTCGCCGGCGGTGGCCTCGTCGACACTGCCGTCGCAGTTGTCGTCGATCCCGTTGCACACCTCGGTCTCGGCGGGCGATACATCAGCCGATGTATCATCACAATCGGTGTAATCGGCCACATATCCGCTAGGTGCATCGCAGGCGGTTGTGGTGTTTGTATCGTCGCCGTAGCCGTCGCCGTCGAGGTCGGCGTACCAGGTGGTGGTGTCGACGGCGTCGCTCTCGTCCACCTCGCCGTCGCAGTCGTCGTCCACCTCGTTGCAGTACTCGTCGGCACCGGGGAACACGCTGGCGCTGCTGTCGTCGCACTCGGTACAGGCGGCGAAGCCATCGCCGTCGTTGTCGGCGTAGCCCACCGAGCCGTCGCAGTTGTAGTCCTCGGGGTCTTCACAGTCTTCTTCCAGCGCCCCCGGGTTGTAGGCCGCGTCGGCGTCGTTGCAGTCGCCCCCCACGGCGGCGTAGCCCTCGGGGGTGGAGCAGTCGTAGACGATGGAGGCGTCGTCGCCGTAGCCGTCCTGGTCGACGTCGGCGTAGTACACGTTGCTGCCGGTGCCGTTGTCGATGGTGCCGTCGCAGTCGTTGTCCTTGCCGTCGCAGACCTCCCCGGCGCCCGGGTACACCTCGGCGTCGTTGTCGTCGCAGTCGTCGCCGGTCTCCGCGTAGCCTGCGGGCCGCTCGCAGTAGCTGTCGCTGACCGCCGCGTCGCCGTGGCCGTCGCGGTCGTAGTCGGCGTAGTAGGTCTGCGGGGTGCCGACGCTGGCATCCTCGTCGTTGCAATCGTCTTCCTCGACGATGCCGTCCTCGTCGCGGTCGGTGACGTACTTGGTCTCGCCGGTCTCGCGGCAGGCGAACAGCGACAGGGCCAGGAGGGGGAGGAGGCGCATGCCTGGAGCATACCCCAAGTTCGGTGGCCTGCTGCCGGCCCTTCGGCCACCCCCCTCCGTGGGCAGGGAAGGGGAGCTGCTAGCGGATCCAGACGTACACGTCGTCGATGCCGAAGCTCTCGTCGCTGGCGACCTGATCGAGGGTGCTCCCGGCCAGGACGTTGATGCTGTCGTCGGACTGCGCGAGGGTTTCCGACACGGCCCAGAGCGAGTCATAGGAGCCGTAGTAGCCGCGGTTCCAGCCGCAGACTTCGGAGTAGCTGAGGCTGTGGTTGTTCAGCGACCGGCTCCACGCCGTGGTGCCGTCGAGACGGACGTACCCCGTCTCCCCGTCCCAGGAGTCGAGGGCCACGTACTCGAGCTCCAGCCACGCCTCGGTGTGGGCGATGCCGTAGGCGTCGATGTCGATGTCGACCGTGGTGCCCGCCAGCACGCCGTAGCCGCCGAGGATGGTGCCCCAGGCGCCGCAGGAGGTGGTGGTGGTGGTCGACCACCCGGAATCGGCGCCGCTGTCGAAGTCGTCGCTGAAGATGAGCGTCCAGCCGCCGCCGTCGGTGGTCATGTCGCACTCGGTCTCGGTGGCGGTGCCGTCGAAGTCGATCCAGTAGTCGCCGTCGGCGCTGGCGATGCCATCGTCGAGCAGGTCGAGGCAGCTGGTCCACGGGCAGGTCGACGCGCTGCCCGGGTACACGGAGGCGCTGCTGTCGTTGCAGTCCCAGTCGTTGCCCACCGTGCCGCTGGGCTGCGCGCAGTCGATCACCGCCACGTCGCCGTAGCCATCGCCGTCGTTGTCCTCGTACCAGGTGGAAGTGGCGAGGCCATCGTCGATGGTGCCGTCGCAGTCGTTGTCGAGGCCGTCGCACACCTCGGTGGCGGCGGGGCTGATGTCCTCGTCGGTGTCGTCGCAGTCGGTGGCGTTCGCCACCGAGCCGGCCGGAGCGTCGCAGGCGACCGTCGACGAGCTCGCGTCGCCGTGGCCGTCGCCGTCGGCGTCGGCGTACCAGGTGCTGGCGTCGGCGGCGCTGTCCTCGTCCACGCCGCCGTCGCAGTCGTCGTCGATGCCGTCGCACACCTCGGTGGCGGCGGGGTTGACCGACGCCTCGCCGTCGTCGCAGTCGGTCGCGTCGGCCACGCTGCCCGATGGGGCGTCGCAGGCGACCGTCGACGAGCTCGCGTCGCCGTAGCCGTCGCCATCGTCGTCGGCGTACCAGGTGCTGGCGTCGGCGGCGCTGTCCTCGTCCACGCCGCCGTCGCAGTCGTCGTCGATGCCGTTGCAGAGCTCCGTCGCGGCCGGCGATACAGCGCTGGATGTATCGTCGCAGTCGGTGGCGTCGGCCACGCTGCCCAATGGGGCGTCGCAGGCGACCGTCGACGAGCTCGCGTCGCCGTAGCCGTCAGTGTCGGCGTCGGCGTACCATGTGCTCGCGTCCACCGCGCTCGCCTCGTCCACCTCGCCGTCGCAGTCGTTGTCGGCGCCGTCGCAGCTCTCGGTGCCGGCGGGGTTGATGGCGGCGTCGCCGTCGTCGCACTCCTCGCAGGCGGCGTAGCCGTCGCCGTCGTCATCGGCGTAGCCCACCGAGCCGTCGCAGTTGTAGTCGGCGGGGTCGGCGCAGTCGCTCTCGATCGCACCCGGGTTGTAGGCGCTGTCAGCGTCGTCGCAGTCGCCGCCTAGGCTCGAGTAGCCGGCCGGTTGCTCGCAGGCGAGCGAGGTGGCCCCGCTGTCGCCGTAGCCGTCGGCGTCGCCGTCGGCGTACCAGCTGCTGGCCGTCGACGTGTCGAGGCTGTCGTCGGCATCGTCGACGAGGCCGTCGCAGTCGTCGTCGTAGCCGTTGCAGGCCTCGGTGGCGCTGGGCGAGACGTCGGCGCGGCTGTCGTCGCAGTCGTCGCCGGTGGCGGCGTAGCCCTCCTCCAGGCCGCAGAGGCCGGCCGGGGACGAGGCGTCGCCGTGCCCGTCGGCGTCGTTGTCGGCGTAGTAGGTGGTGGTGTCGACGGCCTCATCGTCCACCACGCCGTCGCAGTCGTCGTCGAGGCCGTTGCAGGTCTCGCTGGCGCCGGGGTTGATGGCGGCGTCGCCGTCGTCGCACTCGGCGCAGGCGGCGTAGCCGTCGGCGTCGGCGTCGTCGTAGCCGACGGACCCGTCGCAGTTGTAGTCGCTGGGGTCCTCGCAGTCGTCTTCCAGCGCCCCGGGGTTGTAGGCGGCGTCGGCGTCGTTGCAGTCGCCCCCCACGGCGGCGTAGCCCTCGGGCTGGGTGCAGTCGTACACCGTGCTGGCGTCGTCGCCGTAGCCGTCGCCGTCGGCATCCGCGTAGTACGGGACCGACTCGGCGCCGTTGTCGACGGAGCCGTCGCAGTCGTTGTCGAGGCCGTCGCACACCTCGGCGTTGCCCGGGTACACGGCGGCCTCGGTGTCGTCGCAGTCGTCGCCGGTCTCCGCGTAGCCAGCCGGGCGCTCGCAGAAGGCGTCGCCGGTGGCGGCGTCGCCGTGGCCGTCGCGGTCGTAGTCGGCGTAGTACGTCGTGGGGCTGCCGACGCTGGC
>VGRE01000339.1 GCA_016875435.1 Deltaproteobacteria bacterium | reverse complement strand
GACGCGGTGCTCGCCGGGGGCGTGGCCGCGGCGCGGCCCGGGCTCGCCGGCGACGGCGTGGTGCTGGAGACCGTGCCCGGGGGCATCGGAGCCGCGCTCGCGTCGGACGGCGTCGTGCTGCTGGAGCTCGCGGTACTGGCGGCGCTGGTGGACTGGGTCGCCGTCTCGGCCCCCGGCGTGGGCTCTGCCGGGGTGGCCTCGGCCGGACCCGCCGCCTCGTCCTGCACCTCGGTGAGGTCGGGCAGGGGCACGCCTGCGTCGCGCGCGGCGAACCAGCCGTAGGCACCGAGCCCGCCGCCGATGGCGCAGAGGCCCGTACAGAGGATGACGAGTACGGCAATAGTCCCGATGACCCACTTCACGAGGCCTCCTGGGGCGTCGGCGTCTAACACGGCGTCAAGCCTGTTCTTCCGCTACGGGCAGGGCAAGCCGCGCCTCGCCAGCCAGCCAGGATCGACATCTAGCGTCGCGACCGGCTCCACGGGGCCGCCGAGTACCAGCGTGGTGCCGACGCTGACGGTGAGAACGCCACCTGGCATGCGCACCGCTACCGGCGAGCGCGCGAGACCCCTCTCGACGACCACGGTGGCGACCGCACATGCGCTCGAGCCGCTCGACGCCGTTTCTCCCGCGCCGCGCTCCCACACCGTGGCGTTCACGTCGCCGTCTCGCAGCGTCGCGAACTGCACGTTGGTGCGCCCCGGCACGCTGCGCTCGATCGCGGCCCCCGCCGCGCGCCAGTCGGCCACGGGGTCGAGCACCACCGCGTGGGGGTTGCCGATGTCTACGCGGAAACACGCGAAGCCAGCGAGCGTCTCGGGGCCCCAGGTGCGGGCCGGTCCCATGTCGACGCGCACGTCGTCGCCCTCCACCCAGGCCTCGACCACGCCGCCGGGCGTCCACACTCGGACGTTCGCAGGCGCCCCCCCGCGCACGAGCCAGCGGGCGTAGATACGGAGCCCATTGCCTGACTTTTCCGCCTCGCTGCCGTCGGGGTTGTGGATGCGGAGGCCGTGGTCGGCACCCTCGCGCGGGGGCACCGGCTCCAGGATCCCGTCGCTACCGAGGCCGGTGTGACGGTCGCAGAGGGAGCGGACCAGCGCGGGCGCGAGCCGCTCTCCGCTCTCGAGCACCAGGTAGTCGTTGCCGAGGCCGTGGGCCCGCCAGAATCGCATGCCTCGACCTATCGCGCGGCATAGTTGGCCAGCGTGCATCGGGTAGTCAACAGCAACGCGCGCGCCAGCGCCCTCGCCGACGCGCTCGACGCCGGCGGGCCGATCGTCGGCCTCGGCGACGAGGTGGTGCTCGTGCTCGGCGGTGACGGCACGATGCTGCACGCCATTCACGACCATCCCGGCGCCCGCACCTTCATCGGGTTGAACGTCGGCTACCTCGGCTTTCTCATGAACGACCTTCCCGCGGAGAACGCGGCGGCCCACGTGCGCGAGCACCTCCAGGCCGGTCGCTGGGTGGCGCACCGCTTCCCGAGGTTGCGGATGCGCGCCGACACGACCGCCGGCGTCGTGGAGGGGCTCGCGGTGAACGACGTGTACGTGGAGCGCCAGTCGGGGACGACCGTGCAACTGCGCGCGTGGATCGACGGTCACCAGCTGGCCTCGCGCCTGGTTTGCGACGGGCTCATCGCCGCTACTCCGGTGGGCAGCACCGCCTACAGCTACAGTGCCGGGGGCGCCGCATCGCATCCACTGATGCGCTCGGTACACCTCACGGCGATCTGTCCCCACGCGCCTCGGCTCGCGCCCATCGTGCTCCCCGCCAGCGCGAAAATCGCGATCGAGGTGCTCGACCCCGGGCGCCGACCGGCCCGGGCGGTGGTGGACGGTCGCGCGCACGGCGACGTGCTGCGCGTCGAGATCGCCAGCGACCCCCGCGATGACGTGTCGCTCGGCTACTTCGACGACCACGACTTCACCGCGACGCTCTTGCGCAAGGTGCTGCGCCGCTGACTCGGTTAGGGCCGGCGCCTACCCAGGAGCTGCCGTGAACTACAGTCGTATCTCGGATATGCTTGGCACAGACGCCGATCACCTCCTCAACTACACCTGCGTCGGCATTCCACGGTCGCGACTGGCGCTACCCGGGCCGGACTTCAGCGAGCGCGTGTGGATGGACTCCGACCGCACGCCGAGCGTGATCGGCGCCTTGCAGCGCATCTACGACCACGGGCGCCTCGGTGGCACGGGCTACGTGTCGATCCTCCCGGTCGACCAGGGCATCGAGCACAGCGCCGGCGCCTCGTTCGCCAAGAACCCCGACTACTTCGACCCCAGCAACATCGTCGAGCTGGCGATCGAGGGCGGCTGCAACGCCGTGGCCAGCACCTACGGCGTGCTGGGCCTGTGCGCGCGTCGTTACGCGCATCGCATTCCCTTCATCGTGAAGATCAACCACAACGAGCTGATCACCTACCCCAACAAGTTCGACCAGGTGATGTTCGGTAACATCAAGCAGTGTCGCGACATGGGTGCGACGGCGGTGGGCGCCACCATCTACTTTGGCTCGCCGGAGTCCACGCGCCAGATCGTCGAGGTGTCACAGGCCTTCGCGATGGCCCACGATCTGGGCATGGCCACGGTCCTGTGGTGCTATCTCCGCAACAGCGGGTTCAAGAAGGACGGGGTGGACTACCACGTGGCGGCCGACCTCACGGGCCAGGCCAACCACCTCGGTGCCACCATCCAGGCCGACATCGTCAAGCAGAAACTACCTGAGAATAACGGTGGTTATCCGGCGCTCGGCTGGGGCTACGGCAAGACCGACCAGCGCTTGTACAGCGATCTGTGTACCGACAACCCGATCGACCTCGTCCGCTACCAGGTGGCCTGCGGGTACATGGGGAAGGTGGGGCTCATCAACTCCGGTGGTGCCTCGGGCGACAACGACCTCGCCGACGCGGTGCGCACGGCGGTGATCAACAAGCGTGGCGGTGGCATGGGTCTCATCTCGGGGCGCAAGGCCTTCCAGAAGCCGCGCGCGCAGGGCGTGGAGCTGTTGCACGCCATCCAGGACGTGTACCGCTGCGGGGAAGTGACGGTGGCCTAGCCGGACCGGGCGAACGCCGCGGCGCGTCGAGACCGGTGCGTTCGAGGTGAAGCGCCGAGATCGCTGAGACCGCGCCTTCCTGGGTTACAGTCGGGCCATCACGGATCGCTCGATGTTCACCTTCCTGGTCAGCCTCGCCCTCGCGGACGACGCCGCGCCGCCTGCCGAGCCGGCCCCCGCCAGCGAGCCGGCCCCCGCCAGCGAGCCGACGGAGACCTTCGGCGAGAAGTACGGCACCGACACCGGGAGGGCAGGCGCCCTCCGCCACGGCGTGAGGGTGGGCTACGTCTACGCCAACGGCGCGGAAGACAGCAGCTACCTCTCCGAGCCTCACCTCTTCGCGATGGGCTACGAGGCCGAGTTCCGCGTGGCGAGCGGCGGCGCCATCGACTTCCTGATCGTCCCCAACCTGCTGATGCTGGGCATGAACCAGGGGGTGTTCATCCCGACGGCCAACTTCATCTTCGGCGTCAGCCTCAAGCAATTCGTCGAGGCCGGCGTGGGTGCCAACTTTGCCCCGTCCGAGTCGGGCAACGTGGTCCACATGGTGATGGCGGCCGGCGTCACGCCAAAGATGGGCACCCTGCAACTGCCCGTGGCCCTGTCCTACGTGCCCGACGTGGAGGGCTACTGGCGCGTGGGGCTCACGGCCGGGGTGAACTGGGGGGCGGCGCCGTAGCCGGGGGGCCCACTGGGCTCACCGCGCCGCCGTCGCTCAGCGCCTCGTTGCCCCGGACGACGACCCTGTCGCCCGCGGCGAGCATCGCGTCGACGACGAGGCTGTCGCGACCTGCGTCGAGGACTGTCACCCGCACCTCGCGCGCCTTGTCGCCGTCCACCACGAAGACCGCCCCGTTCACCACGGCATCGCGGGGCACCGCGAGCGCGTTGGCCAGCTCGGCGACGACGACCTCGCCGCGCACCGCCATGCCGGGGAGCAGGCCCAGGGGGGCGCCGTTGAGCACCACGCGCAGGCGCTGGGTGCGACCGCTGCCCTGGGCG
>VGRE01000338.1 GCA_016875435.1 Deltaproteobacteria bacterium | reverse complement strand
CTCGGGCGCCTACGTGCTCGGGCAGGCGCTGGTCTACACGCTGCTCGGCGTGGCGGCCGGGCTCAGCGGCGCGCTCTTCGGCAGTTGGCTGCAGAACCCCTGGGTGCTCGGCGGCTTCGGCGCCCTCTTCTTCGTGCTCGGCCTGTCCATGTTCGGCTTCTTCGACATCCAGGTGCCGGGCTTCATCCAGAGCCGCATCTCCGGCTACGACAAGCGGGGCGGCTTCGTGGTGGCCTTTGTTTTCGGCCTCATCGGCGCCGTGCTCGCCGGGCCGTGCAGCGGGCCCGTGGTCGTCGGCATCCTGGGGGTGATCGCCACCGGGGCTACCAGCACCGGCGTCGACAGCGGCATCGTGGCCTACGGTGCCACGCTGATGTTCGTCTTCTCGCTCGGCATGGGCACCATCTTCCTCGTGGCCGGCGCGGCCAGCGGCTGGATGCCCAAGCGCGGCGCTTACATGGTGCTGGTGAAGAAGAGCTTTGGCGTCGTGATGTGGCTGGGCGCCATCTACTACGCGGCGCCATTGTTCTCGACGGCGCAGACGGCGCTGCTCACTGCGGCCGTGCTCGTCGTCACCGGCGTGTTTGCCTGGCCCGATCCCGATGATGGCGAGGGCTTCTACGCGCGTCGTCTCCGGCAGGTGTACTCGGTGGTTGGCGTGATCGTGAGCGCCTACCTCCTCCTCGGCACCCTGGTGTCGGAGGGCTTCATCCTGCCCCCGATGCGACTCGGCGCCGCCACCGCCGTCGAGGCGCCCAAGATCGCGTGGTTGCGCACCGAGGCCGAGGGGCTCGCCGCCGCCGAGAAGGTCGGCAAGCCCCTGATGATTGACTTCACCGCCGAGTGGTGCGCCGCCTGCCACGAGATGGAGAAGTACACCTACACCGACCCCGGGGTGATCGCGGCGGCCGAGGGTTTCGTGCCGGTGATGATCGACTGCACCGAGAAGGCCGATCCCATCGTGCGGGCGGTGCAGGAGAAGTACGGGGTGAAGGGGCTTCCCACCGTGGTCTTCGCCATGTCCGACGGCACCATCCTCGGCGGCACCGTCGGCTTCCACGAGGCCGAGGAGTTCAAGGGATTCATGAACGCCGCGCTCGCGAAGGCGGGCTAGGTGCTGTCGCGACTGAAGCAGCTCTGGGCCGCGTGGAATTCCAGGCAGTTGGGGGCGAAGCTCAAGCAACTCTCGGCGGACTACGGGGTGCTCGCCCTCGGGGTGTGGTTTGGCGTCTTCGGCCTCACCTTCGTCACCGTGGCGGCGCTGGTACACATGGGGGTGGACTGGCCCTGGCTCGCCGAGAAGACGGGGGGCATGGGCACCCTGGTGGCGGCCTACGCCGTGACCAAGTTGCTCACGCCGGTTCGCCTCGCGGTGGTGGTCGCGGTGTTGCCCTGGGCCGCCCGGGTTCGCGACCGGGTGCGGTTGCGTACCTGATCCTCATGCTGCTCGGCTGTGATCCGCCCGAGGTGGCGCAGCACCGCTGCCTCGGCCCGGTGGTCGAGCTCGTGAAGTGGCGCAACGCGCAGAACGCCGAACTGTTGTCGGGGCGCACCAGCCCCGAGGCCTTGTCCCGCGCCGAGGACGAGCGGGTGGAGGCCACGGAGGCCACGCTGCGCACGCGGGAGCGGTGCGAGGAGTTCTGGCGTTTCGGCCTCTGGACCACGCCCGACACTCCCGGTGCGATCCTCCGCGACCGCGCGCTGCGCCGGGCCCTGGACCTGCCCCCCACCGATTACCCCTCGCTGGCGCCACCATGAAACAACTCGCCTTCGTCCTCCGACAAGTCGCCTACGACCTGCAGTCCGGGCTGCTCTTCCGCCCCGGGGCCATCCTCCTCGGCTGCGCCGGGCTGGCGCTGGGCCTGCCCCCGGCCGAGCGCGAGTTCCTGCCCGCGCTCTCGGCGCGGCTCGCCACCGAGCCTAGCACCGCGCAGGTGGTGCTCTCAACGCTGGCCGGCTCGATGATGACCGTCGTGAGCGTCGTCTACTCCATCCTGCTGGTGGCGCTGTCGCTGGCCTCGATGCAGTTCAGCACGCGAGTGCTGGCGCTGCTGATGCGCGACCGCGTCTCCCAGAACACGCTCGGCCTCTTCGTCGGCACCTTCGTCTACTGCCTGCTCACCCTGCGAACGGTGCACACCGAGCCCGCCTACGTCCCCGGCGTGGCGCTGGGGTTGGGGCTGGCGCTCGCGCTCGGGAGCCTCGCGGCGCTGGTCTACTTCATCCACCACATCGTCCGCGGCATCCAGGCCAATCACCTCGTCGACCGCATCGCCACGGAGACCGAGGCGGTGATCGACGAGGTTTTCGTGGCCGCCTGGGACGGCCGAGGGGAGGCGACGGTGCCGAGCCTCGAGGGCGACGACGTGCTCTCGGCGACCAGCGGCTACGTGCAACTCGTCAACGTCGAGGGCCTCCGCGCCCTCGCCACCGGGGGACGTACCATCGTCCTCTTGCGCCCCATGGGCAGCTTCGTCCCGGAGGGCGCCGCCCTTTTCCGGGTCACGAGCCCAGTGAGCGAGGCCGAGGCCGAGGCGCTGCGCGGTGCCATCGACGTGGGCCCGGTCCGGACGATGCAGCAAGACGTGGAGTACGGCATCCGCCAGATTGTCGACGTGGCGCTCAAGGCCATCTCGCCGGCGGTGAACGACCCCTCCACGGCGGCCACCTGCATCGACCACCTGTCGCGACTCCTAGTGCGCGTGGGCCCCCGGGCCGCACCGCCGATCGATCACGGCGGCGTCTATGTCCCCGCGCCGACGCATGGCGATCTGGTCGACCTCGCCTTCGAGCAGATCCGCCAGTACGCGCGAAGCGACATGGCGGTGGCGCTGAGGCTGATGCGGGCCTTCGGCGACATCGCGGGCGCCATGCGGAGCCCGGCCGGCCTCGCCCGGGTCGAGGCGCAGGCCCGGCTGGTGGAGGCGGCCGCGCGCGCCCACTTCGCGCCGGAGGAGTGCGACGAGCTGGCACGCCGCCGGGCGGTGGTGGCCTCGCGGTGCGAGCGGGCGGCGCGATAGCTCACCGCGATGGAGACGCGGTACCCCGAGGGACAGATGGTGGTGGCGCTCGGGCTCGGAGGACGCGTGCGCGCGCTCGCGGTCGAGCTCACCGGTCCCTCGGCCGAGGCGGCTGCCCGCCACGCGCTTGGTCCCGGCGCCGCGAAGCGCTGCGCCGAGGGCATGGTGGCGTCGTGCCTGCTCGCCGCGCACGTCAAGGGCGAGGAACGCCTGACCATCGACGTGCAGAGCAAGTCGCCGCCCTTCGGCTTCGCCTGCGACGTCAATGGCGACGGCACCCTCCGCGCTCGTTTCGGACCGGCCGACGTGCGCGACCAGCCCGAGTTCTTCGGGATGATCAGCGCGATGAAGTCGCTCGGCCCGCAGCAGCTCTACCGGGGCATCGCCGAGGTGGAGGGGCAGGCGGTCGAGGGTGCGCTCCAGCGCTTCCTGCTGGAGAGCCAGCAGGTCGACAGCCGCGTGCGCCTGCTCGCCGCGCTCGACGGCGAGGGGGGTGTCCGCTTCGCGGCCGGCCTCCTCGTCGAGAGGCTACCCGGCTGTGATCTCGATGAATTCAAGGAACTTGTGGAGGTCCCCCTCCAGGAAGACTTCAGGGGTGTGATGACCGCCTTCGCCTTCGGTGCTCTGGGGGGCCAGCCGGTGGAGGTGCTGGGGCAGAGCCCGCTCGCGTTCCGCTGCAACTGCTCCCGCCTCAAGGTCACGCAGACCCTGCGTGCGCTCGGTCGCGACGAGATTCAGTCCATGATCGATGAGCAGGGAGGCGCCGAGGTCACCTGCCACTACTGTGCCGAGGCCTACCGCTTCGACGTGCCCGCGCTCCAGGCCATCATGGCCACCGTGCCTACGAGCTGACCTTCTCGGCGACGACCACGGGCGGCTGCCCCCACTCGATCTCGGTCCAGGCGCAGTTGGGGTGAGCATGAGAGCGCCAGCGTGACAGTGGCTCGCCCGCGAGGGCGCAGAGCGTGGTGGAGATGACGATCTGGTGGGTCACCACCGCGACGCGTCCCTCGGAGTGAGCGGCCACGTGGGCGACCGCGGCGAGGCCGC
>VGRE01000337.1 GCA_016875435.1 Deltaproteobacteria bacterium | reverse complement strand
GTCGCCGGTGCACGACCGGGCCCCAACGAGCGCCACCATCGGCGCGTGCAGGCGCTCGAGGTTCCCCTGCGCGTACAGCGAGAGCGGCGCCCCCGGCAGGCCCACGAGCGGGCGCGGCCACGCGGCCTGCCCGGGGACGATCACGGAAACGGCATGCAGGTCCAAGCGCACCCCCACGAGGCCGCTAGGATGCGCACCGGCCCGCGCCGGTCAACCCACGCCGCGGCCTACTCCTCGTCGTTCGGCGTCGAAACGACGCGCTGGCCATCGGCGAGCTCACGCGAGGCGTCGACCACCACCGCCGTGGAGTGGCCATCACCGGCGCGGACGACCACCACGCGACCCACGACCCGCTCGGGAAGGCGCTGGTCGTCGCGGTCGCGGAGCCGGGCCCGCCCGTCGCGCTGGGAGACGAGGTACAGCGCCGTGCCCACGTCGACACCGTCGCTGGTGCCACGGTTGATGAACACCGTCTCGTACGTGCCGACGAGATCGATCTCCGAGTTCAGGCGCGCCACCACCTCGGCCTCGATGTCGCCCCGGGGCGCGCGGACGTCGACGGTCACGTCGACCGGGATGGCGTCGCCCACCAGGTCGCCGCGGCGGGCCTCGACGAAGCTGTCGCGGATGACCGCGGTGGCGACGCGGTCATCCACGCGAAGCACCCTCGCCGTCGCGACAGCGCGATAGATGCGGCCACGCACGCCCTTCCGGGCGATGCGACCACTCACCGCGCGCCAGATGCCGACGATCTCGCCGCACTCCGACACCTGGTTGGCGTCCATCCGAAGGTGGATGTAGTCACTCTCCCCGAGGCTCTCGCCCCCGGACTGCGCCCACATCAGCTTGCCACGCGCGGCGAAGTCGTCAGGGCTACCGAGAAGCCCGGGCGCGGTGAGGCGCTGGCCACGGCGCGTGTCGTTGAACACCGGCGGGTAGTCGCAAGTGTCCTCGAGCACCGCCACCTGCTGGTCGGGCGGCTGGTAGGGGATTTCGTCAACGGCCTCCACCACGGCGCTGGGCGGCGACAGGGAGTCACCCAGGCGGAAGTAAATCCGGTTCCCAGGGTAGATCCAGTGGGGGTTGGTGATGTACTCGTTGTAAGTCCACAACTGGGGCCACTGGTAGGGGTCGCCGAGGAAGCGGGTCGAGATGTCCCACAGGGTGTCGCCCGGCTGGATCATGTAGTAGTCGGACGCGGACGACGACCCACCGACCTGGACGAAGCCCTCCTGGGCCACGGCCGGCGAGGAGGCGGCGAGGATCGACAGCACCGGCAGCATCACGACTCCTGCGACCGCTTTAGTTTCGCGATCACCAGGCGCCCTGTCAAGGAGCCGGGACCACCGCGGGGCTGGTTGAACCCGCGCGACTCGCGACGTCGGCCATCGCGATCGCGGCGGATTCACGTGTGGAGTAGCCAGCCACGCGCACGCGCTCGCGGCGGTGACCATCGACCAGCACGCGCACGCGGTAGGCCGTCAGGCCCGTCTCGCGAAGTTGCGCGACCAGCCGGTCGGCGCCCTCGCGGTCGGGGTATTCGCCCACCTGGACCGCCCAGCCGCCGATGGGCACGCCGTCGACAGAGGCCGACGGGGCCGACGGGGCCAGCTCGCCGGGGAAGCTCACCGTGGCACCCTGGGCCTCCGACACGCGGGCGAGGAGCGCCTCGAGCGAGCCCCCCTGCACCTCATCGGCCACCAGCGGCAAGACCACCGGGCCTTCCGCCTCCGTATCCGGGGCGCGCTGGCCCAGGGCCAGCCCCACGAAGAAGGCGAGGAAAGCGAGGGCCATCGACATCGCGCCGAGCGCGTAGAGGTGACCGCGGGAGAGAGGGATGGCGGCGTCCTTCATGCAGAGGACGGTATCACATTTGACGCGTCAATATCTAGTGGCCGTCTCGTCGGCGGCGCTCATCTTCAGCACCCACGTGTTGCTGTCGACAAACACGCTGTCCGCAGCCAGCTCTGCCTCGCGACAAATCGCATCGAGGCGAGCCCGGACCAGCTGCGGCTGGTTCGCCACCACCGTCGCGGCCACGACGGCGGCGCCGGGGCTCTCGAGGTGCCCGACCTCGGCCACCGACGCGCGGTGCCGGGCTGCGATGCGCTGCACGAGCGATTGCACCGCCCGCCGGCGGTCTTTCAGCGTGCGGCTACCGGGAACGTGCACGAGCATGCGCAAGACCCCGACCCACACTTCCTCGTCGGCAGCAGGAAGGTACACCGGCGACTAGGTGCGCGGGACCTCGACCTTCACCACGAACTCGAGGCGGTCGCCATTCTGGATGTCGGTGTAGCCCTCGATGCTGATGCCGCACTCGAAGCCCTCGACCACCTCGCGCACGTCTTCCTTGAAGCGCTTGAGGCCCGAGAGCTTGGCCTCGTGCATCTGCTTGCCGGCGCGCACGACGCGCCCGGTGGCGCCGCGCTGCACCTTGCCGCTGAGCACCATGCAACCCGCCACCGGTCCCGACTTGCTGACGTTGAAGACGGCGCGGACCTCGGCCTCGCCCACTTTCTGCTCCTCGTACACCGGCGCGAGCAGCCCGGTGAGGCGTGCCTCCACCTCGTCGATCACCTGGTAGATGACGTCGTAGCGCTTCATCTCCACGCCGTGCTGCTCGGCCGCCTGGCGAGCCTTGGCGTCGGACTTCACGTTGAACGCCACCACGAGGGCGTTGTTGCCGGCGGCGAGGTTGACGTCGGACTCGTTGACCGGGCCGATCGCCGCGTGGAGGATCTTCAGCGTGGTGCCCGACACCTCGATGCCCTCGATCGCGCCCTTGAGCGCCTCGAGCGAGCCGCCCACGTCGGCCTTGAGCACCACGTGGAAGAGCTCCGCCTGCGAGCCCTGGCCCCCTTGCTTGAACAGATCGTCGACCGTCAGCGCCTTGCGCTGCGACTGGGCGCCCTCGCGGGCGGACTTGGCGCGATGCTCGGCGAGGGTGCGCGCGTCTTTCTCGGAGCCCACCACGACGAAGTCGTCGCCCGCGGAGGGGATGTCTTCCAGGCCGAAGATCTCGATGGGCGTGGAGGGCCCGGCCTCCTTGAGGCGACCCCCGCGGTCGTCGTGCATCGCGCGCACGCGACCCCAGGTGTTGCCGATCACCAGCACGTCGCCCTGCTTGATGGTGCCGGTCTTCACCAGCAACGTCGCGACGGCGCCGCGACCCGTTTCCAGTCGCGACTCGAGCACGACGCCCTCGGCGTGCCGGTCGGGGTTGGCACGCAGGTCGGCCACCTCGGCCACCAGCAGCACGCTGTCGAGCAGGGCATCGATGCCGGTGCCCTTGAGCGCGCTCACGGCGCAGCAGATCGTGTCGCCACCGTACTCTTCCGGCACCAGGCCGTGCTCCATGAGCACGCGCTTGATGTGCTCCGGGTTGACGCCGGGCTTGTCGATCTTGTTGACCGCCACGATGGTCGGCACCTTGGCCGCCTTGGCATGGTTGATCGCCTCGATCGTCTGCGGCATCACGCCGTCGTCGGCGGCGACGACCAGGATGACGACGTCGGTGACCCTGGCGCCGCGGGCGCGCATCGCGGAGAACGCGGCATGGCCGGGCGTGTCGATGAAGGTGATCAGCTTGTCGCCGCGCTTGACCTGGTAGGCGCCGATGTGCTGCGTGATGCCGCCGGCCTCGCCCTGCGCCACGCGCGCCTTGCGGATGGCGTCGAGCAGCGTGGTCTTGCCGTGGTCGACGTGACCCATCACCGTGATGACGGGCGGGCGCGACTGCAAGAGCGCCGGGTCTTCCGCCACGTGCTGGATGAGATGCTCGCTCTCCGAGAAGGCGGTGTTGACCACCTCGTGGCCGAGCTCCTGCGCGATGATGGCCGCCGTCTCGTAGTCGATGGCCTGGTTGACCGTGGCCACCTGCCCCATGCTCATGAGCAACTTGATGAGCTCGGTAGCCTTGACGCCAAGCTCGTGGGCAAAGGCGGCGACGGTAATCTCGCCATCTACTTGCACCTTGCGCTTGACCTTGTCGCGCTCCACGCGCGCCTCGGCGCCCTTGTGAGACTTGTGCTTACGCTTGCGGCCCTCGTTCATCTCCATCATCGAGTGC
>VGRE01000336.1 GCA_016875435.1 Deltaproteobacteria bacterium | reverse complement strand
GGTGAACATGAGTCAGACACTCCCGCCAGAATGCCAGCGTCGCCCCCGCGCAGGCGGCCGGTCGCGAGGCTCGCAGCGACGCGCGCGGCAAGCGCGCGAGGCCGCCGGAGCCCGCCCCCGGAGCCGTGCCGCAAAGGCGCGGCGTGAGGGGGGGGCGACGCTGGCCCCGACGTGGATGTGGAGATCGCAGAGGCGACGGGTGAACATCGGCGGGAACCTAACCCGCGCCCCCCGGGGAACGTCCCGCGGGGGCCGTGCGTTATGAGCGGTCCTTGCCCGGAGACCCGATGATCATCGCGCTGAGCCTCGCCCTTGCCACCGAGACCGAGGGCACCGTGGGTGACATCACCTACGAGGGCGGCCTCTCGGAAACGGCGTCGGGCTACGTCGCGACCAAGCCGGTGACGGTGAGCCACAGCGGCGGCAACATCTCGGTGCGCTGCATGGACACCGAGAGGCTCTCGGCGAGGCTGCCCTACACGGTGTACGGCACCGCCGAGGCCCCGATGGAGGCCTTCGGCGAGGGCATCGGCCTGTCGGTGGGCGGCGACAGCAAGTCGGGCTGGGTCAAGACTCGCGTGCCGTCGAAGACCTCGGGCGTCACCGGCGCCGAAGCGCCCCTCACCGTCAACATCCCGAGGGGGACCACCGGCCTCACCGTCACCCAGTCGGGATCGGGCTGGGTGCAGGTGACCGGCTGCTCCGGCGCGCTCAAGATCTCCAGCGGCACCGGCGGCGTCTACGCCGACGGCGCCTACACCAGCGCGGCGCTCAACGCGGCGGGGGGAGACGCGAAGCTGGTGCAAGACAGCGGCGTGGTGCTCACCGGCACCACCACCGTCTCAGCGCCCGGCGGCACCGCGCGCCTCACGCTCGCCTCCGCACAGGGCGGCAAGCTCACCGCGAAGGCCAACGAGGTGTCGGTGCAGCAAACGGTGATGGGCACCAACAGCGGCACCCTGGTGCAGGGCGACATGGGCCTCGCCGGGCCCTCGATCACGGTGTCGGCGAAAGAGCGGGTCGAGGTCTCGAGCCAGTAGGACGCGCGCACCGACCGGCGCCGAGGGGCGATGCGATGCGCGCGACAACGACTGCGACGGGGAGATCGAGGGGGTGACGCTCGAGTACGGAGCTGACGCCTGGGTGGGCCCCGGGGCAAGGCACGAGAGAGCGCCAAGTCGTACTGCACCGATGACGCCCCGAGTCAGTTCGGTGGTACACGCGGCGAATTCGAGGATTACCTCGTGACGGACATCGTACCCCGGAGCGGAAGTTTCATGGTCATCGGGCAGATCTCCTGCGTGGTCTACCAGGACTGGGCGGATGGTGGTCCGGGGAGGACGTCGATCTGCGCGATGGCGTTGCCGAGGTCGCAGGACCCCAGGAGCAGGGCCCTCACCCCGGCCCGCCCAGATCCGGCGCCGCGGCGTGCACGAGCACGTACCCGAGCCGCCCCGCCCGCACGGCCCGCTAGGTGAACCACTGCAGGAGGCGGGCGACGAACCGGGTGCTCGGCGAGAGACTCCGGACGTCCGCGCCGCCGCGGGGGGATAGGACGATTGAACGGAACGGCGGCAGCCAAACCGCCGGGTCGGCTCGGCAAGCCCGTGGTCGGTGAAGAACGCGACGATCCCAGTCCGAAGGTGAGCTTGGCGAGCGACTCCGCCCCTTCGTGGAGCGGTGGACGGTCATGCGGGGGCGGTAGGGATCGGACGGGGCATGGGGGGGGCCGCGGAGGGGGCGCCGGGGCGCCCGCCGAAAGCGCGCTCGTCCTCGTCGTGGCGCGGTCCGGCCCGCCGTGGCCCCGGTGACCCGCGGGATCAGCGTGGTTCGGGTGGGTTGCCGGGGCTGCCGTTGACGGCGTGGACCTCGGTCGCGGCGCGCAGGCCCTCGTGGAGCGCCCCGACGACGGTGGAGGGGTGGGTGACGTGGGTGGCCTCGCCGGCGAAGAAGATCCGACCGTCGGCGACGGGGGCCTGGAGGTCCAGTCGTCGACTGCTCTCCGCGGAGTCGTAGGTCCCGATCTGAGGGAAGGAGTAGGCTCCCAGCGTGTACGGTTCCGCTCCCCAGTTCTGGACGAGGCCCTCCACGAAGTTCGCGGTGGCCTGGCCGGGCGCATGGGGGAAGGTGGCGTCCAGGTCGGCCAGGATGGCGTCGATGATCGCCTGATCACCCGGTTCACCGCCGCCCGCGGACGTGGCGAGCTCGGTCAACGCAGCGGCATTGTCCCCCATCGGGTAGCACATCAAGACGTGCGAGGTCGTCCCGGTCTTGTAGTCGCTGGGCGTCCAGCAACCGCCCGCCAGCCCCTCGGTCACCAACCAGCCCAGAGACTCGCCGTCGATCTCCCACCAGGCGGAGTCGAAGCGTAGCGGTACCTTCATCCCCTGATCGATGCCGATTCCGTTGTAGGCGTCCACGGTGCTGGCCGGCAGATCCGGCACGAAGTCGATCTTCTCCGCCTGCAGGACCCCGATCGAGACGGTCACGATGACCTGTCGAGCAAGGTGCTCCCCGCCGGTGAGGTCGGTGACGACGACGTCGTCGCCGCTCGTGTCGATCCGAACGACGGGGGCGCTCAACAGGAGATCGCTGTTGGCCACGACATCGTTCCACCAGACGGTCTCCAGCGCGTCCGAGTAGCCGAGGTCCTTGTCTCCCAGCACCCTCACGTCGTTGGACAGATCCCAGCCGGTGTCCTGGAGGGCCAGGCTGAAGGCGCCGAGGCGATCCAGGCTGGTCGCGAACACGGCGCCGGCCAGGCCCGCGTCGTAGAGGTGGTAGGCGCGATGGCCGACACCGACGCCGTACTCGGCGAGCACGTCGTCCGCGAGGGACGTCGTGGGATCGGTGTGGGCGCTGGTCTTCCAGTACCAGTCCCAGGCTTCCTCGGAAACCACGACATCGGGGTCGTCTTCACAGGGTTGGTCGGCGCCTTCGTGCCACCAACAGGTGCCGGTGCCCCCGTCCATCGAGTAGGCCGTGCTTCCATTGTAGGCGGATGTGTAGATGGACTCGCCGTAGGTCTCGACGATGGCAGGCCACACCGGGTTGCCGCCCGCCGCAGTGTAGTGCTCCTCCGCACCCAGCTCGACCCGCATGTCGCCGAGGCTCGCGCTCTTCACGCGCCCCCCGATCCGATCCGTGGCTTCGATGATGAGCACTTCATAGCCCTCGGCGATCAGGGTCTTCGCCGCGTACAGGCCCGCGCTACCGGCTCCGACGACCACGACGTCGTGCGTGGTGGAGTCGGTCCGGGTCGTATCGGTGGCGGTGTCGGTCGGGGTGGTGTCGGTCTTGGGGTCGTTCTTCCCGTCGGGCGTGCAGCCGGCGCCGATCAGCAGGAGGACCGTGGCAGGGGTCATGGGGAGAGCGCCTCGCGATCCACATCCTCTCGCCCATCGGTCGGAGCGTCAACGGACTTCGTCAAACCCCGGCCTCGAACACCCGCGGCACCGCCCGCCGCCCCGTGGCGGGCGGGTCGTTGGCGAGGAGGCGCTTGCGGAAGGCGACCTGTCTGCGCCGGAAGGCCTCGACGAGCGGCGCCCAGACCGCTTGGGTGGAGCGGTGCTCGATGAGGTGGCGCCAGCGCGGGTTGGAGCGCTTGTAGAGGGCGCTCATGGCCAGGGAGGACAGGCAACCTGAACCGCTCTCCGGGAGGTAGACCCGGTCATCGTAGCCCCCGCGAGCAGGCCCGAGAAGCGGCGGGGAGCGCGAACGAGCAGGCCTTCGGCGGCGAACCCGCGCGGAGCACCGCGTCGGAGAAGGCGCACACGCCCGTCACGGTGTGCAGCTTGGCGAACACCTCGATGGCGTCGACGAGCCGATGCACCGCGCGGAAGGGCTGGCGCTCGGCGTCCTCGCGGAAGAGCACGTCGAGCATGCGCGCGAGCGGGGTGGGGAGGCGGGAGAGGTCGGTCATGCGGTCACCAGGGCGTGCAGCTCGCGCACGAGCTCGAGCGCGGACTTGGCGGAGAGCTCGTCGGGGTCGATCGCGCGCAGCCGGGCGGCGAGCGCGTCGGAGCTGCCGCCCGCGGCGGCCGGCCCGAGGTCACGGGCGAGCGCGGCCACGAGCGG
>VGRE01000335.1 GCA_016875435.1 Deltaproteobacteria bacterium | reverse complement strand
CGCGTGTTCCCGTACTATCTGCACCACCCCGACGCGGTGCCGGGCAACGCCGCCTTCCGGCTCTCGACGGCCGAGGGCTGGGCCATCTACGAGGAACTCCGCGGCAAGTTGAGCGGGATCGCGCTGCCGCAGTACGTGATCGATCCACCCGACGGCTCGGGCAAGCGTCCCGTGTCCGATATGCTGTGACCCATGGCCGTTCGCTCCGCCTCGCGCCGCTACCCGTCGCTCCGCGCCTTCGTGGAGGACTACCAGGGCATGTTGCGCATCGGGGCGCTCACGCTGCCGCCGGGGACGATCGACGGTCCACCGATGGCGGAGATGAAGATCGACCTCGTCATCCCCGTGGTGGGGCGACTCGGCCCGGTCGACGCGCAGCTCCTGCAACAGCTTCCCGACGGCACCGTGGCGCTGCGGGTGTCGGAGTGGCCCGCCGATGTCACGCGCGGCTTCAATGCCGTCTTCGCGGCCATCGACGAGATGAAGCAGTGGTTCGTGGAAAGCGGACAGTTGCAGGCGCCGAGCGACGGCCGCGCCGAGAAGCAACTGCTTGCCGAGGTCGAGCGCCTGCGCGCGCGCGTGCGGGCGCTGGAGTCGCGGCCAGACGCGGCGACTAGCGCTGCGCCCGCCGCCGACGGTCCCACCGTGGTGTACGACGAGCAGGGCAAACGCGTGGTGGAGCGCGGCTTCCGCGTGCCCGACGTCAGCGGCCTCGAGCCGGCGCTCTCGGGCACGCTCGCCGATCGCAGCTTCCGCGACGCCTGCATGGAGCTGGCCATCGCGCGCGCCACGGGCCTGCTCACGCTGGAGCTCCCCGACGGCCGTTTGCGCTGGGGTTTCTGGCAGAAGGGCGGCCCCGTGGGATGGCGCGCGGAGCCGCTGGTGGAAGACGAGGTGCTCGGCATCCTGCTGTACCGCGCCGGCCAGCTCAACCGGCAGCAGCTCGAGCAGTCGCTCAACTTGATGGAGCAGAACGGGGTGCGACAGGGCGAGGCGCTCATCGAGATGGGCGTGGTGAGCTTCGCCCAGCTGGTGATGCTGCTGCAGAAACAGTCGGAGTTCGTCTTCCAGCGGGTGGTCAAGGATCGCGAGGGGAAGTGGTCCTTCCACGTGCTCGAGGAGCTTCCCGAGCGCTTCGTCACCCCGCCGCTGCGCACGCCCTCGCTGCTCTTCCGCGCCCTGCGCAACTCGGTGCGCGACATGCCCGCCGAGGACCTCGCGACCACCCTCCGCCCCTGGCTCGACCGCTACGTGTACTTCGTCGACGGGGCGGCCCGAATCTTCGACGAGATGAAACTCAACAGCGAGGAGGCGGGTTTCCTCAAGATCGTGGGGAGCACGAGCTACCGGCTGCGGGAGCTGTTCGCAGTGTCGAACCTCTCGCGCTCCGCCACCGCCGGCATGATCTGGTCGCTCGCCGACCTGCACCTCGTGGAGTTCCGCGACGCCGAGGCCCAGGCGCGCGGCTTGGAACGGGTCACGCGGGTCCTGGAAGATCGCAAGCGCGCCGTGATGCGCGGCACGCTCTTCGAGGCGCTCGACCTTCACTGGATCTGCACCGCACCCGAGGTGGAGGCGGCCTGGCGCAAGCTCTCCCCGGAGTTTGCTCCCGACTCCATGGCGCGCTGGGGCGAGGCCAACAAGCAGCTGGTGAACGACATCTACGGCAAGCTGACGTCGGCCTACGAGACCCTGAAGGTCGACAGCCGACGCCGTGACTACCGCGCCGAGATCATGGAACGCATGCAGATCGAGCAGTCGGCGGAGATGCTCGCCAAGAAGGGCGAAATGGCGTTCATGAAGCAAAGCCAGCGGGAGGCCTTCGACTGCTTCAGCAAGGCGCTGGAACTGGTGCCGAACAGCGCCGAGTACCGCGACGGTCTCAGCAAGGCGCTCTCGGTGGCCAAGGCCTGAGCGGCCCCTTCCCGCCCAACCCCCTCAGTCCCAGCTCATCTGCTCCTCGAGGTCGGCGGAGCGGAGGTCCATGAAGTTCTTCACGTAGCCCCGGGCCTCGTCCACCTCGGCGTCGGTGTACTCCTTGCGCGGGTCGGCGTCGCCCTCGGCGTCGATCTCGGCCGCGATCTCGTCGACCCATCCCTGCATCGCGGTGGCATCGGCGTCGGCGATGGCAAGTGCTAGGTGCTCGCGCCAGCTCGCCTTGCAGGCGGAGTCCTCGATGCAGGCGGTGGCGAGGATGCCGTGCATCACGTACTCGACGCTCGCGTCGTCGAGGAAGGTCTCGTCGAGCCCGTGCGGGATGAAGTTGAACAGGCCCGTGGCCGGGTCGAGGTAGAGGTGCGCGTCGTCGCCGGGCTCCGAGAAGGGGTAGCCGTCGAGGTTGCCGACGTAGGCCATGCTGGCGAAGTAGAGCCACCACGCCGGCTCGTCGACGTAGTCGAACATCCGCGCCGGCCCCTCGCTCGTGGCCATCACGCCGGTGAGTGCCTCGATCTGTGTGCGGTCGTCGACGCCTTCCTCGAGCTCGAAGCCTTCCAGCAAGCCCTCCTGGAAGTCGGCGTCGTGGATTTCCCACATCGATCCCTCGGCGTCGTCAAACCAGCCGCCGAGCAGCTCCTCGTCGGTGTTCTCGACGTTGGAATAGAGCCCGTAGGGTTCGCCGTTGACCGAGAGCACCGCGTGGTTGCACCGCGGCGCGGGCACGCCGCGCTGGCGGAAGAAGCGGTAGGCCACTCGCTCGCGCAGCATCGAGGGGTCGCTCACCATGTTGTTGAACACCAGCCGCCGCATGCCCATGAAACGACCGTCTTCCTGGTACTCGCTGAACTTCACCTTGAGCGAAGGCTTCTCGTCGATGGACCGGTAGCTCGACTCGCCCTTGATGCGCACACCCACCGGGCCGTAGCGCTGGCCCTGGTACGCAAACACGCCCTCCACCCAGGTGCGCGGGTCGGCCTCGAGCGCGGCGATCGCCTCGGCGGAGAGCTCGATGTCCACGCGCTGGATGGTGCCATCGGCGTAGAATCCGTCGGCCTCGCCCTCGACCACGGGGGGCAGCACGTCGGTGCTGGTCGCGGTGCTGTCGCCCGGGGCCTCACCGTCGAGGGGCTCGCCGCAGCCGAGCATGAGCAGGATCATGGCGCTAGTGTAGCGGTGAGATGTGGATCGCGTTCGCAGGGGTGGCCCTGGCCGGCCCCCTGGCCGAGGGGGAGCGTTTGCGCTACGAGGCCTCGTGGATGGGCATCCCCGCCGGTGTCGCGACCGCGGAGACCAGACGCGACGGCGAGGTCTGGGTGGTGCGCGTGGCCTCGCGCTCGGCCGACTGGCTCGCGGGGCTCTACCCGGTCGACGACCGGCTCACCTCGGTGTGGGCGCCGGGCACGGGGAGCCAGCGCTACGAGACGGTCTTCCGGGAGGGGCGCTTCCAGCAAGACCAGGTGATGGTCTTCGACGCATCAGGCATCACAGTGTCGCGACACCAGCTTTTCGACGAGGGCTGGCGCCGCTGGGAGGACCGCTACGCCGCGGCGCCGGGGGTCGAGGACCCGGTTTCGGCCCTGTGGCGCATTCGGGAGGCCGGTGCGGGGCGCTTCGACGTGTTCTCCGGCAAGCGCGTGGTGCCGGTCGACGTGCGACAGGCGGGCACGGAGACGGTCGATGGCCAGTCGGCCGAGCGCTTCGACGTGCGGACGGTCCACGACGGGGACCTGAAGGACCGGATGTCGCTCTGGGTGACCACCGGCGAGGCGCGGGTGCCGCTGCGCGCGGTGGTGGCTACCCGCGCCGGCCCGGTGACGGTGAGGCTTCTCGAGCGTGAAGTGCCCTGATGCGCGTGCTCCATGTCGACTCGGCGACTGAGTGGCGCGGCGGGCAGGCGCAGCTCGCGCACTTGCTGGCCGGGCGCCCCGGCGACCTGCTCGCGGCGGTGCCCGGGGGGCTGCTGGCCGCGCGCGCGAGGGCGCCCGACGTGCCGATGCATCCCGGGAACGACCCGCGCAACGCCTTGATCCTCCGCGCCGCGGTGTCGCGACTGGGCGTTGACCTCGTGGCGGCGCACCACAGCCACGCGCACGACGTGTCGCTCCTGGTGCCGGTGCCGCTGGTGGTGCACCGTCGCAACCATCGCCCGCCTGGGAACGCGTGGAAGTACCGGCGAGCCGCGCGGGT
>VGRE01000334.1 GCA_016875435.1 Deltaproteobacteria bacterium | reverse complement strand
TTGCGATGGCGCTCGGCGCGCGCGTCGAGCTCGGCGCGGCGTGCCAGCAGGCCCGCCACCTGTCCCCGCGTGCGCACCGCGAGGTCGAACGCGGACTGGGCCCGCCGCTTGGCCTCGTCGAGCGCCCGGCGTGCCTCCCCGGCGGCCAGGTGAGCCGCCTGGAGCCGCTGGGCCGCCACCTCGGCCTCGGCGCGCACCGTCGACAATTCCACCTGGGCCCGGGCCGCGGCTTCGCCCGCGCGGGTGGCCTCGGCGCCCGCCGCGTCGCGCTCGGTGCGCTGGTCCTCAAGGTCGCGCGCGAGCTGCACGAGGCGCTCGGCGGCGCCCTCGGTCTCGCGCCGCTGGTACTGCGCCGCGCTCTCTTCCACGCGCCGGTCGGCCTCTACCTGGTTGAGCTGGTCGCGGAGGCGCCCCACCTCCGCCTCGGCCGCCTCGAGCAACCGTCGTCGCGTGTCGAGTTCCTCCTCGTGCCGGGCCACGCCGCGCGAGGCCTCCTCGAGCTCGGCGGCCGCCGCGCGCACCCGGTCGCCCAGCGCCTTGCGGTCGCCCGCGAGGCCGCCGAAGCGCGCCAGCGCCACCGTCAGCTCCACCTGCCGCAGCCTCGCTTCGAGCGACTGGGCGCGGAGGGCCTTCTGCACCTGTCGCTCGGCGGCCTTCATGGTGCGGCCGAGGTCGTCGTGCAGGTCGGCCACCTTGTCGAGGGCCTCGCGGGTGCCGGACAACTTGGCCAGCGACTCCTCGCGGCGCGCCTTGTAGCGGGAGATGCCGGCCGCCTCCTCGATGAGCGTGCGGCGATCCTGCGCGCGGGCGTGCACGATCTGCCCGATGCGCCCTTGCTCGATGAAGGAGTACAGGCGGTTGCCCACGCCGGTGTCCATGAACAAGTCGTTCACGTCGCGAAGGCGCACGCGCTCGTTGTTGACGAGGTAGTCGCTACCGCCGTCCTTGTAGAGGCGCCGGGTAACCTCCAGCTCCGAAAATCGTTGCCAGATGCCGGGGAAGGGTTCGCTGTCCGCCACGAAGGTGAGCGACACCTCGGCGAACGACACGCCATGTCGCGACGCGCTACCGGCGAAGATCACGTCGCTCATCGAGTCGCCACGCAAGGACTTCGCCGATTGCTCGCCGATGCACCACCGGACCGCGTCCATGATGTTCGACTTGCCGCAGCCGTTGGGGCCCACCACGCCGGAGATGCCTGGCCCGAAGTGCAGCGTGGCCCGGTCGGCGAAGGACTTGAAACCTTGCAGTTCGAGCTTGCGGATCTTCACCGGCCAACCACCCGGTGGCCGCCTATCCCGGCGCTACTTGCCGGCGGCGGCCCGGCGCGGGTCCTCGATGGCCGAGTCGCGACAGAGCGTGGCCTCCGATTCGGGAGCCAGCGAGGCCAACGCGTCGACAAACACCAGGCGATCGGCGCCTTCCACCGGCAGCGGCTCGCCCAGGAGCCGCGCGAAGCCGGCGAGGAGCACGCCGGTGCGGTCCACCTCGGCCACGAAGCGGGGGGGCGAGTCGACCATCACCCGCTCGCCATCGCAACGCGAGAGCAGGCGCCCGTCGTCGAGGCGAAGGCTCCACCGGAATCGACGCTCGCGGTAGAGCGACACGTAGGCGCTGCGCGCCGCGTCGCTGTGCGTCAGCACCAGCGCACCAGCGAGGCTGGGTGCGAGCAGCTCCGCGAAGCTCGCCACGCCATTTCGTCGCGACACGGCGTTGGCCGCTTCGAGCGCGTCGCGTCCCTCGGTGGACAGGCCGGGGTCGCCCGAGAAGCTCGCCGTCCACACCAGCCGCTCGATGCCCCCGCTCCAGATGTCGGCGGGGCGCCAGGGCCCGGTCACCGACACCACCACCCGGCCCCAGTGCGCGAGCCAGCGCTCGTCGATCCTCTGGCGCAGCTCGGCGACCAGCGCGGTGGCGCAGAGGGGCTCGAGGGCGTGGAGCTGGACGAGATCCATCATGCAGAGTGTGAACGACCGTGACCGGCCTATCAAGAGAACGTTTTGCTAGGGGGTGAACATGCCCGCCACGCAGGCGGTCATGAAGGTGGCGAGCGATCCGCCGATCATCGCGCGGAGCGCGAGCGCGGCGAGGTCGTCCTTGCGGTGCGGCGCGAGCGGGCCGATGCCGCCGAGCTGGATCCCGATGCTGGCAAAGTTGGCGAAGCCGCAGAGCGCGTAGCTGGCGATCACCGCGCTGCGGGGCGAGAGCGGCGACTCGCCCGCCTGGATGGCGCCGAGGTTGATGTAGGCGATGAACTCGGTGAGCACGAGCTTCTCGCCGAGAAGCCGCCCCACCACCGGCGCCTCCGCCCAGGGCACGCCCATCATCGCCGCCACCGGGGTGAAGGCCCAGCCGAGCACGCGCGCCAGCGACAAGGGCTCGCCGAGGAGCGGCACGAGGCCGAGGCCCCAGTCGATCATCGCGACGAGCGCCACGAAGGCGATGAGCATCGCCGCCACGTTGATCGCCAGCGACATGCCCTCGCTCGCGCCCCGCGCCGCCGCCGCCATCACGTTGCCGTCGGGACGCTCATCGTGTACGGTGAGCGAGCGGGCAGTTTCCGGCTCCTCGGTTTCTGGGACCATCACCTTGGCGATCACCAGCGTGGCCGGGGCGCTGAGGATCGAGCTGGTGACGAGGTGCCCGGCGATGCCGGGGATGTGGCCGAGGAAGCTCACGTAGGCCGCGAGCACGCCGCCGGCGGTGTTGGCGAAGCCGCCGAGCATCACGCAGAAGAGCTCGCTGCGGGTCATCCGACCCACGAAGGGCTTCACCAGGAGCGGGGCCTCCGTTTGCCCGAGGAAGATGTTGGCCGCGGTGGACAGTGTTTCCGCGCCGCTGGTGCCCATGGTGCGGTGCATCACGAAGGCCATCCCCTGTACCAGCTTCTGCATCAGCCCGAGGTGGTAGCTCACCGCCATCAAGCTGGAGAAGAACACGATGCTCGGCAGGATCCAGAAGGCGAAGGTCTTCACCGGCGGCGAGATGTGCCCGGCGTAAAAGCTCAGCTTGCCGTCGGGACCGGCCACCTGGTGGGGCTCCACCGACTGGAAGGTGAAGTCGGCGCCCTTCTCGGAGAAGCCGATCAGCGTGCGCACGCCGCTGTCCACGTGCTGGAAGAAGAAGGCCTGCGCCTCCGGCGACAAGACCACCAGGCCGAAGAGCAGTTGCAGCGCGAGGCCCCAGCCGATCACCCGCCAGGGGAGACGTCGTGAGCGCCGCTCGCTCATGAGCCAGGCGAGCCCCACCAGGCCGAGGAGCCCGAGCAGCGAGACGAGCCTCACAGGCTAGGGTCCGTCGCGTCGATGAAACGTTCGCCGGCCGCGTCGAACACGGAGACGTGGCCGTTGGCGAGGTCGTACACCCAGCCGTGGAGCTGGAGCGTTCCCGCCTCGAGACGGTCACGCACGATGGCGTAGGTGCTGAGATTGAGCACCTGCTGCATCGCGTTGGCCTCCACCGCGTGGCGCCAGCAGGTGTCGTCGTCGACGTATTGCAAGCGCGACTCGATGATCGCGGGAGCGAGGTGGTCGAGCCACTCGTACAGCGAGGGCAGCTTCTTCACCTTCTTGTGCCCGTCGAGCACCGCCTTCACGCCGCCACAGCCGTAGTGGCCGCACACCACGATGTGGCCGACCTGGAGCACCTCCACGGCGTACTCCAGCGCGGCCCCCACGCTGGCGTCCGCGTGCTCGAAGGGCGGCACGGCGTTGGCGATGTTGCGCACCACGAAGAGTTCGCCCGGTGCCGACGAGGTGAGCAGCTCGGGCACCACCCGGCTGTCGCTACAGCCGACGTAGAGCGCCGAGGGCGACTGGTGCTCGCTGGCGAGCTGGGCGAGGAAATCTCGCGCTCCTGCGGCGAACTCGCGACGGAAACTCCGGTGGCCCTGGAGGAGGCTCTTCATGCCTCAATAGTCGCACATCGACAGCCGCACGCGGACCGCCGTGCGCTCGCCCTTGACGATGACCGGGAAAAACTCCCACTGGTCGAGCGCGTCGTTCACCTGCCCACTCACCTCGATCTCGCCCGACACCCAGCGCGTGCGGAGCACCTTGCCGCTGGGGTCGAGATCCACGTCGACGCTGCAGCTCGCCGACGGGCGCGTGACCCCCCAGTCGGGTGGG
>VGRE01000333.1 GCA_016875435.1 Deltaproteobacteria bacterium | reverse complement strand
CGCTCCCCACCGGGGAAGGCCGCGCTCCCCCCAGTCCCGTCCCCGACACCCCGGGCGAGGGGCAGCGTTCCCGGCGGGAGCCTGCCCCCAGCGCCGTCGAACCCGCCGACGAGGCGTCCTCGCCGCGACCGGGCCAGCGCCACGCGCGCCGGCGCGGCGCCGACGCCGGCACCCCGGTCTGGTACAAGTTCGAGCGCTCCGACGCCCCCGACGATCCCGACGCCGTCGTGAGCGCCACCTCGCCCTACATCGGCGATCGCAACGTGGTGGTGGACGTCTCCACCCGCGCCCCCACCACCACGATTCGTTCCCATGCCGACGGCAAGAGCCTCGACGAGGCGCTGCCGGTGCCCGAGGACATGGAGGCCGACAGCAAGGCCGAGATGGCCACGCGCACGCCCGAGCGCGAGAGCCCCTCGCCGACCAGCGGCGCCTCACAGCAGGCGGGGGAGCGCCCACGACCGGCGGTCCCCCCGGCACCGTCGCCCATCACGGACAAGCCCGCGGTGCGCCTCGCGATCGAGGCGGACTACGTCCCAGCCCCGGCCCCTTCCCCGCCGGCGGCCGAGAAGCGTCGCCGGAAGGCCCGCCCGGCGCCCACCCCGGCGGAAGCGGCCGTCGCGGCCGACGCTGATGCGCCGGGCGATGTCGCGACTGTAGACACGCTGGCCGAGTCGGCGCCGCTGCACGCTGTCCTCGCGCCCGGCGCGACGGCGACGCCGGGAGAACGACTCGACGACGACTTCTGGGTCGCGCCACTCCGCGGCACCGGCGCGGGCGAGTCCGGCGAGGGGGGCGACGTCGAGGACAGCCCCGCGGCCGTTGCCGGCGACGACGTGGCCAAGGTGATCTACAAGCGCGACGGCGCGGCCTGGATCGACCTCTCGGTGGCCGAGGAGCAGGCGGAGCGCGGTGACCGGAACCAGGTGAACGTCACCCGCACTGCGGTCGGCACCTGGTTCGTGCCGGTCGACGACCTGATCCGTGCCACCTGGACGTGGCCCGAGGCAGACAAGGCCCTCGGCGTGCGCGGCCGCGTGGTGGTGGAATTCACCATCGGCGTGGACGGCCGGGTGAGCGACGTGGCGCTGGTGGACGCCAACGTGACGCTTTCCATGCAGGAGGCGGCGCTGGAGTCCATCCCCGCCGCGGTGGCGCCACCGCCGGAGGGCGAGGGACCGCTCAGAGTTCGCTACGTGTTCCGCTACGGGGATTAGGCAAGTACAGTGAAGCCGATGCAACCGCGCCCGCAGCGACGCCACGACTGGCCGGCCCTGGTGGCCGCCCTCCTCGTCACGTTGCTCGTGCACGTGGCGGGCGTTGTCGTCGTGCTGCCATGGTTCATCGAGTGGGATCTCGCGCAGTTCGAGGCCCCAGTCTCGGTGCAACTGCTCCCGGGCGACGCCTTCGCTGGCGAGGCGCGCCCCGACTCCAGGGTGGATGCTGTTCCGCCGCCCGAACGCGAGGAGGAGCCAGAGCCGGAGCCAGACGAGCCCGACGAGCCCGACCTGCCCTCGGGGCAGATCGTGGAGACGGCGCCGCCGGAGGATCAGCAGGTGCCCCTCCAGGCCGAGTACCTCGCCGAGCACAACAACGCGGTGCCCGAGGAATCGCGCACGCGGCAATACAAGATCAACCCCGACATCCTCGCGCCCACCTACAGCGAGGACTCGAAGATGCAGGTGGAGGACGTGATCGACGTGGGCGCCAGCGAGGTGTCGAGCGGCGCGCGGGCCGGGGGCATCCTCGCCGACGCCCCCGGCAAGGGCGCCCCGCGCAGCTCGGTGCCATCGCAGTTCTCGCTCACCAACAAGGAGGGCCTGACCTCGCCCACGAAGGCCTCGTCGTCGCGACAAGACCTCCGGGGCGCGCCTCAGAACGATCGGCTCGACGAGAAGGTGGGGGCCGCGCTGGCGCTGAACACGCGCGAGTTCTACGGCGCCGAGTACATGAACCGGATCAGGCGAGCCGTGAATTTCTACTGGAAGCAGAACCTCGACAACCTCTCGCCCTCGGTGCGCCTCGGCAAGCCCCGATACCAGACGGTGGTGGAGGTCGTCCTCTCCGCCGACGGCGTGCTCGAGAGCATCATCGTCAACCACGAGAGCGGCTCCGAGCCGATCGACGACTGCGTGGTGGAGGCCTTCAAGATCGCCGGCCCCTACCCTAACCCGCCCGAGCAACTCATCGGTCGCGACAATCGGGTGCGCCTACCCGGCTTCGACTTCGAGGTTACCGTCGGCCAGGCCCAGATGCGGTATCACGGCGTCGATCCGCGCGCTGGCGTGCAGTTCCCCGGCATCATGAACGCGCCTCGTTGAACGAATAGGTGCCGGCGGCGAATAGGTGCCGGAGGTTAAGGGTTAAGACTTAGAGGGTGTTGACAGGTGCGCGGGCCCGAAGCGCGGGCGGCCTCGGCGATGTCGAGGGCGGCGGATGTGGCCGCGCGCACCGCCTGGTCGTGGAGATCGTCGGTGCGCGGCGGGAACCTGGCCTCGCGGACCCAGGGCGCCGCCTCGCCTCGCGCGCGACCCCCGCCACGACGACGAGGCATGCGACCCCGTTCCGCGGGACTCTCGCCTCGGTCGACGCCAGCCGATCTTCGGTGTGGTAGCCTCGGGGCATCGTGAAAGAGGGAAGGAAGATCGAGCTACTGAAGCCGCTAGGCGCGGGCGGCTTCAGCGTGGTGTACCTCGCCAGGATGCGCGGGCGCGATGGCTTCAGCCGTCGCGTGGCGGTGAAGCTCCTCCGCCGGGATCAGATCGAGAACGACGAGGTGCTCCGGCGCCAGCGCGACGAGGCGCGGCTCCTTGGCTTGCTCCAGCACCCCAACATCGTCCAGGTTTTCGACCTCACCGAGATCGACGGCAGCCCTGCCGTCGTGATGGAGTACGTCGAGGGCACCGATGTGTCCTCGCTCATCAAGGGCTCGGGCGCGCTGCCGGGGCCTGCCGCCCTGGCCATCGTGAGCGGCGTCGCGAGCGCGCTAGAGGCCGGCTGGTCCTTCGTCCCGCCCGACACCGGCCGCCCCCTTCACGTGATTCACCGCGACATCAAACCCGCCAACGTGCTGGTCACCGTCCATGGCGCGGTGAAGGTGCTCGACTTCGGCGTGGCCCGCGCCGACTTCGAACGCGAGGGACACACCCAGTCGGTGGCCTTCGGCACCCCGCGCTTCATGGCCCCGGAGCAGTTTCTCCGGGGCGAGCTGACCGGCGCGAATGACATCTATGCCCTGGGCGTGACGGCCTGGGAGATGCTCACCGGCCGCGGCTTCGAACGCCCCTCCCTCGAGGAGGGCCTGCATCGGCGCGGGGTGCACTTCCAGCTCGATGCGCTCCCCGAGCCCTACCGCGAGGGCGTGGCGCGGATGCTCGCGCACGCCGCCGCGCAGCGGCCCACCGCGGCTGAGGTGATGGCCTGGGCCGACAGCCTGGCGGTCCCCGGGGAGTCGCTGCGGGCGTATGCCCGGCGCGTGGTGCCCGGCGCCATTGCCGCCCGCGATACCCAGCTCGCCCAGGGCACGGAAGGCAAGGCGGCGGCCGCCCGCACGAGGTGGAGCGCGCCCGCCACCGCTGCCCACCCCCCGGCTGCATTCGCCCTCAGCTCGGCCGGGCTCTGGGCGCCACCGGCCCCCCGCTCGACCCCCCGGGCGCCGGCCGGAGGGCCACCGGTCCACCTGCAGCCGCCCGAGCCCATCGCCGACAGCGGCCACTCGCTGGTGAGCGAGGTGCCCGGGCGCAAGCAGGGCACCGTCGCCCTGATGGCGGGCGGCATCGCCGCCCTCATCGGCCTTGGTGGCGTGGCCGCGCTCGCTCTCGGCGCCGCCTGGGTGAGCGGGGTGTTCAACCCCGGCGAGCCCGATCTGACCGAGGCGATTGTGGACGAGGCGGCCCGCCCGGGAGACGACCCCGTCGACGTTGGCGGGACGGCGGCCACCATCGCCAGCGGTGACGACGCCGCCCCGCCGGCGGCAGCAGAACCCGCGGAGGCCGCGCCGCCCCCCGCCACGAGGTCATCTCGAAAGAGCACCGCGAGCGATCCCCACGCCCCCGTCCGGAAAGCCCCGAGCGCCGAGACGACGCCGGTGCCCGGGGCGACCAGCGAGGACGCCGCCGCGGCCACTGCGCCCGTCA
>VGRE01000332.1 GCA_016875435.1 Deltaproteobacteria bacterium | reverse complement strand
GCACCTCGACGAGCTGATCGCCGAGGCGGGCGTGCTCGATGCGCTCGCCCTGTGCGCCGGTCCCGTGGGCTTGCGACGCTTCGTGGTGCGCGCGGAGCTTCGCGAGGGCCGCGTGCGGGTGGTCGGTCTCGACGCCCCCTGTCTCGCGCGGGGCGGCGGCCCACCCTCGGCCTTCGAGGCGGGCGCCTCGCGCCTGGAGACGGCGCTCACGGAGTTGCGACGTCGCCTGCCCCGGCACCAGGCTTTCGGCCGGGTGGCCGTGGGCTTCGTTCGCGACACCGGCGAGGGTAGCCAGCCCGAGCTGTTCTTCCGCTTCGACGACGACGGCGTCGGCTTCGGCGTGCACCGGCTCCGGGAACCCGCGGGTGACTGCGCCCCCCTGGAAGACCCCGCATACCTGCGCGCGCTGGCCGACTGGGCCTCGCGCCTGGAGGAGGTACGCGGCAACTGGCAAATCGCCCGCGGCGACTGGATGTTCGAGTCGGGCCGTCTCGACGACGGCGAGCGTGCCGCCGCCGCAACCGCCATCGGCACCTGGCACCCCACCCAGGGACGCTTCTCGTGGCTCCTGGTCACGCCTGCGGGCGAGGAGGGCCCCTTCGTGGAGCCCGATGTCTTCGTCGATCTCGCCGGCGCCACCGAGCTTGCCTGCTTCGCCGCCGCTCGACTCGGCGCGGCGGGGGTGTTCCAGGGTACGTCCGAGCAGGGACAGCAATTCTTCGCCGCGCTGCGCGAGTAGCTCAGGCGAGTAGCCTGGACGGCCCGCCGGTTAACTCTCGGCACCCATGATCCTCGCCCTGCTCCTCGCGTGCGCCACCCCCATCTGGGGCGTGTGGATGTTCACCCTCGACCTCACGCCTTCTACCGGCGAGGAGTGCGGCACCACCGTCACCCACAACTTTGCCGGCGCGCACGAGCCGGAGGAGACCGTCGAGCAAGGCCCGTGGACGGAGGAAAGCACGTCCTCGCAGAGCGGCACGGTCTTCTTCGGCCGCGTGGAGGACGCGGGCCAGGGCCTGGTTCTGCTGATCGGCACCGAGGTGTACCCGGGGAAGAACAACGAGGATGGAAGCTCGGAGTTCAGCTGGAAGTCTGCGGAGAGCGGCACCTACGGCCGGAGGCACGCCAGCGGCTACGACTACGCGCAAGCCTACGAAGACCAGTACACCGAGACGGTGGAGGGCACCTTCAACAACGACGTGTTCACGGGCACTTTCAACCAGAGCCTCGCCAGCTTCGACAAGTGGGACGAGTCCGACACGTGGAGCGACGAGGCGGCGCTCGTCGTCAGTGAGACCGGCGCCATCCCCGCCTATAGCTACCTCGTGCTGACCGACGGCGCGGGCAACGAGCAGCCCGTCACCAACAGCCGCGGCGCTTACGACTGCGACAGCGCCGGGTGTACCCTCAGCGTCGAGTCGGCCTGCGCCTACGGCTACGACCTCACCGGCCAACTCACCGACATCGAGGACGATGATCGCTGGGTGCGCGATGCCGCGCAGCCCGCCGGTATCTAGGTGATCCTGCTGGTGGTGGCTGCCTCGCAGGCGGCAGGCTTCTACTTCATGGACTCTGGCGTGCGCGCGCAGGGGCGGGCCGGCGCCTTCGTCGCGGGCGCTGACGACATCTCGGCGCAGTACTACAATCCCGCTGCTTTGTCGCGACAAGACTGTGCTTCGGCAGCGCTCGACCTCTGGGCGATCTCCCAGTCCGTCGACTTCGACCGGGCCGACGAGCTGGGCTGGAACGCCTTCGAGGCGGTGCAGAACACGGCGCCCCCGCAGCCCGAGCCCGCCGGTGGCGTGGTGTTGCCGCTCGGGCCCCTGCACCCGGCGCTCGCCGGCACCACCGTGGCGCTCGGCCTCTACCTGCCCACCTCGCCGCTCCTTGCCTACCCGTCCGACGGGCCGCAGCGCTACGCGCTCGTCTCCTCGAGCGTGCTCCAGGGCTACGCAGGCCCCACGCTGGCACAGCGCGTGACCTCCTGGCTGAGCCTGGGCGCTGGCATCCAGTACACATTTCTCTCGGTGAACCAGTCGATCACCGCGATCCAGTGCGTGGAGAGCGTCGAGGCCTGCGGCACCGACTCCCCGGCCGACGACATCCGGATGGACCTCGCCACCGTCGACCCGGCGCGGCTCTCGTGGAACGCGGGCGTGCTCGTGGAGCCCGCGCCCTGGCTCGCCGTCGGGGCGTCGGTCCAGCCGCAGATCGACTACCGCACCGAGGGGTCGATGACGGTCACCTTCTCGGAAGACAACACGCTGGTCCGTCCCGAGCTCACGGCCGGGAGTTTCACCGACGAGGATGTCACCGTCGACGCCACCCTCCCCTGGATCGCGCGACTCGGCGTTCAGGTCTCGCCCTCGGAGCGCGCCCGCGTCGAGCTCGCGGGAACCTGGACACAGTGGTCGGCGATGTCGGCCCTGCGCATCACCGACGTCGACCTATCGCTCACGACGCGCGAGGAAGGCGTGCTCAAGGGCGAGCCCATCGTCGTGACCGACGACGTGCCCTTCGACACCGGCTTCGTCGATAGCTGGTCGGCGCGGCTCGGCGGCGAGTACGACGTCGTGCCAGCGGTGCGCGCGCGCGTGGGCGTGGCCTACGAGACGAGCGCGGTGCCCTCGGACTACGTCAGCGTGTTCATGGTGGACGGTCCCAAGCTCGCGCTGGCGGCGGGGGCCTCCGCCCGGATCGGAAAGCGCGTATCCTTGAGCGCGTCGTTCATGGACCAGATCATCTTCCCGCGCACCATCGAGGACTCCCGCTACGCGCAGCAGGCGATCTTCGTGGACTTCGGCAAGCAGTTCGCCACGACGGTCACCACCGGGAAGGTGGTGGGCAACGGCGACCTGTCCTCCAACGTCATCGTGGCGGGCCTGGGCGTGAGCGTGGATATCGGGCGTGGTGAAAACCCAGATCGCTGAACCGGCGCCGCCGAGCGCCTGGGGCGAGCTCGCCGCCCTGTGGCAGTCGCGACGCCTCGTGTGGACCCTGACCGCCACCGACCTGCGCGCTCGCTACATCGGGAGTTCCATCGGCTTCTTCTGGACGGTGGTCAATCCGCTGCTGGAGTTGGCCACCTACACCTTCGTGTTCCACGTGCTCTTGCAGGTTCGTTTCCACGCCGGGCAGACCACCAGCCAGTATGTGCTGTTCCTGTTCTGCGGGATGACCGCCTGGTCGAGCTTCGCCGACGGCCTGGTGCGCGCCACCACCTCGATCACGCAGCACGCCTCGCTGGTGCGGAAGGTCAATTTTCCCAGCGTGGCGCTGCCTGCGCAGATGGTGCTGGTCGCCATCATCAACCAGCTCTTTCGCACCGCGGCGCTGCTCCTGTTCTGCGTCCTCATCGGCGAGGGTCTCTCGTGGCACGCGGTGCTGATCGTGCCCTTCCTGGTGGCGCAGGCCCTGTTCACCCTCGGGCTGGGCCTCTTGTGCTCGGTGCTTTGCGTCTACTTCCGCGACATGAACCACTGGGTGAACGCGGGCCTCCTGATCGGCATGTTCATGACGCCGGTGGTGTACCCGGCGTCGGCCTGGCCCCGGGAGTACGTGCTGCTGCTCTACCCCAACCCCATGGCGCAGTACATCGGCATCTACCAGAGCCTGGTGCTCGGACAGCACCTGCCAACGGCGCTCACGACGGTGATCTACGCGCTGGTCGCGGCGGCGATGGCGGTGGCGCTGGGGGCCAGCGTCTTTGCCCACAACCGGCGACGCTTCGCCGACATGGTCTAGGCCTTACTTTGAGCCCGCGCGGGGCCTGGTGAGCTGCTCGATCTGGTAGCCGAGGACCTCGACGTCCATCCCGGCGGCCGTCATCTTGGCGAGCAGCAACTGGCTGTCCAGGAGGTAGGCGGTCACCTCCTGTAGGGGTGGGAGGCGTCCCGAGGCGGCAGGCACGTCGTTCGCGTGGGCCTCGATCTCGTCGGCGAGGGCGAGCTGCTCGGCCTTGTCCGAGGTGCGCGCGGTGACCGCCTGCGCGCTCCACAGGCCCGGGGCGTCCTTGAGGTGCTTGAGCAGCCGGGGGGCACCCTTGGCGCCACCCTCCACTACGCCCGCGTTCTGGGTTTCCCCGGTGGTCACGGTCTTCTCGTCGCTACCGCCCGACCCGTCGCCAGCCGCCTCGGTGCCCTGCGGGT
>VGRE01000331.1 GCA_016875435.1 Deltaproteobacteria bacterium | reverse complement strand
TTCGGCGCCTTCGTGGCCCTGCTCGGCACCACCACCGCCGACTACCGGATCGGCGTCACCACCACCGACCCCGAGAACGGCGGCGTGCTGGTGGGCCCCGTGCTCACCGCCGACACCGACGACGTGATCACGACGTTCACCGGCATCGTCAACGTGGGCACCAGCGGCAATCGCGACGAGCAGGGCCTCGCCATGGCGGCGCTGGGTGTCCGCGGCGACGTGAACCCCGGGTTCCTCCGCAGCGACGCCTACGCCCACGTCGTGTTCGTCAGCGATGAAGACGACCACAGCGAGGGCGACGCCGAGCGCTACGTGGATGCCTTGCGACAGTCTGCGCCCGGCCTGGCGGTCTACGCGCACGCCCTCGTCGGCGACGAGCCGGCGGGCTGCCTGTCGGGCACCTCGGCCGCCGGGGCCGGCTCCCGCTACCTTGCCGTCGCGACCGCACTCGACGGCCTCACCGAGTCGATCTGTTCCGACGACTACGCGCTGGTGCTCGAGGCCATCGGCCTGCAAGTCAGCGGCTGGAACCCGGTGTTTCCCCTCACCGAGATCGCCGCGAGCGCGACGATCGAGGTCAACGTCGACGGCGCGTACATCCCCGAGCGCGAGGCCGACGGCTGGCGCTACAGCATCGGCGACAACGCGGTGATCTTCTCCGGGAGAGCGGTCCCGCGGCCGGGCATGGAAGTGCTGGTGAGCTACCGGAAGGGGGGTTGACGCGCGCTGCTACGGCTGGGATGCCCGATCGACACCGCGCTCTACGAGGAGCGCATGCAGGAGCTCACCGACGCCGACTTCGACTGCGACCGCCCCGCACCCAGTTGACCATCGATGACCAGCTTGGCGCATTCACCCCCTCGCTGGCGGACCGCCAATCCGTCGCGCCCGCCGACGACCCGGGCGCCGCCGAGGGCGATCACCGCCAGCGAGCTGGGCTACGGGGCCCGCGCCTTCGAGGGCCGACTCCACGCGATCCTGTCTCAGTCCGCCAGCAGCGCCCGCGCGCGCGACTCGTCGGCCTCCGACACGTAGAGCCGCGTGATGTGCCGCGCCTCCTGGTAGCGCCCGAAGATCTTGGTGCTCTCCTCCAGCGGCGCCACGCGCGTACGCTGCCCCGGCGAGCGGTCGACCACGTAGATCCGCGGCGCCCGCTCGCGCTTCTTCCCCATCGCCGAGTAGCGCGACAGCTCGCCGATGCTCCCCGCCCAGAGGCTGTCGATGCCGGCGTCGTCGAGCCGCTCCCGGGCCCCGGCGAGGTTCACCTCGGCGGCGCCGCCGTGCTTCTCCAGCACCCGGCGAAAGGGACGGCGCTGCACGATGCGCGTGGCCCACTCGTCCTTGCAGGCGCGCAGGTAGGCGTGCATCGCGACGTCGTCGAGCGGAAGGTAGGCCTCCACCTCGGTGGGAAAGTTCCAGGTGCGGCTCTCGGAGGCGAAATGCCGTTTCAGCAACTCCTCGAACACCACCGACTTGTGGTGGAAATACACCGACATGAACATGTGGTAGCGAGCGATCATGAAGTCATCGAAGGCGTACACCCCGCGCCCGTCGAGGGCGAGTGACACCGCGCCGTCGTCGCCCTCGTGCCACTCCAGGTTCGACAACAGCCAGTTGGCGTCGATCTGCCCGTAGCGAGCGCCCGAGTAGTAGGAGTCGCGCACCAGGTAGTCGAGCCGGTCGACGTCGAGCTCCGAGGAGATCAGTTGGGACAACACGCGCCGGAAGTCGCGGCCGTTGTCGACGAAGAAGTCGTCGGGGACGGCCACCTCCTGCGACACCAGCGCCGCCACGTGCTGCCCACTGAACGGAAACTCGCGGGCGATCACCGCGGCGAGGTCGGACCGGGTGAGCACCAGGATGGTGTAGTCCTCGTGCGAGGCGGTGCGGTCGAGTCGCGACGCCACCTCGCCAGGCGCGTAGGCTTCCACCCCCAGCGCCCG
The DNA here is from genome assembly GCA_016875435.1 of Deltaproteobacteria bacterium. Lineage (GTDB taxonomy): Bacteria > Myxococcota_A > UBA796 > UBA796 > SXON01 > SXON01. The sequence goes on along the minus strand of VGRE01000331.1, from coordinate 2,210 downwards.
CAGCGTGGGCATCGCGAACTCGGTGCAGTGCGAGAAGGGCGCGTGCCCGAGATCGTGGCACAGGGCCCCCACGCGTACCACTTGCCTGAAGCGGGCGCGGGCGGCCGCCGAGGAGAAAGGCTCCTGGCGGAAGGCACTGTCGAACGCCCGGCCCGCGAGCTCCATGGCGCCGAGCGAGTGGGCGTACCGGGTGTGGACCGCGCCGGGGAAGGGCAACTCCGAGAAACCCATCTGCTTGATGCCGCGCAGTCGCTGCACGAAGGGGTGGTCGACCACCGCCTCCTCGCCGCCGAGTACCTGGATCGCGCCGTGAAGCGGGTCGCGGACCTCCATCGTCTCTCCCGCCCGCGATATAGCGCGGCCGATGCTTCCCATCGCGCTCGACGAGCCCTTGCGCGTCGGCGACGTCGTCCACCACCCCGCCTTCGGCTTTGCCACCTTGGCCGAGGTCGACGACCGCGGCGCCCGCCTGCGCTGGCACGGCACCGCCGCCGCCCATCCCACCTACGTGTCGCGACATGGACTATCCACCACCTATCGCAAGTGCCGCCCCGGCGGCCTGCTTGCCCGGCGGGCCGCCGAGACCGAAAAGGTGCGGCGCATGGCCCACGAAGACCCTGTCGCCATCCTCGGCCTCTTGCTGGCCGACCTCGGCAACGCCCAGCCGCTGGAGCACGCGCACGACTGGATGAGGCAGGTCGTGGGCGACCAGGGCATGGAGGGAAACGGCTTCGACGGCTGGTGGAACGCGATCCTCTCGCTCGCCGCTGTCGACGACCGGTTCCAGCTCGACAGCGAGCGCATCGGCTTGTCGCCCGGGGTACACGAGCGCGACTTCACCACCCCGGTCGCCGTCCCCGCGGCCCGGCCCCCGGAGCCCGCCGCCACCGCGCTCGCGCGTGGCCCCCGCGTCGACTCCGATCCCGACGCGATCTTCGCCTCGGCCTGCGAGCTCGCCGAGGCTCTCGCCGCGCTACACGCCCGGGGCGATTCCCTCCTCCATCGTCGCGATGCCAGCCACGACACCGAGGCGGGCTGGCAGCTCGCCGTCGATCCCGAGGCGCAGCACCCCGCCGACAGCGTTCACTGGGCTGCCCGTCGCCTCGTGGAACACTTGCTCGGGCTGGAAGTCCCCGACATCGTGCCCCCCGAGGAGCTGGTGGACACCCTCCCTGGGACAGTTCCCACCGTGCCCCCGGAGTTGCTCGGCATCTTGCGACGCTGCCTCGCTCGCGACCAGGCCCTGCGCCCGCGAAACGGCCTCGAGTGGGCGCTGCAGCTCGCCCAGGCGCGCGCCAGCTTCGACGCCCGTCGTCGCCTCCCCCGGGCGGCCGGCGCGGCCCTCTGCGTCGGCTTCGACACCCACATCGGCACGCTCAAGGCGCTGGTCGGCCAGGCCAACCAGGACGCCTTCGTGGTCCTCGGCGAGCCCGACATGCTCTGTTTCGCCGTGGCCGACGGCATCTCCACCAGCACGGCCGGCTCCGGCGACCTCGCGTCGAGCCTGTTCGTCCGCACCCTGCGGCTGCAGTGGACGGCCCACCACGAGAACCTCCGCGGGGCCGGTCCCGAGGAGGCCTTCCGTTTCCTGTGCGGGGCCCTCGAGCGCGCCAACCGCGTGATCTGCGAGGCGGCCTCCTGCCTCGCCCACGACGACATCAGCCGCCACGTGCCCATGGGCACGACCGCGATCGTCGGGCTCTCCGTGGGCGACAGCGTCTACCTCGCGGCGCTCGGCGACTCCCGGGCGCTGCTCTGCGGTCGCCACGGCGTGGCACCGCTGGCCTGGGACCAGAACCTCAACGCCATGCGGCTGCGCCAGGCCGCGCAGGGCAACGCCGCCCCCTGGAACGACTGCGGCTACGCCCTCGTCGGCTACCTCGGCCACTTCGACGAGACGGGCGAGCCCGCCCTGCCGCCGCCGATCCTCGTCGCCACGCGCCTGCTCCCAGGGGAGTGGCTCGTCCTCGCGTCCGACGGCCTGAGCGACCACGCCGCGCCCGAGGAGGCCGGCGTGTACGCCATCATCGAGGCCACGCTCGCCCGCCATGGGCACCGGGCCAACCCTGCCGGCGCCATGGCGGTGGCGCGGCGCCTCGTGCTCGCGGCCAACGAGGGCACGGGCGGCGACAACATCACCGTACTGGCGCTTACGCTCTCCTCGAAGGCCGCTGGGAGCGAGGAGAACGACCCCGTACAGTCCGAGCCGG
>VGRE01000330.1 GCA_016875435.1 Deltaproteobacteria bacterium | reverse complement strand
CTGAGCTTAAGGAGGACGCGCTTGTAGACGGGTTGGCTGGGCACGGCCGCCGATTTATCCGGCTGGTGCGCCCCCGCCCACGCCGTCGCGCGCGAGCGACCAAACGACGAACCCCCGGGCTGTTTCCAACCCGGGGGTCCGCTTTGACCTTTCGGTCCGCTTTCGCGCTTGCGTCGCCCCTCGCGGGGCGAGCGAGAACTCGTGAGAGTTACTCGGCGTCGCAGGCGTTGCAGGCGTTCCCGCTGTCCCCACCACCGTCGCAGGCGACGGCGGCCGCGCCGAGGAAGGCGGCGGCGAAGAAGGCGAGCAGGGGCTTGATGAACGACATGGGCGTCTCCTTGATTTTGTTGTTGGTCTCTTGCGGTTTTTCCGGCGATGCCGGGTGTCCCCTCGCAGCTAGCTGGGAAGCAAGCCCGGCCGGAGACCGCTGAAATATGAACCCGTCCCAGGCGACCTGTCAAGAGTTCCGGTGACGACGGCGCAACAACAGCGCGCCAATCGTCGTTAGCGAAATAACGCTTGAATGTCCTGTATTTCCGCTACAACCACAGTTATCTCCACCACCACCGCCGAGGTTCTCATCGCACCCCTCGTCGATCGTCGCGTCGCAGTCGTTGTCGATGCTGTCGCAAAGCTCGGTGGCGCCCGGGTAGACGGTGTTGAGGAGGTCGGCACAGTCCTCGCCGCCAGAGGCCGGCGCGGCGTGACCGTCGCGGTCCACGTCGTAGTTGTCCGTCCCCGAGCAGTCCTCGTCGACGAAGTTGTCGGGGACGTCGGTCTGGTTGGGGGCGAGCCCCGGGTCGGTATCGTCGCAATCGCCCTCGGCCGGCGTCACGCCGTCGCCGTCGCGGTCGGCGTGGAGTTCGTCGCCATCGGTGCGGCCGTCGCAGTCGTCGTCCACGCCATTGGTCGGGTCGGCCGCGCCCGGATTCACGGCCGGGTCGGTGTCGTCGCAATCGGAGGCGTCGGTGTAGCCGTCGCCGTCGCCGTCCTGGTCGCGGCCGATGTCGTCATAGCCGTTACAGTTCTCGTCGATGCCGTTGCGGTCGATCTCCTGAGACCCCGGCGAGCGGCCGCTATCGGTATCGTCGCAGTCGCCCTGCAGTTCGCTGTAGCCATCGCCGTCGTCGTCGCCCCCGGCGGTGCCGTTGTCGGCGATGCCATCGCAGTCGTTGTCGGCCCCGTCGAGGCGCTCGGGGGCGCCGGGGTAGGTCGCGATGTTGTGCTCGTCGCAGTCGACGCTGGCTCCGAAACCGTCGCCGTCGAGGTCGATGGGGTCGGAGGTACCCGTGTCGGGGGGCTCGCCGGTGTCGGGGGGCTCGCCGGTGTCGACCGGCACGTCCTCGTCGACCTCGCCGTCGCAGTCGTCGTCGATGCCATCGGCCGACTCGGTGGCGCCCCAGTAGCGGTTGGCGTCGTGATCGTCGCAGTCGAACAGCACCACGACCCCGTCGCCGTCGCCGTCGGTCCAGCCGCCCTGCGCCCCGCCGAAGATGCCGAGGTCGGCCGTCGATCCGTCGACGTCGGTACCCGTGCCCTGGTTGATGAGCGCCGAGCCGGCCGCCGGCTTGAAGTCGAGGGCGTTGAAGTCGCTGCCCGCCACCCAGTAGGCGAACTCGGGGTCGGTGTTCACCAGCGCGTTGCTGTCACAGCCTCGGTCGCCGTTGGTGTTGTACGCGAGGCTGTCGATGAAAGTGGTGTCGTATCCGCCGAAGCACTCGGCCGCGTAGACGTTGTCCTCGAAGGCCCAGTTGGTCAGCGTGGCATCCACGAGAACGGCCAGGCCGGCGGTCGAAGCGCCCACGGCCACGGAGTTGTCGGCCGTCACGCCAGCCTCGTTGATCACGATGCCGTACTTGCCGCCGACGCTCAGCAGGTTCGCGGCGGTGACGGAAGTGCTGATGTTGAAGCCGTACTTCGCGGCGTCGAGCGACACGCAACGGCGGATCGTGGGCGTGCCCCCCTCCAGCGAGAAGGAATGCGTGCCGGCCAGGTTGACCAGCACTTCCTGGATGGTGGGCGTACCGCCGCTCACCACCACGCCGTACTGCGTGGGCGCCTCGATCCAGAGCTCCTGCAGCGTGGGCGAGCCCGTCTGCACCGCCACGGCATTGGCCGTGCCCGGGTACAGCGTGAAGCCCTCGAGCCGGCCGCCGTCGATGTAGATCGTGCCGCTGTGCACGATGGCCGTGGTGTGCGGACCATCGCGACTCACCAGCGACAGCGACTTGCCGGTGAGGCTGGGCGTCTCGGTATAGGTACCGGGCGCGACCTCGATGGTGTCACCATCGGCGGCGGCGCTGACCGCCGAGTCGATGGTAGCGTAGGTCTCGGTGGGACCGACGCGCAGGGTGGCGGCGTGCGCCGCGGCAATCCAGAAGAGGTGCATGACGACACAGGTTGACACGGCGCGCGCCGCGAGGCTACCGCGGCGGCGATGGTCAGCCGCCTCCAGGCCCTGTGGGACTCGCCAACGCCGTGGCGGGTGGGCGCGGTGGTTGCCGTGCAAATGGTCCTACTGGCGAGCTTCGTGCTCGACTGGAGGGTGCCGGTGGTGCTGGCCGCCGCCTTCGTGGTGACCGTCTTCTTGCTGGACAACCCGGTATGGGCCGTGGCGGGGATGCTGGCGGCGCGGCTGCTCTCAACCGGCACCATGTCCTTCTTCACCGTGGGGAAGATCAGCATCGGCCTCTTCGAGCCGGTGCTGCTGCTGGCGCTCCTCTCGCTCGGACTCCGGGCTGTGTTCTCCCGGAAGTCGCTCTGGATTAACTGGCCCTGGAAGAGTGTCTTCGTGGGGATCATCCTGTGGCGCGTGGCCGGGTTGACCTGGTGCACGAGCAAGAGCGACGGCGCCAAGGAGATCATCACGCTCGCGGTGATCGCCGCCACGTCGTCGGTGGTGCTGGCCTTCATCCAGACCTGGGACGACGTCAAGACGGCGCTGTGGTGGTGGATCGGCACCTGCGTGCTCATCGGCATGCTCGCCATCTTCGGCGATGCGCTCGGCCTCACCGACCACTCTTCGCAGTGGAAGGCGGCCGAGGGCGGCGGCCGGGAAACGGGCCTCGGCCAGCAACCGAACTGGTTCGCGATGAACCTGAACTTCGTGATCCACGCGGCGGCGGGCTTCGCGCTGGTGCAGAAACGGCCGCTCTACCGCTGGGGATTACTACTCGCGGCCGTCTTCATCTTCCTCGCCGCGATGACCTCGGGCAGCCGAGGCGGCGCCTATTCGGTGGTCATCGGTGGCCTCGTCGTGGCGCTGGGACAGCCGCTGTTCCGGAAGTGGTTCCTGCGCTTCGCGGTGGTGGGCGGCCTCGCCTTCGCGCTGGCCGCCCTCGCCGACCTCGGCGATCTGGGCAAGGGCTTCAACCGCATCAGCGCCAACGTCGACGTGCTCTTCGCCCGCGACATCCGCGGACTGAACTGGGCGGCCTGCATCGGCATGTTCACCGAGAGCTTCGGCCTCGGGATCGGGCCCGGCGGCTACATCGACAACCTGCGGGTGTACAGCGAGTGGCTGTACAACTCTGTGTACCGCTACCCGCATGGCATCTTCTGGGGGGAGCTCGCCCACACCGGCGTGGTGGGCCTGATCCTCCTCGGCGCGCTCGTGGTGAGCATCGCGCGGATGTCCATCCAGACGGTGCGCGACACCCGGGGCACCGAGGCCGAGGTGCTCGCATGGGCGATGCCCGCCTCGATGGCAGGCTACTTCGCGTGGAGCTTCATCGAGTTCAGCCTCGACGAGAAGCCTTTCTGGGAGTGGCTCGCCCTCTACACCGCGCTCCACCTCGTGGCGCGACGCGCCGTGGAGTCGGGCAAGCCCCTCCCCCCCTGGACCCTCTCCCTCCGATGACTGACTCCGTGCTGTGGTCGTCGCTCGTGGCGCTCCTCCTCGGCGCGCTCTACTTCGCGTGGCCGCGCCCGCCCCGGTGGAGCCCGGTCCTGTTCCACCACGCCGTGCTCGCCAGCCTTCACGGCGGCGAGCTGGAAAAGGCGGGGGCCACGCTCGACGACTGGAAAGCCCGGTGCGACAAGGTGATCCCTCGCGGCCCGCGACCGCCCGCCGCCGGCTGGACGGGCGACCCATTCCTCCTGGGCCCCGACCACGACCCCTCGGTGCGCATCGGCACCGCCTGCACCTGGCTGGCCCTGGG
>VGRE01000329.1 GCA_016875435.1 Deltaproteobacteria bacterium | reverse complement strand
GTACTTCGGATGCGTCGAGTTGTTTCTCTAGCCGCGCGAGGTCTCACAGCGGGGGCACTTCGCCGGGGGGCATCGCCGCGAGCCCGCTCGCCCAGCGCGCCCATGCCCCGGCGCTGTCGGGGCCGGCCAGCGGATCGTAGGCGGGAGCGCTGGATCCGGCCAGGGCCCGAAGGCGGGTGTCGGCCTCCACCCGCACGAAGGGCGTGTCAGAGGCGCAGAGGGCAGCGAACTCCCGTAGGCCCGCGACGTCCCCCCGCCGCGCGGCAACCACGGCGGCGTCGAGCCGGGTGAAGTCGTCGGGCGCGGCCTCGGCGGCCGCCTCCGGGGTGGCAGACGGCTGCGCCTCCGCGGGGTGGTCGTGGTCGTCACCCTCCTCGTGATGCTCGGCGTGGTCGTGATCGGCGCTCGCGGGGATGGCGGCACTGCCACCGAGCACCACCGCCACCGCGAGTACACCGGCCCCGATGCCAGCCAGCGCGCGCGACCCGTGGGCGCGCAGCGCATACACGGCGAGCGCGATGACGAGCGCCCCCCCGAAGAAGGCCACGATCACGGGCCCGGGCGGGTGTTCGTAGCTCACCGACACCCCCGCCACCGACACCGCGAGCCCTAGCGTCCACGCCGCGATCAGTCGCAACCGCACGCCGCGGAAGAACAGGCGCGCGACCACCGCCGGGATCACGAGGTAGCTGAACACCAGCAGCACGCCGCTCGCCGACACGATGGCCGCGAGCGCCAGCCCGAAGCTCAGGTAGAAGAACACGTCCCACGCGGCGATGTTCATGCCCTCGGCGCGGGCGTCCTCGGGCGCGAAGGTCACCCGGAGCGTGTGTCGCGACACGAGCGCATGCACGACGCCCACCGCGGCGCACACCCCCGCGAGAACGGCCACCTCGCGCGGCTGGATCCACACCAGGTTGCCGACGAGCAGGTGCTCGATCTTCTCGCCGCCGTGCGGGTCGGCGGCGAAGTGTACCAGCAGGATGCCAAGCGCCGCGCTCACCGCGTAGGCGATGCCGATGATCGCCTCCTGCGGCACGCGCGCCTCGAAGACACGCGCCGCGGAAAACGCGATGGCGCCCACGAAGGAGAAGCACAGCGCGATGCCGAAGGCCACGTGCCCCTCGGGCTCGTGGCCGAGGTACACCGCCCAGGTGGTGCCGAGCGCCGCCACCTGGGCGAGCGCGAGATCGACGAAGATGACGCCGCGCTCGAGCACGTGCAGCCCGAACCAGCCGAGGGTGAGGACGATCACCGCGCACGCGAGGATCGGCAGGATCATCCAGTCCATCAGAGGAAGGCCTTGATGAGGCTGTCGATGAAGCCCAGGTAGTCCTTGGCCTCGGCTGTGCCGCCCACGTCGCCCGGCGTCAACGCCACGCGACCGCCCACCGACTGGGCGAGGAGCGTGGGCACCTTGACGTCGTAGTAGCTCGTGACCTCCACGACCTTGGCACCCTCGCGTTTCATCACCGCCACGAGCTCGTCGCGATGCGCCGCCGTGGGGGGGATGCCGGGACGATCTTCCACGTAGCCCACCACCTTCAGCCCAAATCGGTTGACGAAGTAGGCCCAGGCCGCGTGGTAGAGCACCACCGGCTTGCCCCGGAGCGGCGCGGCCGTGGCCTTCCAGCCGCCGAGGCGCGAGGAGAGGCCCTTGCTCGCGAGGAAACTCTCCAGCTTCCCGGCCTGGTCGAGCTTCATGAGCGTGTCGCCGCCCATGTAGCCGGCGAGGTCGGCGCCGTAGAGTCGCTCTTGCACCAGCTTCCGGAAGGCCTTGGCGTTGGCGGTGTAGGTGGCCGCGTTGGCGGGATCGACCCGGCCGAGGCCGAGGGCGATGTTGTCGGCGGCCACCATGGCGTTGAGCGGGTCTTTCCACACGTGGGGATTGCCCTCGGGGTGGAGGTCGCCCTTGGCCCGGGTGAGATCGGTCGGCACTTCAAGTCGCGACATCCCGGTTGTGGCCAGCACGTAGCCCGACTGTCCCGGGCGGATCTCCGGGTTGCCGGCGCTGTCGAGCAGGCGCTCCGACCAGATCTCGAGGCTCAGCCCGTTCTCGACGTAGAGATCGGCCATGGCGACCTTCGACATCAAAGCCGGCGTGGGCGACAGCACGTGGGGGTCGTCGGTGCCGCGCGCGAGGGTGGTGACGGTGGCCGACGGCGCCACCCGGTGCGCGAGGTCGCCCAGGTAGGGCAGAGTGCAAACCACCTGCAAGGCGTGGGCGTGGCTCACGAGAGCCAGGAGGAAGGCGATCATCGGTTCACCCACCACGGTTCGACCGGGTGCGAGCCCCACACGAAGGTGAGCTGCGCGAGGCCGGTCCCGCTGCCCGACTCGGGGGCGTAGCCGCCGCCGAGCCGCACGCGCAGGAACTCGCTGGTGTAGTACGAGACGAAGATGTTGTGGATGAGCTCGTCGCCCACATCCTCTCGGAATCCCACGTAAATCATTCGGCTGGGCTGCAGCTGTACCGCGCCGTAGCCAGCCAGCTCGCCGTCCTGGCCCCGGAAGACCTCGCCCACCAGCACCACGCTGCGGCGCGACCCGTCGCGCCACTTTAGCGTGAAGTCGGCCCCCGCCAGCGGCGCCGCGCTGGCACCGTCGCCCACGTCGGCAAGGGCGCTGGCGCCGAGGGCCACGTCGACGGAGCCCGCGCCGACGAAGAACTCCGCGCGGCCAAGCGTGGACAGGTTCGCTCGCTCGTTGGCCTCGTCGAAGCTGGCGCCGCCGAAGGCGCCGCCGGTGAGGGTCAGGGCGGCGGGCCCGAGCGGTAGGATCCAGCCGAGGCTCATGCCGGCGTCGTTGAGCCCCTCCTCGCCGATGACCTCGATGGCGGGCGGCACGTCGGTCCAGGGCAGATCGTGCGGGTGGGTGCGGTTGACGATGCCGAAGGGCATCTTGAACTTCCCCGCCCGCATCGACAGCCGAGCCGGCGGAAGCCGCAGTATGTTGCGGGCGTGAAGTTGAGAGCCCGGCACCCTGCGCTCGCCCTCGCGTTGTCGTGCCCGCCCGCGCTCGCCTCGCCGCCGTCGCTCCGTGCCGGGCTCGAGTCGCCCTCGGGGTGGACCGAGGTAGATCGCAAGACGGTGGACGGGGTGGGCGAGGTGATCGTGCGTCACAAGCAGATCGACGGCGAGGACTGCCTCGAGGGCAGCACCGTGGCCACCCTGGATCCCGACGCGCTCCTCGCCGCCGCCAGCGACGTGGAGGCGCAACCCAAGTGGTCGAGCTGGAAGGTGGCCGCCGCGAAGAAACTGACTGGGGGCAGCGGGAGCTTCGACTACTACCAGCTGCTCGACAACCCTGGACCGGTGGCCGACCGCTACTGGTTCGTGCGCGCCACCACCGGCATGAGCGGCGACGACCGCTACTTCAAGTGGGACCAGGTCGACGCCGCGACCGCCTACCCGGCCGAGATGGAGGCGCTGGTGACGCGGTTCCCCGGCGCCGTGCCCACGCGCACCAACGTGGGTGACTGGACCTTCTCCCCGGGCGCCACCGGCACCACCATCCGGTACCGCATCTGCACCGACGCCGGCGGCAACTTGCCACGTTGGGTGGGCGAGATCGCGGCGCGCTCCACGCTGCCCACCAACGTGGCCGACATCGTCCGCGAGGTCAAACGGCGGGGTGGGTAGCGCCGGGGCGTGAGAGAATCGCCCCGGATGTGGATCCGTCGCCTCGTCATCCTGCTCGCGGTGCTGGCAACGATGACTCCCGTGCTGCACCACGTCGTCAACGGCACGGTCCCGGGGCAGGACGCCGGGCCGGTGGACGGCATCCACTCCGTCTTCTACTACGAGGTGTTTGCCGAGCGCCTGCGCGGCCACGGGAGCTTCGGTCGCATCGACGAGATGTGGTTCCCCCTCGGCCGGTCGCTGCTCCTCGCGCAACAGAACATCGTCGACGCGCTCCTCGCGGCTCCCCTGCTGCTCCTTTTCGGCGCCGCGCGGGGAACGGCGCTCTTCGTGGCCCTGACCCTGGGCAGCAACGCGCTCGCGGGCGCCTGGCTGGCCGGGCGAGTGACCGACAATACGGCGTCGCGACTGTGCGGGGCGCTTGCGCTCGGCTTCGCGCCCTACCTCTGGGACGAGGTCGAGTTCGGCCGCTACACCCAAGCCTGGCTGGCGCCCACGGCCGTGGCGGTCGGGCTGGCGCTGCAGGCCGCGCGCACCGGCGGGC
>VGRE01000328.1 GCA_016875435.1 Deltaproteobacteria bacterium | reverse complement strand
GCCGGCGTCGGCGAGGGCCCCCGCGAGCTGGGCGGCGTCGGCCACCGTGGCCGAGCGAAGGGTGAGCGCCAGCCGGATCATCCGGGCGGCGGCGGCGGGCCGGTCGTCGCGGCGGAAGGCGTCGGCGGCGCGCACGGCAAGGTCGGGGGCGTCGGCCCGTCCCGATCGGGCGGCGCGCTCGGCCAGGAGCTTCCACGCGTCGCCGGCCTCCGTCCACTTCGCGGCGCGCTCGAGAGCCTCGGCGTCAGCGGCGGTCATGGGGCGAGCGTACCACCGCGATAGAGGCACGGCCCTTGCTGCCGATGCTGCCGGAGCCGTTTCCTTGCCACTGGCCGCGCCCTGGGGCCGATGGGGACGTCATCGTCCCGATCCGCGGCCGCGACACCGGTGTCGCGGCGTGATCCGGCTCGTGGCCGCGGTGGGCGACGAGCTGGGCCCGCTCCCGGGGACGGTGCTCGGCGTGGGCCTCGTCCCGGCCGCCGCATCGGCGGCGCGCATGCTCGCGACGGATCGTCCCGACGCCGTCGTGCTGATCGGCACGGCCGGGCGCCTCGGCGCCGGCCCGAGGGTGGGCACGATCATCGTCGCGAGCGAGGTGGCGCTAGGATCGGCCGCGGCGGCGCTCGGGCTCGGCTACGTCCCTCGCCGGCCGGGACCGATCGCCGCCGACCCGGGCCTCGTCGAGCGGGTGGGTCTCCCCGCCGCGCGCGTGCTCACCAACCTCGCCATCACCACCGACCCCGACCTGGCTCGGCGTTTCGCCGCCGAGGGCGAGGTGGAGCACATGGAGGCCTACGCGGTGGCCTACGCCTGCGCCGATGCCGCCGTGCCCTTCGCCGCGGTGCTCGGGATCACCAACGAGGTGGGCCCCGGCGCACACGCCGAGTGGCTCCGGCATCGCTTGCCGGTGCAGGCCGCGGTGCAGGCGGTCGCGGCGCGGGTGCTGGGCAGTTAGTCGCCGCGGCGATGAACCCCCACATCCCTCGCGACGTCGTGCACCGCTGGTCGGAAGACTGCGCCAACGACGCCAATGTCTTTGCCGGCCAGGCCCGTCGCCTCCTCGAGGGGCAGTCGCGGCTGGCGCGCTTCTTCAAGTCCAACGTGCCGGCGATGGAAGGCCAGGCCGGCGACGTGTCGCTCTACCTGCTCGCGGTCATCATCCGGCTCTTCGAACGGGCCGGCGGCCGCGCCAACAAGGTGGGCGCGGTGGAGATCGAGGCGGCCACGAGGAAGATCGGCAAGTACGCCAAGCAGCTCCTGCCCGGCGACGATGGCTTTCCCGGGCGGGTGCGCGAGGTGGCCGACCGGGCGCAGCCGCACATCCTCGACGAGGCGCTGCACGCCCTCTTCGAGCGCGAGGAGCGCAAGGAGAACGAGGCCCAGGTGGAGCCGGCGCAGGCGGCGCTGGTCTTCCTGATGCTGTGGGCCGCCACCGAGGCGCTCGACCTCGCCTGGCGCGCGCCCCCGGCACCGGAGTGGGCGGAGTAGGCATGGGCCTGAGGGACGCACTCAAGGCCAAGGCCAAGGCCCTCCTCGGCCGCGAGGCGCCACGCCCGGCGCCGGCCGCGGCCCCCCCGACCCCGGTGGCGGGTCCATCTCCGGTCGCGCCTCCGGTCGCGCCTCCGGTCGCGCCTCCGGTCGCCGGCCCGTCTCCGGTCGCGACCGCGAAGTTCCATGCCGTCTGCGCGTCGACGGCGGTCCGCGAGGGCAAGCCCGGCACCTACGCCCACCCGGCCATCTCCGGGATCAACGTGGCGGTCTTCCGCCACGGGGGCCAGCTCTACGCCATCGACAACGCCTGCGCCCACGAGGATGGTCCCATCGGCGAGGGGACGATCGAGGGGAAGTGCGTGCGTTGTCCCTACCACGACTGGCAATACGACTTCACCACCGGCGCCTGCATCACCGACCCCGAGCGCAAGCGCGCCACCTACGCGGTGAAAGACGAGGCCGGTCAGGTCTGGGTGGGCCCGGAAACGACCCCCGGCAGCGACAGCCGGGGCGGCGAACACGACGACGGCATGGAGGTTTACCGGCAATGAGCGATTCTCTCGCGGCGGCTATGCAGAAGGGCCTGTCCATGGACGCCCTGGTCAAGAAGCTCGGCGGCGTGGCCGAGGGCGGGAAAGCCCTCGGCATCGAGGTGGAAGACCGCGCCCGGCCCTACCTCGACCACGTGGTCGAGGGCGTGGTCGACGGTCCGCCCACCTCGGTGGTGGCCTTCGTGCTCTCCGGCAAGGATCCCGCCGCCGAGGCCTGGCGTCGCTTCACCCTGAGCCAGGTGGCGCCCTACACCTACGAGCTAGGCGTGTTTCCCACGCCCTTCCACAACGGGCAAGACCCCCTCGCGCCGGGGGTCCCGCCGTCGTCGTCGCGTCGTCGTTAGCTACAGGAGATGCGGCCGCCGCGCACCACGCAGCGCACGTCGCCGCCCTGCGCCGGCACGTCCACGCTCGCGTACATCGGCACGTTGCCGTGGAGCACGAGCTGGCAGGCCCCGGGCGTGGCCTCGAAGCGCGCCACGTTGCCGGAGAGCGAGGCGCTGTCACGGTCGCGACCGCAGGCGATGTCCACCTCGGCGATGACCTGGTCGCTGTCCACCTTCACCTTGTAGGGCACGCCCCGGCGGGCCACGACCTTGGTGCTCGCGGGTGACTGGCCGCAGAGCGGCGCGGTGAGGCCGTCGAGCCAGGCGATCTCGGCGTCTTCGCCCAGGGCCTGCACCCGCTCCTCCCAGGTCTGGTAAGGGGCGCCGCAGGGGCTGCCGCCGAGCGAGCGCTCGAGGATGAGGTCGGTCCAGGCCATGAGCGCCTGTCCCTTGTGGAGGTTGCGGCTGTCGGCGGCGAGCAGCTTGCCCACCGTGCTGCGGAAGGTCTGGGTCTTGGCCTTGCCGCTCGCCGGGTCGGTCCACTCCACCGTGAGGGTGACCGGGTCGCTGGAGACCGGGCGCCCGTCGCGCATGGCGAGGTCTTGCAGGAAGAGCTGGGTCGTCCCCGCGTAGTAGTCGATGGGCTGCACGTCGGCCTTCACCGTCGACGATTCCTCGCCGTAGAAGCGCTCGATGGCGAGGGAGTCGGGCAGGTCGAGCGCGAAGTGCACGTCGTGCGCGATGGTCCGGGTGAGGCTGTCGAAGCCGGGGCCGAAGATGCGGTCCACCACCGCCTCGGAGCCCAGGTACACGTAGGCGCCCTTGCCCTTCTCGCTGAGCATGTCGAGCACCTTGTCGTTGAACTCGCGGCCCACGCCCACGGCGGAGAGCCGGATGCCGGCCTCCTCGTAGGCCTTGCCCACCTCGCTCACCACGTCGGGATCGATCTCGCCGGCGTTGAGCAGGGCGTCGGACACAAGCAACATGCGACGGTTGCGGTCGTCGTCGTCGGGGCGAGCGGTCGCGATGCGGTAGCCCTCGCGCAGGCCAGCGTCGAGGTCGGTCGAACCGCGCGGCTGGAGCTGTCCGATCACATCGCTCAGCAGCGAGGGATCGTCGCGACCCACCACGTAGTCTTCCAGCGGCGTGCAGATCTGGTCGTCGAACAGCACCACGTCGACGCGGTCGCCGCGCTGGAGCTGGCCGGTCATCTTGTCGAGGCCGCGCTTGAGGTAGTCCATGCGGCCCTCGGCGCTCATCGAGCCGGAGCGGTCGAGCACGATCGTCAGGTCGAGGGGTTGCCGCGGCGGCGTGGCGCCCTTCACCGCGAAGGCCATGGTCACCTTGCCGTCGCCGATCTCTTCGGCCGAGGCCATCACGCTGAAGGTGTCGCCGCGCTGCACGTCGGCAGTGTCGAAGCTGAAGTAGTTGAGGAACTCGTGGGGGCGAACCTCGGAGGTCTTGACCGGCCCGCGCTTCTGCACCGCCCACAACAGGCGCTGTGCCGAGGCGAGCGACATCGAGTCGTCGTTGGACAGGTAGGTCACGGCGCCGAAGTCGAGGTGGGCGTACTTGTCGGCCGCGGGCTGGGCCTCCGCGCCGCGGTCCCGGCGCTCCGCCGTCATCTCGCGGTCGGCGGGATCCCCGTCGGCGTTGCCGAGCTTCGCCAGGCCCTCGGCCTGCTCCTTCTCGCGGGGGGCTTCGGCGCGGGCCGGTTCCTCCGCGGGGGCGGCGTCATTCTTCTTCTCGGCCGTGGGGGTCGAAGTAGTCGACGCGGTGGCCCCCTTGGTGTCGGCGTCGTCGGCCTCGTCGGCCATCGCGCCGCGGCTCTTGG
>VGRE01000327.1 GCA_016875435.1 Deltaproteobacteria bacterium | reverse complement strand
CGCGGCGGGGGCCGCGGTCGTCGCGGCGGGGAGACCAGCTGTCGCGACGGTTGTCGCCCTGGGCGGCGCGCGGCGCGCCCGCCGACTGCCCCTGGCGCTTGGCCTCGGCGCGGGCCCGGTCCGCTGCCTTCTGCTGGCGGATCTGGGCGATGCGCTCGCCCACGGGGATCTCCAGCCTCTCGGCGGGGCGAGCGTCGTAGTCGAAACCTTCCACGCGCACGCGATCGAGCTTGCGGCCGATGGCCTTCTCGATCGCCGTGAGATCGGCTTCCTCGTCGCGACTCACAAACGTGAATGCCTCGCCGGTGGCCTCGGCGCGGGCGGTGCGGCCCACGCGGTGGATGTAGTCCTCGGGCACGTGAGGCACGTCGAAGTTCACCACGTGTTCCAGCGCCTCCACGTCAATGCCGCGGGCCACGATGTCGGTGGCGCACAGCACGCGGATCTTTCCGGACTTGAAGGCAGCGAGCGCGTCGGTACGCTGGTTCTGGCTACGGTTGCCGTGGATGCGCGCGTTGCGCACGCCGCGCTTCTCCAGGTACTCGGAGAGGCGGTTGGCGCGGTGCTTGGTGCGCGTGAACACGATCACGCTGCCAATCTCGTCGCGACGCAGGAGCTCCAGGAGCAGCGCCGACTTCAGTTCCTGCGACACCGGGAACAACTTCTGGGTGACGCCCTTGGCCGGCGCCGCCTTGCGCTCCACGTTGAGCCGCTCGGGGTTCACCAGCATGTCGCCGGAGAGCTTCTGGATCTCCGGGGGCAGGGTGGCGCTGAAGAACAGGGTCTGCCGCTGGCGCGGGAGCAGTTGCAGCACGCGGCGCACGTCGGGCAGGAAACCCATGTCGAGCATGCGGTCGGCCTCGTCGAGCACCAGCACCTCGAGCTTGTCGAAGCGCACGCCGCCGTTCTGCATGTGGTCGAGCAAGCGACCGGGGCAGGCCACGATGATGTCGACGCCGCGCCGGAGCGCGTCGGCCTGCGGGCCCATGCCCACGCCGCCGAAGACGGTGGCGGAGCGGATGGAGGTGTACTTGCCGAGCGCCTCGATGTGCTCGTGGATCTGGGCGGCGAGTTCGCGGGTGGGGGTGAGCACCAGCGCGCGGGTGCCGCCGCGGGGGCGACCCTCGAGGCGCTGGAGGATGGGCAGCACGAAGGCCGCGGTCTTGCCGCTGCCGGTCATCGCGGCGGCGAGCAGGTCGCGACCAGCGAGCAGCGGGGGAATGGACTGGGCCTGGATGGGCGTGGGGACAGTAAAACCGAGGTCCTGCACGCCCCGCAGGAGGGTGGCGCTCAGGCCGAGATCAGAGAACGACAATGGAATTTCCAGTGAGAGGCCGCGGCGCTGCAACGTGGCGCGGCGGCGATGCGAGGGTGGGCAACAAGGCCCGGCGCGTTGCTCGCGACCGAGATGCTATTCCCCGCTAGGAAAAAGGCAAGTCGCTGACGACGGCAGCGACGGAACGGCCGTCGGCCACCACCTCCACCTCGGTGCCGGGCGTCCAGGCCGCCTTGCGCAGGAGCGCCAGCACCCGGGCGCGCCCGCCGCAGCGAGCGCCAGACCGTGCCACTCCCACCGCCTCGCCGCCGAGCCGGACCTCGGCCTCCAGCGGGGGGATGGCGTTCTCCCTCATGGCGAGGCCAAGGAGCTTCTTGTTCACCTGGCCCATCACGTCGATGCGGTTGATCACCTCCTGCCCCACGTAGCAGCCCTTCTCGAAGGAGCAGCAGCTCTCCACCAGCCGCATCTCGTGTACGAGAGCGCGCTCGCCCATGTCCGCCGGCCAGCGGGCCAGTCCCGCGCTGACTCGCAGCCACTCCATGGCGTCGAAACCCACGGGCATGGCGCCGGCCCCGCGCGCCGCCTCCCAGGTGGCCACGGCAACCTCGGCGGGGACGACCAGGTCCAGGCCCGGCCCCGCCCCCCTGTCTCGCGACAACACGGTCACGTCGCCCACCGCCGCGCACTGTCCCGGGGCGACGGCAGGCAGCCCCATCGTGTCCGCCACGGCGCCCGCGCTCGGTCCCCCGAGGTGCAGCGCCACGCGCGCGGCGGAGAGGTCTTCCATCTCCACGTCGTCGAGCACGATGAACTTGCCATAGCGGCCCGAGAAGGCCTCGGGCGTGATGCCGTCGAGCACCACGAGGATCGCCTCCTCGCCGGTGCGCGCCACCTCGACGAGGCCGAGCATCTTTCCCTTCTCGTCGGTGAGCGCGGATCGCGCCGCCGCGCCCACGGCCATGTCGCGCACGTTCTGGGTGAACATGCCGTTGCAGAAGCGGCGAGCGTCGGGGCCCACCAGCGAGAACACGCCGTGGCCCACGAGATCGTGGACCAGGGCGCCGCGGCGCGCCGCCCCGACCTCTTCCTCGACGGTGCGGTAGTGCCCGGGACGGAGCCACCCGGCCTCCTCGACGAACTGGGCGCTGGCGGCAACGTGCGCAGCGAACGATACCGGTCGTGACAAGGACATCAACTGCCTCCTGGCGGCCTCGGCCTCGTGCCGGGGCGGAACTGGACGGTCTCGTCGATCTCGGTGTCCTCGGGCTCGCCCATGTGGGTGAGCCGGGCGCGGGTGACGCTGCCCGCTGCCGGCGCGGCCGGCTCCCCGGGAAGCGGGCGCACCGGCCCGGACTTGCCGCGAAAGGCGATGGCCACGACGATGCCCCCCACGAAGGTGAGCGCCGCGCAGCAGCAGCCGCATCCAAGGAGCGAGACCAGTTCGGTGAAGCCGCCCATGAACGTTCCAAGCGACGCGTACCTATCGCGCAGGGCGGATCGCGCAGGCGACACGGGCTACCGGGTTCGGCATGCCGCCGCTCCCTCCCGTCCTGCAACCGGTACTCCTCGACGGCCGCCTCCCCGCGCTGGTGGCCGGCGTCGCCTTCCTCCTCTTCGGGGCGCGGGTGTATGGGCTGCTCGTGGTGGCGCCCGGGATCGTGGGTGGGCTCGCGCTCGGCGCCGCCGTGGGGCAGCTGGTTGGCGGCCCGCTGGCCGTGAGCGTGGCGATGGTGCTCGCGGCGCTCGCCGGGGCAGTGATCTGCCAGCTGTTCGAGAAAGTGGCCCTGGCGGTGGGCGGCGTGGGCCTCGGCACCTGGCTCGCCTGGGCCGCGTGGCCGCTCGTCGTGCACGCGCAGGCGCCCTGGTGGGGATTGCTCGGTGGCGCCTGCCTCGGCGGCCTCGCCTTCCCTCGCGTGTACCACTACTGCCTCAAGCCGCTCACGGCCCTGCTCGGGGCGTGGACGGTGGCGTGGTCGGTCCACCAGGAGCATCGCCCCTGGGCCGTGGTCGGGCTGGCCATCCTGGGGACGGCGGTGCAGATCTGGCTCGGCGGCAAGGGCGGGAAGAAACCCGCCAAGAAGGAACCCTAGCCTAGTCGAGCCAGCGCTTCTCCAGCTGCTTCAGCAAGCCCTGCCGGTCGAGATCGGCCAGCACCTGGTCGATCGACCCGGCAAGCTCTGCGTCGCCTTGTCGCGACACGACCACATACGACGACGGCGCGAGCCCCCGGCTCACCACCCGCAACCGCCTCGGGTCCTTCCGCGCGTCGTGGCGCGCGAGGGGACAGTCGTTCGCCATCGCGTCGATCTCACCGTTGGCCAGCACGTCGACGCACACCCCTTCACCAGGACAGGCTACCGCTTCAGCGGGGCGGGCGAACCCCGACCGCGCGCGCGGCCGCCGAGTCTTTCATCGGGAGCGCCGCCCGCATGGTCCCCTCGTGCCGCGACACCGCCGACAGGACCGCCGCCGCCGCGCCGCCCACGCAGGCTCCGGCCTCCGGGGCGCCGTCGCCCAGGCCCCGCGCGTGGATGGGCGGCATGAGCTTCGACTTCAGCGTGCCCAGGTAGCGGAAGCGCGTCTCCGGCAGGCCATCGACGTGCGCCACCTCCTCCGCCAACGCCAGGCCGAGCCCTGCCGCCGTGGCCGCGGCGAGCCATCGCCCCTCCCCCGCCGCCACCGCGTGCAGCGAGTGGACGGCGCCGCTCTCGTCGAGCAGCGCGAGGTGCGCCGCTTCTTGCCGCTCATCGCCCTCCACGCGCGACAGCGCCAGTCCGCGCGCGCCGGCGTGAGCCGCGTACACCTCCGCCAGCGCCGCCAGCAACGGTCGCCCCGCGCCCGCCTGCGCGAGCCGGAAGTCGAGCGGGTCGGCGCCCGTCGCCACCGCCAGTTGCTCGACCAGCGCCTCGACCGCCACCGTCACCGGGTAGGCGC
>VGRE01000326.1 GCA_016875435.1 Deltaproteobacteria bacterium | reverse complement strand
GGGCTCGCGCGGGCGGGCTGAGGGTGGTGTCACACGCCCTCGGCGACGACGAGGCGGCCACGGCGGCGGCCGCCGGGGCGGACGCGCTCGCGCACACGCCCACGAGCCCGCTCTCCGCAGCCACGCTCGCCCTCTGGTCGGGCGGGGCGGTCATCTCCACGCTCGACGCCTTCGGCGGCTCGTCGACCGCCGTGGCCAACCTGCGCGCCCTGCGCGGGGCGGGCGCCACCGTGCTCTACGGGACGGACTTCGGCAACAGCCGCGACGCCGGCATCGCCAGCGCGGAGATCGTCCTGTTGCTGGAGGCCGGGCTCAGCGGCGAGGAGATCCTCGCGGCCGGCACGTCGGCGCCGGCCGACTACTGGGGCTTTCCCACGCTCGGGCGCGTGGCCGTGGGCCACGACGCGAGCTTCCTCGTGCTCGACCGCGATCCTCGCGTCGACCCGCTGGTGCTGGCGGAGCCGGCGCAGGTGTGGATCCGCGGGGAGCGGGCGAGGTAGGGCGAGGGCGCGGGCACGGCCCGGGATGTTGTACTTCCTGACGTGCGTGAAAGCGTACGTAATCGTGCATGAATGACCAGCCGCGCGCCGAGCCTCAAGGACGACATCCAGCCCGTGTCCGACTTCCGTGCGAACACGGCGGCCGGCCTCCGCCACGTGAAGCGCACCGGCAGGCCCCTGGTGCTCACCCAGAACGGGCGTGCCGCCGCGGTCCTGCTTGATGTCGCGACATACCGGGCCATGATCGACGAGACCGAGCTGCTGCGCGACCTCCGCGCCGCGCAGGACGACATCCGGGAGGGCCGGGTCACCCCGCACGACGAGGCGCGCAGCGCCCTTCTCGCTCGCTACCGGGGCTGGCCGCGCCGGCGCCGGTGAGTGAACACAACTCGCCACGATCTCTGGCATCCTCCCTACTTGCGTTCATCCAGCGCGCATCACGTTTGTCGCGACACGTGCAGGACCCCGAAGGCCGACACCGGGGAAGCCCAGGTCGCCTCGTCGTGATTCATGCATGCGCGGCTCGCGCCTTCGCTGAGCTGGCACTGGACTTGCTCTCTGGTCTACACGGAGACTCGCCATGCCCCTCGTCCTTCTTCTCGCGTGTGGATCGATCCTCGACCCCGACCCCGTGGAGCGCGGTAGCCTCGTCGTGTGTCTCGACGGGAGTCGTGACAGCTCGGGAAACGACGTCGACATCGAGCACAGCGGCACCGTGCTCAGCTTGGGGGCGGCTTCCGGCGACTGCGCCCAGGAGGTGGAGATCGAGGGCGACGAGCGCGCGGTGCGCCGGGTGGGCTGGAGGCTCACCGATGCCGAGGGCAACGACGTGACCCCCGACTTCGATGTCGCGGTGGGCGACAGCGTCGCGCTCTCCTACCGGTACCGGATGGTCTGGGGCGACGTGGCCGGGTTCGTGCTGCTCGACGGCGACGGCAGCCTGCTCGCCGCCGCCGACGAGGGCGCCTGGGGCGACGCCCTCGACGACGGCGACGTGCCCGGCCTCGCGGTGACGCCGGGCGAGGTGGTGGCCACCGAGGCCACCGTCTGCGAGCCCCTCGAGGGACACACGCTGGTGTTCGAGGGCGACGACACCGTCGAGATCGAACCGATCGCCAGCGACAGCGTCACCGTGGGGGGCGCGGCGCTCACCGCCCACGCGGTGCGGGCCACCTCCTGGGGCGAGGGTGCTGGTTGCGAGGTGACCGACACCACCAGCGTGTACGCCTGGGCGGTCAGCCGGTAGGCCCGCGCCAGGCCACCCGTTCGCCCTCGCGGGCGGCGAGACCGCGGTCGACGAGCGCGACGACCCGGGCGCGGAGCCGCTCGTCGACCTTGCGACCGGGGCGGGCAATCCCGAACAAGCGCGCCGCCTCCCGCACCAGCGCGGCCTCGTCGAGCGAGAGCGCGTGAGACAGCGTCCAGCTCAGCGCCGCGTCGAGCTCCTCGGGACAGATGGCTTCCACGTCGCGGGTGCTGCCATCCGGCGCCGGCCCGCGGATGGCCGTCCACGCGGCGGGGTCGGCCCCGGGCGCCCAGGCGAAACTGTCGCGCGTGACGAGGCCGGGCGCGGCCTCGATCACCCGGCGACGCACCCGGTCCGTCACGCGGCTGATGCCCCAGGTGGCCGATACACGGCGACACAGGTCGTCGACATGGATCGGTGCTTCCTCGGCGATCACCTGCTCCACCTGGGCGCGGAGGCGCGCGGTAGAAGCGGACTGATACATCGCTTCTGTATCACCATGTTTCATCGCCGCCAGGGTCGCGACACGGTATGGGACGACCGGGCTGTCCGCGGCCACCGGCGCGGCCACGGCGGGAGGGCTCGCGGGTGCGAGGGGCGCCGGGGCGGGCGGAGGGGGCTCGGCTCGCGCCGCCTCCAGGGCCGCCCGCAGGGCCTCGGCCTGTCCCGCCCGGTCGAACCACCAGTCGGTCGACCACACGCGGTGTAAGCTCCAGCCCAGGCCATCCAACACGTCTTGCCGGAGCCGGTCGCGGTCGCGGGCGGTGGCGGCGGCGTGGTAGGCGGCGCCGTCGCACTCCACCCCGAGGAGGTATTCCCCCGGGCGGTCGGGGTGAATCACCGCGAGGTCGATCCGGTAGCCCCCGCAGCCCACCTGCGCGTCGACGCGGTAGCCCAGGCTCACGATGGCGTCGTGCACCTGCCGCTCGAACTCGCTGCCGAGGGGGGCGTGGTGCGGTGGCCGGGGGCCGAGGCTGCCCCGCTCGGCGGCGTAGGCGAGGAAGGCCTTGAGGTGCTGCGCGCCGGTGGCGGTGGTCCGGGCGAGATCGATGTGATCGGCGGTCATCGTGGAGAAGACGTGCAGCGACCGCCTCGCGCGGGTGACCGCGACGTTGAGCCGCCGCTCGCCGCCCTTGCGGTTGAGCGGCCCGAAGTTCATCCACGTCTTGCCGCTCTCGTCGGGGCCGTAGCAGATGGAGAAGAGGATCACGTCGCGCTCGTCGCCCTGCACGTTCTCGAGGTTCTTCACGAAAACGGGCTCGAGCAGCTCGTCGCTCCAGTGGGCCTCGATCTCGGGGAACTCGCCGCGCGCGAGGTCGAGCAAGTCCTGGACCAGCGTCTGCTGGGGCAGGCTGAAGGTCACCACGCCGAAGCTCCGCGCGCCGGGGGCCGTGGCCCGCAGGGCCTCGACGAGCCAGCCCACCAGCGCCTCGGCCTCGGCGCGGTTGCTCCGCGACTTGCCCTTGTCGTAGCGCCCCGCCACCGGGTGCCAGCGCAGGCCCAGCTCGCCGTCGCGGCCGCGCGCGGCGGGGAAGACGTCGAGGCGGTTGTCGTAGTAGTGCCGGTTGGAGAACTCGATCAGCGCCTCGTGACGGCTCCGGTAGTGCCAGCCGAGCATCTGCTCGGGCAGGCGCGCCGCCAGCGCCTCGTCGAGGATGCTCTCCATCTCCACGATGTCGTTGTCGTCGGGGAGGAGCGCCTCGTCGCCGTCGCCGAGGTCGCGCGTGAAGAAGGCGGTGGGCGGGAGTTGCTTGGAGTCGCCCACGATCACCACCTGGGCGCCGCGGGCGATGGCGCCGATCGCGTCGTGGGTGCCGATCTGCGAGGCCTCGTCGAACACCACGAGGTCGAAGGGGCGACCCCCGGCGGGAAGGTACTGCGCGATCGACAGCGGGCTCATCAGCAGGCAGGGCTTGAGCCGTGGCAGCAGGTTGGGGATGGAAGCGAGCAGCTTGCGCACCGGCAGGTGGGCGCGCTGCTTCTTCACCTCGCGCGCGAGGATCCCCGGCTCCGACGACTCGGCCATCCCGGCCCGGGTGGCCGGGCGGCGCGCGTCGAGTCGCGCCAGCACGCGCTGCCGCCCCAGCAGGATGTGCGCCCGGTCGGCGGCCTGGAAGCGGGCCACTCGGCGATGCTGTTCCTTTCCCTCGAAGTCGCGCAGGGCCGGCTCGGCGTCGCGCACGGCGGCGACCCAGCGCGACAGGACCGCACGCTCCCCGGCCCCCACCAGTTGCGAGGCCCGGACTTGCCCGGTGGCATGGGCGCGCACCAGCGCCTCCAGCCCCTGCCGCTCCACCTCGCTCGCGGCGCGGCGGTAGAAACACCACCCGCGAAAGCGAGGCATCTGCTGTGACAGTCCCACGAGGCGCGCCCGGTCGAGCCCCCCGAGGCCGAGCCGGCGCTCCGCCTCGGCGATGGCCTCGCGCAGGCGCTCGGCGAGATCGAGCGTGGCGGCGAGGGCGTCGAGG
>VGRE01000325.1 GCA_016875435.1 Deltaproteobacteria bacterium | reverse complement strand
TCCCTTTCTCAGGCCCACCAGCTCTGCATCGGCGCCAGCACGACGGGCTGCGCCCCGCACGCCCGGATCTCGTCGACGAAAGCTTCCACGTCGACCCCGGGTAGTTGCCGGGGGGGCGCCTCGAGCGGGAGGGTGAAGTCGTCCCAGTGACAGGGGAGCACCACCCGGGGACGAACCCTTTCCACGAGCCGCCGGGTGTAGTCCTGGCGGTACTGGCGACCCACGGCGCACAGGAGGAGCACGTCGGCCTCGGCGAGTTCCTCGTCGATGAAGTCGGCGCTGTCGACGTGAAGCACGCGCAGGCCGTCGATCTCGAGGTGCCAGTGGTACACCGGGCCATGCCGGAGGTGGAACACCCGGGGGGGCCACGGCGGCGGCGCGGTGATGTCGCCCGGCAGGGGTATCCGGCCCAGCAGCGCCTTTCCATGTCGCGACAAGAACGCCGTGGCGAGGGCGTCGCCGCAAGCCACGGGCGTGCGTGGCGACACCTCCACGAAGCGCGCCATGTCGAGGCCGTAGGCTCGCGCGATGTGGCCAACGGCATGGCTGCCGAGTAGCCGCGCCCCTGTGTGCCGGCACACCGCTGGGGCGTCGAGCGCGTGGTCGTGGTGGCTGTGCCCCACCAGCACCTCGTCGGCCTCGGGGACGAAGCGCTGAACGAGGTCTTCGCGCGGCGACAGGCGACCGAAAAGTGTCTGCCAGATGCCTGGCCGCGTGATGTTCGGGTCGAGCACGAAGGTGCGCGACGGGCCGGCCACCACGAAGCCGGCGGTGCCGAGGAAGGTGAAGCGCACCGTGCCCTGCGAGGGTTGCCGCCAGTACTCCGGCGGGCCGCGCTCCAGGAACGCGCGGATCACGAGATCCGCATCGAGAGGTCCACCCAGCGTGCCTGGTGGATGAGCCCACCCATGCTGGCGCGGTGCACTCCGAGGGTGGCAATCGTCGCGAGGCGCTCGCGGGTGAGGCCGCCGCTCACCTCGAGGCGGGCACGTCCCGCGTTGACAAGCACGGCCTCGCGGAGCGTGTCGTCGTCCATGTTGTCGAGCAGCACGTCGTCAGCCCCGGCCGCCAGCGCTTCCTCCAGCTCGGCGAGGGTTTCCACCTCCACCTCCACGCGCAAGAGCGGGTGCGCGTGGGCCCGGGCGCGCCCGATGGCGGCGGTGATGCCCCCGGCGGCCACGATGTGGTTGTCCTTGATGAGCACCCCGTCGGCGAGGCCGAAGCGGTGGTTCTGTCCCCCGCCGTGACGCACGGCGGCCTTCTCGAGCGCCCGGTGCAGCGGCATGGTCTTGCGCGTGTCGACCACCCGGAGCCCCGGCGCCGCCGCCACCACGCGGCGCACGTGCGTGGCCACGCCGGAGAGATGCATGAGGAAGTTGAGGGCGCAGCGCTCGCCCACGAGCAGGTCGCGACGGCGCCCGGTGACGGTGGCCACCGTGTCGTCGTTGGGCCCGCCAGCAAAGGCGCCGTCAGGGGTAACGACGGTGTACGCGCAGCCTAGCTGGCGGAACACTTCCGCCGCCGCGGCGTGCCCGCTTACGACGATCGGCTCCTTGGCGTAGATGCGGGCTCCGCCCCGTGCCTCGGCATCGACCGTCGCCTCGGTGGTCACGTCGCCGTGGCCGAGGTCTTCCTCCAGCGACAGGCGCACCAGTTCGGTGAGGTTCATCCCGCCTCGCTATCGCAGGCTCGACCACCGCGTTAGCGACGCGGCGGGCGCCGGAGGCCGGAAAGTGCAGCTTGGAGGCCGGAGGGGATGGCGCGGTAGGGGAGGAGGCCGGCGAGGCCTCTTCCCCTGTTTCTCGATAGGCCCCGGCGGTGGACCTAGCCGATCAAGCCGCCGCCCTGCCCCAGGGCGCCGGCGTGTACCTGTTCCGCGACCGCGACGGCGCGGTGCTCTACGTGGGCAAGGCGATCAACCTGCGCGCCCGGGTGGCCCAGTACCTTTCCGGTCACGACGAGCGCTTCATGGTGCGCTACCTCGTGGCCGCCGCGCGCAGCGTGGAAGGCCTCGCAGTTCGAAACGAGAAGGAGGCGCTACTCCTCGAGAACTCGCTGATCAAGGAGCACCAGCCCCGCTACAACGTGAAGCTCCGCGACGACAAGGACTTCCTCCGCCTCCGGATCGATCCTCGCGCCCGCTTCCCCCGCCTCACCACGGCGCGGCGCACCGCCGACGACGGCGCCCGCTACTTCGGCCCCTACCCGAGCGCCACGCAGGCGCGCGGCACCCTGGCCTTCGTGCAGCGGCACTTCAAGCTGCGCACTTGCTCCGACGCGGTGCTCGACAGCCGCAGGCGGCCCTGCCTGCTCTACCAGTTGCAGCGCTGCACC
Source organism: Deltaproteobacteria bacterium (assembly GCA_016875435.1). GTDB lineage: Bacteria > Myxococcota_A > UBA796 > UBA796 > SXON01 > SXON01. The sequence continues at coordinate 1,883 of VGRE01000325.1, read as the reverse complement.
GCGCCGTGCGTGGGTCTCGTGACGCCCGAGGCCTACGCCGAGCAAGTCGACGACGCCGCGCTCAGCCTCGCCGGTCGCAACCGCGAGCTGATCCCGCGACTCGAGGCACGCATGGTGGAGCACGCCGATCACGAGCGCTTCGAGGCGGCCGCGCGCCTGCGCGACCTCGTGACCACCCTCCGCAAGTCCACCGAGCGCCAGGCGGTGGCCGACCTCGCCGCCGCCAGCTCCGACGCCTGGGGACTGCACCGCGAGGCCGACCGCGGCGTGGTGGCGATGCTGCCCGCGCGCGAGGGCATGGTGCAGAGCCCGCGCACCTTCCCCTTCGAGGGCGAGATCGTCGACGACGCGGCGCTGTTGTCGTCGGTGCTCAACGCCTGGTACGGCGACCACGAGGTGCCCGCCCAGGTGCTCCTCCCGGTAGAATTGCCCGACGCCCACGCGCTGGCCGACATCCTGCGCGAGCAGAACCGCCGCGTGCGGCTCCTCGTGCCGCGCCGGGGCGACAAGGCCGCCGGGACCGAGCTCGCCGCCAGCGCCGCGCGCGCGCGGTTTGCAAGCTTGCACTCCGAGGCCGATCGCGTCGGTCGCGCGCTGGCCACCGTGGCCGAGGTTTGCGGGCTCGACGGTCCGCCGTGGCGCATCGAGTGTTTCGACAACAGCAACCTCCTCGGCCAGGAGCCCGTCGCGAGCCAGGTTGTCTTCATCGACGGGCGACCGTCGCGCAAGGACTACCGGCGCTACCACGTCAAGTCCGTGGTGGGCGCCGACGACTACGCCACGATGCGGGAGATCATCGGCCGTCGCATGCGACGAGCCGCCGAGGAGGGAGAGTTTCCCGACCTCGTGGTGGTCGACGGCGGGAGGGGCCAACTCGGCGCGGCGATCGACGCGCTCCGCGAGCTGGGGCTCGACGACCAGCCGATCATCGGCCTCGCCAAGCCTCGTACCGAGCATGCCCGCGGGGAGCGAGATGCTGTCGACAAGATCATCGTCCCCGGGCGCCCAGAACCCATCATCCTTCGTCACGACGATCCCGGCCTGCGCCTGCTGCAGCACCTGCGCGACCAGGCCCACGAGACCGCCATCGGCTTCCACCGCAAGACGCGCTCCAAGGCGCGCATGCGCTCCCAGCTCGACGACATCCCCGGCATCGGCAAGGCCCGGCGCCTCGCGCTCCTGCGCCACTTCGGCTCGCTCACCGCCCTGCGGGCAGCCGAGGTCGGTGAGATAGCCGCAGTTGAAGGGTTGGGACCGAAGGTTGCCGAACGCATTTTTGCGGCTCTCCACCGCCGCGACGGCGAGTCGCGTTAGACTTCGCGGCGGAGACGATCCCCATGATGCTGTTCATTTCCCTGCTCGCCTGCGGCGACACCGCCCAGGACACCTCGGCCGGCGACACCGCCCACGAGCACTTCGACGCGGCCAGCTACTTCGGCGGGTCCTGCGCGGGCTGCCACAACGCCGACGGCTCCGGCGGCATCGACATCGGCGGCACGCCCAGCGCCGACCTCCGCGCGCGCGTGCCGGCCATGAGCGACGACGAGATCGCGACCGTGGTGACCGAAGGCAAGGGCACGATGCCCGCCCAGCTCTCCACCGACGACGAGGTTGAACACATGATCGAGTACCTACGCGCCACGTTCCCCTAGCGACCGGGCGCGCTGAGCTAGGGGAGCTTCACGTCCACCAGCGGTACCCATTCCGCGCGGATCCGTCGTCCCGGCCACGGCGCCACCCATCATCCCCGGCATCATCCAGGGCACCGCCGCGTCGCTCAGCACGGCCTCGATCACCGCCGGCGCGGCGGACGACTCGCGACGACGACAGGAACGGGCATGCCCATGGCAACTCTCCGTGTTGGTGAGCGAATCTGTATCGCG
>VGRE01000324.1 GCA_016875435.1 Deltaproteobacteria bacterium | reverse complement strand
CCGCGATCGCATTCCGCGAGGGGCGGGGCGTGGGCGCGCGCGCGCGTCCGGGTGGCGCCACGTGGACCGAGAGCGCGAGGTTGCGGGGCGCTCCGGGGGCCATGCCGGCCGCGTCGGGCGCCACCCCGCCGGCGCCGGAGCAGGCCGTCGCGGCGGAGCCGCCGAAGGCTGAGCCCCCCGAGGCCGAGTCCCCCAAGGAAAGGCCCATGAAGGAAGCGAAAGCCAACCCGCACAAGCAAGGCAAGCCGGTCGGCGTGAAGAAGAACTAGCCGGAGACTCGGCACCGAGGCTGACGCGGGGCCCGACACTGGCGCTGGTGGTTAGAACCACTCCGGCGCGCCGCGCGGCTACCTCCTTCCCATGCACCCGCTCGATCCCTTCGGCTTCGGTCGCCCCGGCTTCCTCCGCCACGCCCGCAGTTTTTCCGCCATCGACGCCGATCTCCGCGGTCGCACCATCGCGGTGACCGGCGCCAATTCGGGGCTCGGCCTCGCCGCGAGCGCCGCCCTCGCCGCCCTGGGCGCCACCGTGTGGATGCTCTGCCGCGACCTGGCGAGAGGCGAGGCCGCGCGCGCCGGCCTTCCGGGCGATCTCCGCCTCGCACGACTAGATGTCGCCGACCTCGCCTCCGTCCGCGCGCTGGACGTGCCCACCCCCGACGTGCTCGTCCACAACGCGGGCATGCTCGCCGCCACGCGCGAGACGGTCGGCGGCCTCGAGCGCACCGTCGCCACGCACGTCGTAGGGCCCTACCTCCTCGACGAGCGCCTCCGCCCCGCCGCGAGCATCTGGGTCGCGAGCGGCGGCATGTACACCCAGCGCCTCGACGTCGACGCCACCTTCTCGCCCCCCGACCCCTTCGACGGCGTCGCCGCCTACGCGCGCTGCAAGCGGGCGCAGGTCGTGCTCGCGCGCCGCTCCGGTCAGCACGCGATGCACCCCGGCTGGGCCGACTCGCCCGGCGTCGCCACGAGCCTCCCGCGGTTCCGGCGCATCACGAAAAGCATCCTTCGAACGCCGGACGAAGGCGCCGACACCATCGTCTGGCTCGCGGCGCTGCTCGCCGCGCCCCTCACACGCCCGGTGCCCGCGCCCGCCTTCTGGTTCGACCGCGCGGCAGCTCCCGAGCACGTCTTCCCCTGGACAAAAGTGCCGGTCGAGGATGAGGATCGCCTGATCGCACGGGTTCGCGAGGCCGCCGCGCGGGCCTGATTCGGTCGCGGGCTCCCCGGCTGCCCTCGGCTCGCCCCGCGGCTTCCGGTGGCGAGGTGGGGCTGGAAACCACGCCGACCTCGGCCGTCTGGTCGCTACCCCGACCTCACCACCGTCGCCGGCCCCAACGTGCAGGGCTCGCTCGTCGCCGCCGGCACGTCCGAGCCGGCGAATCGCATGGGGTGCGACTATCCGCCCGCTGTCGGCAGGAGACAGGTCTCGAAGAACCGCGTGGTCACGTCCATGAGCGCCTCGCGGTTGCTCTTCCGCTTGAAGCCGTGACCCTCGTCCTTCGCCATCAGGTACCAGGCGGTCCCGCCGGCCCCGCGCACCGCCCGCACGATCTGCTCGGCTTCCGTCACCGGCACCCGCGGGTCGTTCATGCCCTGGACCACGAGCAGCGGGCTGCGGATCCGCGCGACGTTCGTGAGCGGCGAGATCGACTCGAGGAACGCTGCCATTTCTGGGTCGCGCTCGTCGCCGTACTCGACCCGGCGCAAGTCGCGACGGTAGTCCTCGGTGTTGCGCAGGAAGGTCACGAAGTTGCTGATGCCCACGCTGTCGACGCCGCACCGAACGCGATCCCCGTAGTGGACGAGGGTCGCGAGCGTCATGTAGCCGCCGTAGGAGCCGCCGGTCACCGCGACCCGTCCCGCATCCAGCCGAGGGTCCTTGGCGACGGCGTCGAGGATGGCGCCGATGTCGCGCACGGAGTCTTCGCGATTGCGCCCGTTGTCGAGGTCCACCCAGGTGCGTCCGTAGCCGGTGCTCCCGCGCACGTTCGGGGCGATCACGGCCGCGCGGAGCTCGTTCGCCCAGTACTGAATGTTCGGCGAGAACGTGGCCTGAGTCTGCCCCTCCGGCCCGCCGTGGATCACCAGGATCACGGGCGCCCTCCGCTCCGGCGACGCCGCCCGCGGAAGCGTGAGCCAGTACGGGACCTCGCGACCGTCGAAGGATGGTGCGCTCCGGAGCTCGGGCTGCAGGAACGCCGCCTCGGGTAGCCCGCCCACCTCGGCGGTCGTCCAGCGGGTGAGGGCGCCACGGCGCGTGTCCACGGTCCACACGTCCCCGGGCGAGGTGGGGGTGTTCAGCGAGATCGCGAGGCGAGTGCCCGCGGGGTCGAAGTCCATGCCGCCGACCACTCCGAGCGGGAGCACCACGCGACGGGGCTTCGCGAGGCGGTCCGCCCGCGCGAGGTACAGCGCGCTCGCGCCCCCCTCGTTCACCGTCCACGCCACCTGCCGCTGGTCCGGCGACACCGCCAGGCCCTCCACCGGCCAACGGGCGTCCGCGTACACCACCTGCGTGGCGCCGTCGGCGCCGCGCCGCACCAACCGTGCGGATTCCACGCCCGCGTCGGTGGTGTAGAGCAGGCTGCCGTCCGCGAGCCAGGCGCCGCCGCCCACCGCAGTGCCCTCCGCATCTGGGGTGAGCGTGGTCCGCGCCCCGGTGGCGACGTCGACCTCCCAGAGGGAGCTGCGGGTGATCGACACGTAGCGCTTCGCGAGCAGGCGCCCCTCGTCGGGTGCCCAACCCAGCGCGTTCCACTGGCCCTCGCCCTCCATCACCATGCGCGCGCTCGCGGGGTCGCTGCCGGTCAGGATCCAGAGGTCGAAGTCCTTTCCGTTGCGTCGGTTCGAGGCGAAGGCGAAGCGACCCCCGCGCGGGGCGACGACGATGCCTTCGTTGCGGGAGAGGCCGTCGGTGAGGAGCGTGGTGCGTCCGGTCGCGCCGTCGAGCCACCAGAACTGCCATGCCTCACGGCCGCCCTTGTCCGCGGAGAACCAGAACCCGTCCGGGCGGCTAGGGTCGGTCGCCGCGCCGGCCACTGGCTCCTCGATGAACGTTCGCTGCACGAGCTGGCGACCGGGGCCGTCCGTCTCGTGGACCTGCGTGACCTCGCCGTAGCGGGTGCCCACGAGCAGGCGCGCCCCGAACGCCGACCACGCGAACACGGACGTGGGGCGCGTTGCAGCATAGGGCCGCGTGCGCTCCCCGATCGTCGCGGGGATCTCGGGGATACCGTCGTACACGAGATTTCCCACCTCACGGATGGGGGGAGGCGCCGGAGCCTCCGCGCCTGCGAGGCCGAGGGTCACGAGCACCAGGGAGAGCATGGCGTGGGTCTAACACTGACGACGGCGATGGGCGGGTTAGCGGCGGCAGCGGCTCCCGGGGTCGCCTTGCTCGAAGCACGCCGCACGCGGCTCCGTCCCCGGGGTCCGCGAGGTTGACATCCTCGCGCCAGCCGCGCGCGACCTCCAAGGCGAGCGCCGCGCCGAACGCGGACAGACTACCACGACCATCCCCTTCGAGGGCTGCCCGGATGGAATCCCATACGGCAATGAGAATCTATTTCAACGCCAGATATTCTCGTCGCAATACTGTACAGCTCCGCCGCGAAACTTGTACCGCGTCTTTTCCTCATGCGATGAATAGACGACCCACACGTCGCCGCCGTCCACCGTGTAAATCTGCGTTGCACCCTCGGAGCCTGTGAGCCGCAGGGTGCCATTGTGGTACACCGTCATTGGCCCAATCCCCATTGCGTTCGACGGCTGAGAACCGGCGAACCGACATTTTCCGATTGTCGTATGCGTCTCTGCCCGAGTCGCGCTCGGATACAGTAGCGTCACGACCAATGCAGCCAACGGTAGGGCCGAAGCGGTAGGAAGATAGCTCTTGAAACCCACGTGGCACTCTACTTGTTCGAATCGGGAGATAGATGAGACTTCCAGCTTCCACTATAGCATATTGAGGATGGATGTGGGCGTCATTCCTCTCTCAGTTGATCTACCCTGTGTCTGGCTCGCCAGAGTACCCCGAAAACACCGACGCCCGGTCCTCTCGCAATGGCCGGCAATGGACTCGGGACCACCTCGGCGCGCGTGTCGCGCCGAGGAGCCTGATCGGGGGGGCATCGCGGGCGGCTGGCCCCCCGCCCCCCCTCCCTCGGGCGAACCTCAGCGCCCAAGCTCGAAGGCCAGCGCGGCGTCGAGCTC